>JAPLKT010000041.1:104981-115169 GCA_026387895.1 Gemmatimonadota bacterium | reverse complement strand
CGGCACAATAGGCGTTCTGCGGATTTCTCGCATAGTAATCCTGATGGTACGCCTCCGCCGGAAAGTAGTTTACGATCGGCGTCACCTCCGTTACGATGGCTCCGCGCCAGGTGCCGGCCGCGGTAAAGTCCGCGATGGTCGCGAGTGCCACCGCCTGTTGCTCAGCAGAGTGGGTGAACACCGCCGATCGATACTGCGTCCCGACGTCGCCCCCCTGTCGATTGAGCGTCGTGGGATCGTGCACCGTAAAAAACACGTCGAGCAGTTGCCGGAAGGTGATCTGCGTGGGATCAAACTCCACGCGAATCACCTCGGCGTGCCCCGAGACACCACTGCACACCTGCTCATACGTCGGATTCGGCCGACGCCCGCCGCTGTAGCCGTTCTCAACGACATGCACGCCGCGCAGGAGCCGGAAGACCGCCTCGATGCACCAGAAGCAGCCGCCAGCTAGGGTCGCGCTTTCGAGGGTGGGATTCGTGCGTACTGTCACGTGCCCCTCCCCACAAACAACGACAGATACTGCACATACCCCTCTGCCTCGAGCCGTGCGCGCGGGACAAACCGGAGCGACGCCGAGTTGATGCAGTAGCGAAGCCCCGTGGGACCAGGGCCGTCGGGAAAGAGATGCCCGAGATGTGAGTCCGCGCTCGTGGACCGCACCTCCACGCGCCGCATACCGTAGTTGTTGTCGCTGTGCTCCGTAATGTTCGCCGGCTCGATGGGACTCACAAAGCTCGGCCAGCCGGTCCCGCTGTCGAACTTGTGCACCGACGAGAAGAGCGCCTCACCCGACACGATATCGACGTAAATCCCGTCCTCGTGGTGATTCCAAAATTCATTGTTGAACGGCGGCTCCGTGGCGCTGCATTGCGTGACCTGATACTGGGTCTCGTTGAGTCGCGCCTTCAGCTCTGGATTGTCTGGCTTGGACTTATTCATGATGACCTGTGTCGTGAAGAGGACGCACCGCGCGACCTCGTGGTACTTAGCGTTCCTACCGCGCAGGAGTTCCCGGCTTCCCCGCCAGCCGGGCGCCGTGCGACCCGTTCCAAAGTTGTCTCGACGCACGCGCGCCGTCGAGTGACTATTGTACGTGGAAATACACTCCGTCCAGCCTCTCGACACTCGGTGACTCCCCAGTACGCTCCCACGCGGATTCCGCTCGCCCCGCTCGCCCCGCTCGCCCCGCTCGCCCCGCTCGCCCCGCTCGCCCTTGCCGACATCGACGCCGCCGCCCAACGGATTGCGGGCACGGCAGTGCGCACGCCGCTGATCAGACTCTTTGCCGACACCGACGTGGAGATTTGGCTCAAACTCGAGTCGCTCCAGCCGATTGGCTCCTTCAAGCTTCGCGGGGCGCTCAGCGCCATCCGCGCGCTTTCCGCAGCGGAACTCTCCCAGGGAGTCCACACCACCAGCGCCGGCAACTTCGCCCAAGGGCTTGCGTGGGCCGCTCGCGAGGCGGGCGTCCCGTGTGCGGTCTACGCGCCCGACCACGCGCCGGCCACCAAGCTGGACGCGATCCGCCGACTCGGCGCCGAGGTCACTTTGGTGCCGTTCGCACAATGGTGGCACTGGCTGCAGCAACATCAGGTCGACGGCGCCCGCGGCGCTTTCATTCACCCCGGCGCAGATCCTCGTGTCATGGCCGGTAACGCCACGATCGGCCAAGAAATCTTCGCGCAGTTACCTGACGCCGACGCGGTGCTGGTCCCGTACGGCAGCGGTGGTTTGGCCTGTGGAGTGGCCTGCGCTACGCGCCTGATTCGCCCTGAGGCCAAGGTTTTCCCGGTCGAACGAACCGGCGTCACCCCATTCAGCGCCGCACGCGCTGCAGGGCACCCCGTGACCATTCCCTACACCGCGAGCTTTATCGACGGCATGGGGGGCACCACGGTCCTCCCAGAGATGTGGCCGCTTGCCCAGCAGGTGCTCGCCACGTCACTCGAGGTCACTCTCGATGAGGTCGCCGACGCCGTACGCCTGCTCGCCGAACGCAGTCGCGTGATCGCCGAGGGCGCTGGGGCTGCGCCGGTCGCCGCCGCACTTCGTCATGCCACTGCGTTGGGGGTGCGGCGTATCGTGTGCGTCGTCTCGGGCGGCAACATCGACACGAGCACCCTCAACCTAATTCTCGGCGGCGCGACCCCGGCCTGAGCGCTACGGCCGCGAGCATTAGGCGCTATGGATTCGCGAGACGCGTCTTCGTCCAGATCGCAATGGTCGGACAGACCACGGCATTCACCGTGAACTCCGTCGGGATCGAATTCAGCGCCGTGTAGGTCTCAATCGCGGCAACGATCTTCACGGGGAGCGCGCGATCCAGATCACCGGACTCCATCTGCTCGAACCGCTGACGATCCACAAAGATGGTCACGCAGCCTGCGGTCGTCCCCGCGGCAGCGCGCGTCGACTCAATCACGCGGCCTGATGCTGCGGACGTGACCTTGAACCCCGGGAGTTGTCGCAAGAGATCGGTGACCATCAGGGGATGCGAATCCTCAATCTCCTTGGGTCCCATAAAGCGACTGCCCTGCGTGAGGCGCTTGCGGTCGGTGAATCCCACACGGTCGAGCCCCGCGTCGAACTCGCCCGCCACCTTCACCGTGGGAAGCGCCTGCGCCGCGTCGGCCATGGCGATGGCCACGTCTGCGACTCGCTTCGGCGAGAGCTCCACCGGAAGCGAATAGACCGCAAAGCCGACCTTTCGCACCTGCAACATTTGCGTGCCCGGAGGCAATCCATCGAGTGCGAAGCGGCCGTCCGTATCGCTGGTGCCGCGCGCCGCGGTTCCGGCAACCGTCACCTCGGCGCCCACAACGGCCGCGCCTGTTCTCGCAGTCACACGCCCCTTCACAGCCGCTACCGATGGCCCCGTCCCCACGACAAAGCGCACCGCCGCAATCGGCGCGCCTTCCGCCGCGTGCTTCACCTGAATCTCCGCCTTCCCCACGATGCCGTTGCTCGAGAAGGTCACTTCGAGAGATCCGGCCATCGCCTCCGGCAACCCGCAGATGGTAAACGCCCCTTTCGCATTCGTCCGCGCCTGCCGCACGCGCTCGGGAGCGCTCGTGCCATTCGCCACGTCGCGATACACCAACGACAGCGCCGCATTCTCCATCGGCAGGTCGTTATCGGCGTTGATCACCCGACCAAACACAATCGTCGGTCCCGCATTCGCGGCCGCACCACGACTGCAATTCGAGAGACGAAATTCGGCGATTGTCGGCGTGGACGCTGACACATCGACCCGTTGCCCAACCGGAAACTCGATCGGTGGACTAATCACCGCGAGACCAAGTGAGTCTAAGAACGGATGCTCGATCGATACTTGGTGCGACCCCGCGGGAACGCTGTCGAGCACGTACTGGCCGCGCATGTTCGTGTAGGTCTCGCGCGTCGTATTGACCACGCGGACCCGCGCGCCGGCCAGCGGACCGCCGCGCAACGAGTCCCCAATCACGCCGAACATCGTCGCAATGCGACGCGCCGCCGTGGCCGACGCGGGATCCTGTGCCCGCAACACGCGGGCGTCGCCGGAGAGCCCCAGCGCGACCGCAAGCAGTGAGCCCAGGATCCGCGTTCGCATTAGAGCAGCGTGTTGGTCCACCCGCCATCGGCGGCAATCGCCTGCCCGGTCACAAAACCCGCGCGATCACTCGCGAGGAATGCGATCACGGCAGACACTTCGCACGGCTCCCCTAATCGGCGCGCCGGCGTCTGTGCCGTCCAGTTGGCGTAGACATCATCACGAGTCCCACCGGTCCGCACCACCGTATCGTCGGCGAGTTGCTTGAGCCGATCGGTCGCGGTGTAGCCAGGCAATACGGTGTTCGCCGTCACGCCATCCGCCGCGATCTCGTCTGCCAACGAGCGGAAGTAGCCAGTCACCGCCGCGCGCAGCGTATTCGACAACGCCAAATTGGTAATCGGACGCTTCACCGCCATCGAGGTGATGCCAATCACGCGTCCCCACTTCCGCGAGCGCATCCCAGGGACAAACGCCCGGCACAGCTCCACCGCGCTCCGCAGCAACAAGGCCGTCGCCTTCTCCCACTCTTCCCACGAATGTTGCGAGGCGGGACCAGGGGTCGGCCCACCGGTGTTCGTGATCAGAATGTCCACACGCCCGTCAAACCGTTCCTGCATACTCCGCACAACAGTCGCGATTCCCTCGGCGGTCGACACGTCAGCCGCAATTGTCCCTGCGACACCACCCACGGCACGCAGGGCCTCCTCAGCGCGCGCAAGTGATGCGGCGTCGCGCGCACAAATGACCACGCGCGCGCCCTCACGTACCAAATCCTCCGCGGTCGCAAAGCCGATGCCCCGGCTTCCACCGCAGACCAACGCAATCTTGTCGCGAACGCCGAGGTCCATCTTACTTCTGCTCGCGGATATAGGCGTCAGACCCGTCGAGCCAATCGGCGCGCGGCGGCGTGAAGAAATCGAGGTCGAGCGTGTCCTCGAGCGCGTGGGCTTCGTGCCGCACGTTGCCTGGGATCAGCAACACTTCCCCGGCCCGCACATCCACGTAGGGCGCGTTCGGTGCTTTGTCGGCGTTCTCACCGAGCCAGAACCGCAACGCTCCCTCGAGGATGTACGTCACCTGCTCGTTGTGGTGCTCATGCGCCTTGACAATCGAACCCTTTTTGAGGAAGACCTGCGCCACCATCGCGCGGTCGCCCGTCAGCACCTTTCGCGACAGGAGCGGGGTGAGTTGCTCCAGACGGACATCGCTCCACGCGTGATGAGTGGCCTCGGCCATACGTTCCTCTGATTTGGTGAAGGGTTATGCTGCGAAATTAACTCAACGGCTCCCGCTACGCGGACCCTTGGACCCGCCGCCCGCCCCACCGCTCCGACCACCGCTCCGACCACCGCTCCGACCACCGGATCCGCCCGAGCTCGAGCGTCCAGAAGCCGGACGCGACCCACCACCGCCGCCCTGATCACGACGCTTCACCTTTTCCGCGGCACGCGAGCGCTCCTGCGCCTTCCGCGCACGAATCTCGGCAATGCGCTCGGCCAGCGGCACTTCCAACTTGCCCGCAGGCTTTGCTTTGTAATCAAAATCCGGCACTGTCACACGGGGCAGACGCTTGCTGATCGCCTTCTCAATGTTGCGGAGGTCGTTTTCTTCGTCAGGCGCCACAAAGGTGAACGCTTCGCCCGTCAGTTCCGCGCGGGCGGTACGTCCGACGCGATGGATGTAGTCCTCCGGCGCCGCGGGCACGTCGAGATTTACGACGTGGCCGAGTGCTTCGACGTCAATGCCGCGGGCGGCGATGTCCGTCGCCACGAGCACGCGATACGTGCCATTCTTGAACCCTGCCAGCGCCGCGGTGCGCGCGCTCTGCGAGCGGTTGCCATGGATGCGCTCGGCGTTGATACCATGCGCCACGAGGTACGCCGCCAACCGATTGGCCCGATGCTTGGTGCGCGTGAAGACCAGCGCTTCCTTCATGTCGCCGCGCTTGAGCAGTTCGAGCAAGAGCGCAGACTTTAGCTCACCAGCTACTGGATACACGGCCTGCGTGATGCCAACCGCCGGCTGCGACTGCCGTTCCACGTTGATAGTGGCCGGGTTCTGCAGCATCTCGCGCGAGAGCTGCGCGATCGCCGGGGGCATGGTCGCGCTGAAGAACATGGTCTGACGCTTCGCCGGGATGTGGCGGAGCACACGACGGATGTCTGGCAGAAAGCCCATGTCCAGCATGCGATCGGCTTCGTCGAGCACGAGATATTCGAGCTTGCCGAGCTTCGCGTACGGCATCCGGAAGTGGTCGAGCAACCGGCCCGGAGTCGCCACAAGGATATCAACGCCACTACGAAAGGCATGCTCCTGCGGTCCCATGCCAACGCCACCGTAGACGGCGGCGGCGGTCAGAGGGGTATGCAACGAGACTTCTTGGATGTTCGCCAGCACCTGCGCGGCCAGTTCACGCGTGGGGACCAGCACGAGCGCGCGCGTCGCGCCTCGCGAACCCGCCATGAGGCGGTGAAGAATCGGAAGAGTGAAAGCGGCAGTCTTGCCGCTTCCGGTCATGGCGCAGGCGAGTACGTCGCGGCCAAGCATCGCCGGCGGGATTGCGTCCTGCTGAATTGGCGTCGGCTTCACATAGCCAACTTCCTTGACGCCACGCAACAAATCGGGGTGTAACGACAACTGGGAGAACGACAACGGCAACTCCGGTCCTGGGCGCTGACTTTCAAAGGGAGGGGACCGCGGCGCCGCGCGGAATCCTCCTTCCTGAAGTATAGCCCCCTGCACTGCTACGGACGCTGCTCGCCTCCTGGCGGCGGACCCCCGCGTGGCCCGCCGCGTGGTGGTCCATCGAACCCACCTCGGCCTCCGCGACCGCCGGGGCCGCCGGGGCCGCCGGGGCCGCCCCGCCCCTCGGGCCCACCATCGCCGCCGGGCCCACCACGTCCCCCGGGGCCAAAGGGATCGCCGAGTCGTCCCACCTCTTCAAGGCGCGCATTCTGCGCCGCGTCAAGGTCGCCAGCAATCCGCGCGCGCATCGAGTCGAGTTCAATCCGCAGCCGCTCGCGCGCGTCGCGCACAATGCTGTCGTTCCGCGCGGCCGTGCGCTCCAGTGCCGGCAACAGCTTGTCGAGTTGCGCCGCATCACGCGGCTGAATCACATCGCGCATGTGGTTCACAAAACCCGCGGGCCCACGCACCACGCCGATCTCCGACGCGCGTCGTGTCGCGATTGCGGTGCGCGTGACGGCACCCAGCACCATACCCAACACGAGGGTCAGCAAGAGAATCAACGCCGCCTTCCATTCGATCTTCATGGTCAATTCCCGTTACTGCGACGCCGTAACGTCGCTGTCGAGTTGATAAACGGCCGCCAGCGTAACCTGCGGCAATCCGAGCACACCATCCACGCTCGTCGAACCGGTCGAGCGTATGTTCAGCACCGCCAACACCAAGGTCGCCGCCAGCGCGAGGGGCGCCACCCACAGAAAGGCGCGTGACAGCGAGCGCTCGAGACGGAGCATCGGTGCCGAACCTCGCTCCGCCACACGGCCCTCCACACGGCCCTCAACACGGCCCTCAACACGCGCCTCGACTCGTGCCATCACTCGGTCCGCGAAACCAGGAGCGAATCGATCCGCCCGTGCCGCCTGTAGCATAGATGCCACCTCGCTGTCCTGCACGTCGTTCGTCATGGTCAGCCCTCCAGAGCGATTGTACGACCGGCACGTGCCGGCGCCAGCAATCCCTGCAGTTGTTTCATGGCTCGTGCGAGCCGCGAGAGCACGGTCCCCTCGGGCACACCGAGCGCTTCCGCTGCCTCACGCGTTGAACACCCATCGATCATCCGCAACACCACCACCGCCCGATGCTTCGGCGGTAGTTGGTCGAGCGCCGCGTTCACCAGCTCCTTCGCTTCCTGCGCACGCTGAGCGCGATGCTCGTCCGTGCTGGACATGGCGAGTTCCGGAACCCCAAGCGCCTCATCGTCAATGCTGACGTACCGCTGGGCCGCCCGCTTTTGCCGTTTGAGTGCGTTCAACGACAGGTTCATCGCGATCTTCTGGAGATATGTCTTCACCGACGCCTCACCGCGGAAGTCCGACAGCGCATCGAAGAACCGAATGAATGTCTCTTGGCCGACATCATCAGCATCGTCTCCTCGGCCCAGCATGCCGACCACCGTCGCCGCGACCGCAGGCTCGTAGCGCTCCACGATTTCGCGGAAGGCCTGCGCGTCCCCGGCACTCGCGCGATCCAATAGCGCGCGATCCAGTAGCGCGCGTTCGTCGGTGCTTCGGTCCACGTCGAGAGTGCGCGCCATACCGTTCCGGGAATAGTGCGTGGGGCTCACACGACCCCTGTCATCCATGTGGACAACCGGATGCGTCAATCCATTCCCTTCGGGATGCCGCCACGACTGCCCGCATCCCCGATGGGTCAGTTCACGATCGGCCGGGCGAGGCTTTTGACCAAGCGGTACATGAACTCATTGGCGTCGTAGAAACCACGCTGCGGGATATGCTCGTTCATGCCGTGCGCGTTGGAGTCGCCGTAGAACTGGCCACTCACACCGAAGGTCGGAATCCCCATGTTGCGCAGATAGGAGCCGTCGGTGGCCCCGGTGCTCATCGTGGGGATCACACCGACGCCGGGCCACATCTCCTGCGTCACGCGGTCAAGTTCGCGCATGAGAGCGGGCGAGGCCATGGTCGCTGGGCTGTTCCGCGCCTCGTTGCCAACCGTGACGACGACCTTAGGATCGCCAATCAACTTGTTGATGGTCGCAATGACGTCCTTGGCATCGGCGTCGGGGAGGATGCGGCAGTTCACATTGGCCTTGGCACGCTGCGGAAGGGCATTCTTGGCGTGGCCGCCTTCGATTGTCGTGGCGACGCAGGTGGTGCGCATCGTCGAGTTGTAGCGCGGATCCGCGGCCAGCGCGGCTGCGGCGGCAATATCCTTCTCGTTCTCGGCGATTGATGTCATGGCCCAGCCGATCTTCGGGTCGACGAGCGACGCCGAGCGACGGAAGTATTCGCGGGTGATGTCGTTGAGGTGGACCGGAAAGTCGAAGGCCCCAATCTTGACCAGCGCGTCGGACAGATGCGTGATGGCGTTATCCTTGACCGGCACCGAGCTATGGCCGCCCGGGTTGGTGCTTTCGAGCGTGATGTTGAGGACCTTCTTTTCAGCGGCCTGAATGTCGTGTGAGACGAACTTGCCCTCTTTCACGCGGCCACCGCCGCCTTCATTGAGCGCGTACTCAGCCTCGAGGAGCTTTGGGCGGTTCTTGAGGATCCAGTCGACGCCGTTGTTGGGGCCGCCTTCTTCGTCAGTCGTCAGCGCAACAATGATGTCGCGCTCTGGGACAAAGCCCTCGGCCTTCAGTCGCATGATAAGGGCGAGGTTGATAGCGCCGTCGTCCTTGTCGTCGGAGACACCGCGGCCGTAGAAGGTGCTGTCCTTCTCGACGAAGGTGAAGGGTGGCAGGGTCCAGTCCTCGGGCTTGGCTTCGACCACGTCGATATGCGACAGCAACATGATCGGCTTCTTGGTGGCCGGCTTGCCGTGCAGGCGGGCGATCAGATTGCCTTTCCGCGGGGCGTTTTCGACCACGACGACGTCGGAATCTGGAAAGCCCGCCTTCTTGAGATGCGCGGCCATCGCTTTGGCGGCGACCAGCGTGCTCCCGTTGCTCTCTTGGGTGTTGATCTCGATGAGTTCTTTGAACAGATCATGGGCCAAGGTGTCCCATTTTGTCAGCACACGCTTGGAAGCCGGTGCCTGGGCGCTCAGCGCGGGATGGAGCGGCGCGGAGAGGGCGAGCGCGGCGGCCGAGACGGCGGCCGAGGCGGCGGCCAGGGTGAACAGCGAGCGGCAGAATGAGCGGCAGCGCATCAGGGCGAACCTCGCAGAATGGTGAGCAGGACAGCAGCAGGGAGGACGGGTGGCTCTGAGAGGAGGCCGGGCGGCCCTCCGGAGGCCCTCGGAAGGCCTTAGACAGCCAGCGAGGCGACCTCTCAGCGCGTATCTTTTCGGACTTACCCTGCCCCGAAACCTAAGTGCTGCGAGCCGATGCTTCAAACATCTGAGACGAACGCGACGCCAAATGCCGGGCGCTCCCTTCCGCTGTTGCTGCTCCTGTTCGTGGGGAGCGGGTGTGCAGCGCTCATCTATGAAATCGTCTGGTTCCAGCTGCTCCAGCTGGTGATTGGCTCCTCGGCCTACTCGCTGGGGGTCCTCCTGGGAACCTTCATGGGAGGCATGTGCCTGGGCAGCCTGCTTTTGCCCCGTTATGTGTCGAGGTCTGAGCATCCGCTGCGGGTCTACGCAAAGCTGGAACTCGGCATCGGCGCCCTTGGCGTGCTGGTCCTGATCCTCGTGCCGTTGATCGGCCGCGTGTACATCGGGGCGTCCACCGGCGGAGCCGTGGAGATTCTGCTCCGCGCGATTGTGGCTGCGATTTGCCTGCTCCCCCCGACCCTGCTGATGGGCGCCACGCTGCCGGCGATTGCACGCTGGGTGGAAAGCACGCCCAAGGGCGTCTCGTGGCTCGGGTTCTTCTATGGCAGCAACATTGCGGGTGCTGTGTTCGGGTGCCTGCTGGCTGGGTTCTACCTGCTGCGCGTGACGGATATGCGCGTGACGACCTTCGTCGCCGTGGGGATCAACGTGGCGGTGGCGCTCGCGGCGCT
>JAPLKT010000041.1:35610-104930 GCA_026387895.1 Gemmatimonadota bacterium | reverse complement strand
GCTCGGCGCGACGGTGTACACGTTCTCGATTATCCTCGCGGTGGTGCTGCTCGGGCTCGGCATCGGGAGCAGCATCGGCTCGGCGATTTCTCGCGGATCGATGCGGCCTAAGGTGGCGCTCGGCGTCGCGCAGTTGCTGGTGGCCTTCGCGGTGACGTGGACAGCACTGAACATTTCGGACTCGTTGCCGTTCTGGCCGGTGAATCCATCGCTGCTCACCGACCCGTGGATCTTCTTCCAGTTTGATATCGCACGCTGCGCTTGGGCGCTGTTGCCGGCGTGCATTCTTTGGGGCGCCAGCTTCCCGTTGGCGCTGGCAGCTTCGGCTCGTAGTGGTGGGGACTCCGGCGCGCTCGTAGGCAAGGTGTACGCTGCGAACACCGTTGGAGCAATTCTGGGCGCCCTGCTGTTCAGCATGGTGCTGATTCCCTGGCTCGGCACGCGGGTCGCGCAGCAGACGATCATCGTGATCGCAGCAGTGTCGTCGTTGGTGGTGCTCATACCCGCGCTCTTCGGCGAGCGCACACCGGTCCTGGCACCGAAGGGGGGCAACACGAAGGGAGGTGACGCCGCGCGCCGTTCGTCGCCGTTTGGAGGGCTCGCGCTTGGAGCGGGGCTCCTGCTCGCACTCTTCTGCGTGAAGAGCGTACACAAGGTCCCGGACGGGCTCGTAGGCTATGGCCGCTACCTGCCGACGTATTCCACGCTCCCCTCGTTCTTGTACGTGGGCGAGGGCATCAATAGCACCGTGGCGGTTTCTGAACTCTCGAATGGCGATCGCAACTTCCACGTTGCGGGCAAGATCGAAGCGTCCACGGAACCGCAGGACATGCGCCTGCAGCGCATGCTCGGGCATCTCTCCGCACTCGCAACACCAAAGCCCAAGTCGGTGCTGATCGTAGGATTTGGCGCGGGGGTCACGGCAGGTTCGTTTGTCACGTACCCCGAGATCGAGCGGATTGTGATCTGTGAGCTCGAGCCGCTGATCCCAACGAATGTCGGCCCGTACTTCGAGAAACAGAACTACAACGTGGCGCACGATCCACGCGTGCAGATCGTGTACGACGATGCACGGCACTTTGTCCTGACGACAAAAGAGAAGTTCGATGTCATTACGTCCGATCCGATCCATCCGTGGGTGAAGGGCGCGGCGACGCTCTACACCAAGGAGTACTTCGAGATGGTGAAGGCCCATCTCAAGCCAGGTGGAGTGATCTCGCAGTGGGTGCCAATGTACGAAAGCCACTCGGCGGCAGTCGAAAGCCAGATTGCGACGTTCTTAGACGTCTTCCCAAACGGCACCGTCTGGGGGAACACACAGAACGGCCGCGGCTACGATCTCGTCCTGCTCGGCACGAACGGTCCGACCGTGATCGACATCGACTCGATGAACGTGCGCATGGGAAATCCGGCGCATGCGCAGGCGATCCAGTCGCTACGCGAAGTCGGATTCACTTCGTCGATGGATTTGTTCGGGACCTTCGCCGCACAAGGCTCTGACCTCAAGAGCTGGCTCAAGAATGCGCAGATCAACCGCGACGTGGATCTGCGCCTGCAGTACATCGCCGGACTCGGCAACAACGCGTATGAGAACGGTGAGATCTACGATGGCATCCTGCGCGCTCGGAAGTTCCCCGAGACGCTTTTTGTCGCAAAGCCAGAATGGAAGAATGCCCTCGCGTCGGTGCTCGGCGTCACGCGATAGCAGCTGCTGAACGGAGGGGCGGGGGGCCTGAGATGATGCTTCAGGTTCCCCGCCCCTCTATTTTTCTGGCATGACGATTCTCCGCGCCCTGCTCCCTCTGTTTCTTGCGCCGCAACTCGCGAGCGCGCAGTCTCAACCGCCACGTGCGGGGAGCGCGCGACCGGCCGACAGCGTGGTTGTGCGCAACGCTGATGAATATTTCACGCGACTGGCTGCGCTTGGCCACAACGGCGGCGTGCTGATTATGCGCGACGGGCGCGTCCTGCTGCGCCGGAGTTATGGATTCGCTGACCGCGACAAGGGCATCCGCGCGGACAGCGCGACGGTCTATAACATCGGCTCTATCACCAAGCAGTTCACCGCCGCCGCGATCCTGCGGCTGGAAGAACTCGGAAAACTTCGCGTGACCGATTCGATTGGTCGCTATTTGCCCGATGTGCCCGTGGACAAGCGCGGCATCACCCTGCATCACTTGTTGACGCACACGGCGGGGCTGGAGTCTGATTTTTCGCCTACCGACTATGAGCCAACGACCCGCGACCAGTACGTGCGACGCGCACTGACGTCTCGGCTCCGGTCAACGCCGGGGGCTACGCATTTTTATGCCAACAGCGGCTATTCGCTTCTGGCCGCGATTGTTGAGATCGTGACTGGTAAGGAGTACGAGGCGGCACTCACCGACCTCGTGCTACGCCCGGCGGGAATGCTGGAGACCGGCTACAAGGCTCCGCATTGGGCAGCGTCGCGCGTAGCACATGGCTACCAGAACGGTCGCGACTGGGGCACGATCGTTGATCGCATCGCCGAGCCGGGGGCACCCTATTGGGCGCTTCGCGGGAATGGTGGCCTTGCGACGACGCTCGACGATTTTTCGCGCTGGGAGCAGGCGCTCACGAGCAATCGTGTGCTTACCGATTCAAGTCGGCGCAAGTTCATGACAGGCTACGTGAACGAGGGTCCCGCGGGATTATCGCAGTATGCGTACGGTTGGGCGGTAACCACGTCGTCGCGCGGAACGCGGCTCGTGATGCACAATGGCGGCAACGGCGTGTATGTGGCGGAGTTCAATCGGTTCGTGGATGAAGGGGTCACGCTGTTCGTGACGTCGACCAACTCGTCACTGACGGCGACTCCGATGATCAGCACGCTCGAGCATATCGCGTTCGGCGAACCTTTTGCGTTGCCGCCGACGAGCGTAACGCTGTCGACGTCGGCAACGGCCGGCGTAAGCGGGCGTTATCAACTCGCCGATGGATCGACGCTCGTGCTTCGCAGCGGCGCGGGCGGACTCGTGGCGGAGGCCGTCGGTCAGCGTGCGTTCGTGCTACTGCACAGTGGAGACACGGTGTCGAGCCGCGCGGCGATGACATTTACCGCGCGCGCGGATACGATTGCACGAGCGGTGCTCGCTGGGAACGTTGGCCCATTGGTGCGCGCCATCGGCGAGGGGGACGACTCAGCCAGTGTTGCCCGACAAGAGCGGGAGATGATGGCGTCCCGCGTGGAGCGATTCGGTGCCTTTCGGTCGATGGACGTGCTGGGCACCGTGCCGGTTGGGCGCGCGGAGCATCGGACGACCGTCCGACTTAATTTTGAGCGTGGCGCCGCGACCAATCTGTACACCTGGGGGCCCGCTGGCTTTCTCGTGGATATCGGGGCCCAACCCTTCGCGCCGACGGCGCTGATTGCGGTGTCCGCCACCGAGTTCCAGACCTTCGACCTGCGAAGCCGCTCCACCATGCGCCTGCGAAGAGAAGGCGACGACCTGGTCGCGCGCACGCCGCATGGCGACATCCGGCTCGTGCGTCAGCGCGACTGACGCACGGCGCACGCGAGCAGCAGCGCGTCCGCCCGCCTGCTCAGAACCACTCGTCCTTCATGTCGAAGGGCACGGTGTCGATCCGCTGGAGCAACGCCGCGTCCGATTCGGTTTTCGGGAGCTCCCAGAGCATCTGGTAGCGCGCGGCGTGCACTTTGCCTCTGTAGAACGCTTCCTCGCGCATCCCGGCCTCCGTCGCGAGTGCACGGTCGGCAATTGTTGCTTGGCGCAGCCAGAGCCAGCCGTACACCGTGCGGCTGACGAGATCCATGTAGATATTGGCGTTAGCCAGCGCGCGCGCTGGATCCGCCGGCATCGCGGAGACGAGCGCCTTCGTGGTGGCGACCATCCGCTCAACCCCTTTGGCGAGTTCAGCAGCGAGATCCGCAACACTCGTCCCCTGCGCATCAGCAACCGCTTGCTGCATCTCGACGACGAGCGCTTTGAACGCCGCGCCTTTGTCCTGTGTGACTTTGCGGCCGAGGAGGTCGAGGGATTGGATACCGTTGGTGCCCTCGTGGATCTGATTGAGGCGATTGTCGCGGTAGAGCTGCTCCACCGGATATTCGCGTGCGTAGCCGTAGCCTCCCATCACCTGCACAGCGTTCGAGATCGCTTCCTGCCCTATGATGGACGGCCAGGTCTTGGCGATTGGCGTGAGGACTTCGAGCAAGAGCGTTGCGCGTTCGCGGGCGGCAGCGTCGGGTGCGGTTTCCTGTTCATCGACCAAGCGAGAGCACTGGAGAATCAGTGCCATGGACCCTTCGACAGCGGCCTTCCCGTGGAGGAGCATGCGCCGAATGTCGGCGTGCTCAATAATCGCGACCGGCGGCTTGGAGGGGTCTTTCTCCCCTGGGATCCGCCCCTGACGGCGGGTACGGGCGTAGTCGACGCCGTGGAGATACGCCGCATAGCTCATCGCCGCCGCCGCGCGTCCGACACCGATCCGCGCTTCGTTCATCATGTGGAACATGTAGGCGAGCCCCTTGTGCGGTTCGCCCACGAGATAGCCCACGCACGGACCGCGCTCACCGAAGTTGAGCAGCGTGCTTGTGGTGCCACGCCATCCCATTTTGTGAATCAGGCCAGCCAGGGTGACGTTGTTGATTGCACCAACGGAGCCATCGTTGTTGACGAGCGACTTTGGCACAATAAACAACGAAATGCCCTTCACCCCCGCGGGGGCGCCGGCGATGCGCGCGAGCACGAGATGCACGATGTTCTCGCTGAGCTCGTGATCACCGCCGGAGATCCAGATCTTGGTACCGGTGATGTGATAGCGGCCATCAGCCTGCGGAGCCGCTGCGGTGCGCAGGTCCGCGAGTGCGGAGCCCGAGTCCGGCTCGGTGAGCGCCATGGTGCCGGTGAAGCGCCCCTCGAACATAGGCGGCAGCCAGTGGTCTTTCTGCGCCTCCGAACCAAAGGCCGCAATCAAGTTCGCTGCGCCCGCGGTGAGCATCGGATAGGACGCCGTCCCCACATTCGCCGCTTCCATGTATCCGATCGAGGCCGACGCGATCACATGCGGCAGCTGCATCCCGCCGCGACCAGCGTCCTGCGTGGCGCCGATAAACCCAGACTCCGCCACCGCCTTGAGCGTGGTCTTCACCTCGGGCACCATCACCACGACGCCATTCTCTATGCGCGGTTCTTCCTGATCATTGCGCGACCGATGCGGCGCGAAGTGTTCCTCCGCGATCTGCCGCGCCGTCTGGATGACAGCGTCAAACGCCTCTCGGCTGTAGTCCGCAAATCGGTCGCGCTCGACGAGCGCCTCGGTGTGCAGCAGCTCATACAGGAGGAACGCAAGGTCGCGGTCCTGAAACAGTGGTGTCGGCATCAGCGGTCTCTCGCCATGAGACGGATGGCATTCAGGACCGCCGGCCAGTCCACGGAGTTCGGCGCCACAGGATCAAAGTGCGCGGAATGTTCGAGGAGTACCAGCTGGGAGTCGTCGCCCGCGGCCGATGCCTTCGCAACAAAACTCTTCGCCTGGCTCATGGGCACGGTCACATCGAGCGCCCCCTGCACAATGCGCGACCGCACCCGCAGGGGCACTAACTCACTGGGCGACATCAACGCGTACCGCTCGAGTTGTTGCGGGGGCATCCCGTCCATAAGCTGCGGAACGGCGGCGTTGCACCCTGTGGTGCCTGCGTAGCCCGCGAGGTCGGTGATGCCGTCGATCGACACCACGCCTGCGATCGGCAGCGGCGCGGCGGTCGCGAGCGGATGTGACGCCTTGAGTGTCTTGCGAGCGGCGGTGAGGAGCACGAGCTGTCCGCCGGCAGAATGCCCCGCGAGGACAACACGCGACGTATCGAGTGCGCGGGTGCGTGCGATGTCGCGCACAAAATCCACCGCGCGTGCCACGTCGAGGAAGGTGCCGGGATATCCGCCCCCAGGATTTCCCACGCGCCGGAACTCCGGCGTCCAGACCGCGAATCCGTCAGCTGCGAGCGCCGCTGCCATGGCCGCGACGTACTGCGCGTCATACTGTGAGAGCCAGCATCCGCCGTGGATCAGCACCACGACCGGGAAGGGTCCCTTCCCCTTCGGCAATCGGAGTTCGCCGGTCTGGAGCGAGTCTGGGCCGTAGGAGAGGCGCGCGTCAGCCGGTGGGGCTGGCAGTGCCGCAACCTGCGCGAAGGTGAGTGGCTTGGCCGCAGCGGTCGGCGGCGATGGCGCTGTCCCCTGAGCCTGCGCAAATGGCGCGAGGACAACCAGCAGCAGCGCGGATAGGGCGAACCGGGGGGGTTGCTTCACCCGTGGAAGTTTACCACGGTGGGGCTTTCGGGGAAGGTGGGGTCAAATAGGGCTGAGGTGACGACAGTGGTCAGTTCCGAACGCACGACGGGGGGCAGCCTGTCGGCTGCCCCCCGTCGTTATCCATCAAGAATCGCCTAGCGGCTGCGATCCGTCCGATCGTGGTCGTCGTCCCCGAGGCCGAAGCCGCCGGAGGCGTCATCACCACCGCTCACCCGCTCCACGTGGAGCTTCTGCTTGAGCGTCGTCGTACCGATGGTGAGGGTCACCAAATAGTCACCAGTGCCGGCCGTGAAGTTTCCAGCGGCGCCGCCACCAAAAGCTGCATTACCGCCACGACCACCGCCCTGCGCCGGCATCTTGAGGCCGATCAGGTCGAAGATCTTCTTGACAGCGTCCGACTCCGGAGCGCCGCCACGGCCACCGCGACCGCCACCTGCCGCGTCGTCTGCTGCACCGCCGCCACGCGCTGGGGTTGGCGCTGCTTCACCCGGACGGGCGCAGAACGGCTCCCACTGCGTGAGCGGGCGTTCGCAGGCCGCACCGGCCCCACGACCACCGCCACCACCGCCGCCACCACCACCGCCGCGTCCGCCACGACCACCGGCCGCTGGATCAATCGTCGGCGGGTTCAGGATCGCCTTGGCGCGCGCGATCGCTGCGGTGTCGTACTTGGCCTTCGCGAGTGAGTCGAGCACTGCCGGCGCACGCACTGCCTTCAGGATGCTGTCGCGACGCTCGGAGGCCGAGAGCGGAGCCGGCGCAGCGGCCGGACCCCTGTCCACCCGCAGCCGCACCGGCCACACGGTACGAGATATCCGCACCATACGTCGGGCTCGGCGTCGCAAAGAACGCCTGCGCGTTGCCGTTGCCGCCAGCCGCGAGCGTCGGGCCTTCGCCCCACTGGTACGCCGTGCGCGGCTCGAACAAGTGCACAGTCGACGCCATGACCTTCGGCGTCATCTGCTCAAGCGGCGCAATCGGCGCGATCCAGAACGAACGCCCGTGCGTCGCGGCGATTAGCTCATGGTCACGCGGATGAATCTTGAGGTCGAACACCGGCACCGATGGCAGATTCGCACCGAACTTCGACCAGGTCGCGCCACGATCAAGCGACACGTACGCCGAGAGCGAGGACCCGACGAAGAGCAGGTCCTTGTTGTACGGATCCTCGCGGATCACGTGCAAGTAGTCGGCCGGGCTCGTATTCGGGAGATTGTTCGCGATCGACTTGAAGCTCTTGCCGCCGTCGTTCGTGACGTACAGGTACGGCATGAAATCGTTGGAGCGATGCCCTTCGAACGCAACCCAGAAGGTGAGCGTGTCGAAGTGCGAGGTCTCGATGCGGGCGACCCACGTTTCGGCTGGGAGGCCCGGGAACCGTGTCGAGAGGTTCTCCCACGTGGCGCCGTCGTTCGGCGACTTCCACACATTGCCGTCGTCGGTGCCAGCAAAGATGAGCCCCGGCTTAAGGTACGATTCGCCGAACGCGACAATCGTGCCATACGTCTCGGCGCCGGTCGCATCGAGCGTGATGCCGCCGTTGTACACGATCGACGTGTCGATCTTGGCCTGCTGCTTCTTGGACAGGTCTGGCGAGATGAGATAGAAGTCCTCGCCCTTCTTGGTGCTCTTCAGCAAGCGATTGCCGCCGAAGTACACAACCGACGGATTGTGGTGCGAGAGCGCGAGCGGCGTGTTCCAGTTGAAACGCAGCGCGAGGTCCACCGAGTCGGACTTCTGCTGCGCGCGGAGCGAGGCGAGTGCCTTGGTCTGCTCCTTCGTTTCCGCCTTGAGCGGATCCCCACGCACGACGGCGATCGAATCTTCCCACTGCTTGTAGCGATCCTGCCAGGACGGCTTGCGGAAGCTCATCCGCTCGCCGGTCTTGAGATTCACGCGCGATGCATTGCCGCCCTGACTCTCACCGTAGATGATATTCGGATCGGTCGGATCCTGCGCCGAGTAGAATCCGTCGCCACCAGCGTACGTGAACCAGTAGGAGTTATTCACCGGGCCTTTGCGCTTGCTCGGTCCGCACCACGACCCGTTGTCCTGCGCACCGCCACAGATGTTGTACGGGGTCGCGAAGTCATAGCTGACTTCATAGAACTGACCGATCGGAAGCGTGGTGGTCTGAATAAAGTTACCACCGCGATCGAACGTGATGGAGACACCACCATCGTTCGCGAGGTACCAACGTTCCGGATCGTTGGGGTCAATCCAGATGCCGTGATCGTCCACGTGCACGCTCTGCGCGGCGCCGCGGCTCGTCTTGCCGCCGTCGTCCGAGACCTGGAGCTGCGTGCTCGAGAAGTACACGCGATCGGCGTTCTTGGGATCGACGCGCACCTGCGAGTAGTAGAACGGACGCACGTTGTAGTTGTTCATCTGCGCCCACGTCTTGCCGGCGTCGGTCGAGCGATACAGACCGTTTGCCTTGGGGCTGTTCTGCGGCGTGTAGCTGCCGTCCTTGCTCGGATCGGCGGCTTCCGTCAGCGCGTAGACCACGTCGCCATTGCTCGGCGCGACGGCGAGTCCGATACGCCCCTTGGTGCCCTCGGGGAATCCGTTCCCCTTGATTTCCGTCCAGGTCTTGCCGGCGTCGGTGCTCTTGAAGAGGCCAGAGCCCGGACCACCGCTCTTGAGCGAGTATGGGTTGCGGAAGCGCTCCCAGCTCGTGGCGTAGACCACGTCCGGATTCCGCGGATCAAGGGCAACGTCAACGAATCCCGCCTTGTCACTGACAAACTTGATCAGGTTCCACGTCTTGCCGCCGTCGGTCGTCTTGTAGAGACCGCGATCCTTGCTCGACGTCCAGGCTGCACCAAGCGCCGCCACGTAGACCGTGTTCGGATCCTTGGGGTGCACGACGATGCGACCGATATGCTGCGTCTTCTCGAGCCCCATCAGGTTCCACGTGAGGCCGCCGTCATTGGACTTGTAGATGCCAGCGCCCGGCTCGATAGTGTTACGCGAGTTGGGCTCACCGGTGCCAGCCCACACCTGCTGCGTGTCGCTCGGCGCGATGGCGAGCATGCCCATCGAGATGATGCGCTTGTCGTCGAACACGGGGCGCCAGGTGAGCCCAGCGTTGGTGCTCTTCCAGATGCCGCCAGCGGCGGCAGCGACGAAGATCGTCTTGGAGGGGCCGGGGATACCGACAACGTCAGAGAGACGGCCTTCGAAGGTGGCGGGACCAACGTTGCGCCACTTCAGGCCGGCGATCGACGTCGAGTCGAGCCCCTGCGCAAAGGCACCACTCGCGGTCATTGCGACCGCGGCAGCGCCTGAGAGCCATCGAATCACAGCGGACTTGTACATGGAGTTCCTGCGGATGGGGGTGGAACCGAACACTGACACGAATTGCGGCGTCCCCCACCCGGATGGGCGGTGGCAGCCGCGCTTAACAATAGGTGTACGAAGGGGCGTCGGCGAGCGTTGACCGCTCACCGACGCCCCTTAGCTACAAGAATTAACGCGTAACCTGTTGTCCTGCTTAGACTTCCCAGCCCTTTCGGTAGTTGCGGGTCAGATACTGGTTGGCCTCAGGAATATTCGTCACGGTCATGCTCGCCGCGTCGTATACGAGTTTCCGGCCGACGCCGGTCTTGAGGGCCACGATGCCGAGGCACATAGTCTCGGTCAGGTTGGCCGCGTACTCAAAGGGCGAGCTCGTGCTTCCCTTCCCCTTCGCGGCATTCGCCCAGTTCACCTCGTGCGAGGTCTCGATACGCACGATCGACTTGGCGACCTTCGTGGCGGCCTGAGCCGCGCTCTCCGGATAGATCTTCGGATTGTCGCCGTAGGTCTCGTGCATCAGCACCCCCTTGGTACCCACGAAGAGCACACCGCCATCGGGGTTCATCTGCACGTTGTCCGGCAGCATCGCCGGGCGCGGCGGAAGAATGCCGCCGTCGTACCAGTACATGCGAACCGCCGGCATGTTGCCACGCGCCGGGAAGTCGTAGGTGACCGTGGTCGCCATCGGGTACGTGCAGGGCTTGGTCGTCACGCCCGAGGTCGGGCGCGGAATGATCGGCTCCGTACCCCACGGGCTCGCGCTCGCTTCGATGGCCGTGGGCTGTGTGAGTCCGAGCGCCCAGTATGGCTGGTCGATCAAATGTGCGCCCATGTCGCCGAGTGCGCCGACACCGAAATCGGTCCAGCCGCGCCAGTTGAACGGATGGTAGATCGGGTGATACGGCACGTCCTCGGCGACGCCGCCGAGGTAGAGATCCCAGCGGAGTCCATCGGGCATGGAGTACTGCGCGGTGGCCAGCTGGTACGCCGTCACGTTGTTGATGGCGCCCTGCGAGAAGTTCTTGCCGAAGCCCGCGGGGACATTCGCGTTCGGCTGACGCGGCCGCGAGACGGCCTGCGGCCAGTAACCGACTGGGCGGTTGGTCCAGACGTGCACTTCTTTTACGTCGCCAAGCACGCCGGCCTGCACCCACTCGACGATGCTCCGCGTACCGTCACGTGAATGGCCTTGATTACCCATCTGTGTGGCGAGCTTTGGGTTGTCCTTGGCGAGCTTGCCGAGCACGCGCGCCTCGTGCACCGAGTAGGTGAGCGGCTTCTGCACGTAGACGTGCTTCCCCGCCTGCATGGCGGCTTTGGCAATCACCGCGTGATTGTGATCGGCGGTGGCGATGATAACGGCGTCGATGTCTTTCGACTTGTCGAGCATCTCGCGGAAATCGGTGTACTTCTTGGCTTTGTTGAACTGCTCACGGAGCTTGACGCCCCTGGGGTTCGGCGAGCCGTCGCGGTTCTTTTCCTTGCTCGCGACATTGCTGTCGGCGAAGGCGAGGTCGACATCACAGACGGCCACCATGTTCTCGACCTGTGCGAGCACATCGGCGTTCCCAGAGCCCATGCCGCCGAATCCGACGACGGCGAAGTTCAGGGTATCGCTCGGCGCTTGGAAGCCTGGGCCTCCGAGGACGTGGCGTGGGACAATGGACGGAAATTTCGGAGCCACGAAAGCCGCGGCGAGAGCGGCTCTCGTGGTGTTCTCGACGAAATCGCGGCGGGTGACTTTTTTGTTGGCCATGGGGCGTCGGTTCACTTGAGGTCAGGAGGTGCGACGATGCATCCGGTATTCGATACTATACGACGATTGGGCCCTCTGCACGAGGGTACCCCGTTAGTGAGTCCTCCGCCGAGTCCTCCGCCGAGTCCTCCGCCGAGTCTACACCGCGTCTGAGAGCGACGCGAAGTTGAAGTCTTTCACTCGCAGCGACGGCATGACCATTCCCGCCGACACTCGCTCAGCGCGGCCAATTTCATCAATACGCGACAGCATCAGCAGCGGGCTTTCGTTCCATCGGAAGTTCTTCAGTGGCCGCGTCACCTTGCCGTTCTCAATCAAGAAGGTGCCGTCGCGTGTCAGCCCCGTGAGCATCACCGTGCGCTGATCGAGCGAACGAATGTAAAAGAAGTGGGTGACGAGAATCCCGCGCTCGGTTCCCGCGATGAGCTGCTCGGTGGTCTTGGTTCCACCGACCATCTTGAGCCCAGCGCCACCACCACCGCCTCCGCCCCCACCACCGCCACGTCCGCCCCCACCGCCGGTCGGGAGCTTTCCGGACTTCTGCGCCCAGAATCGCGTGTAGGAGAAGTTCTTGAGCATCCCATTCTCAATCCAGACCGTCTTCCCGAGTGGCTGCCCCTCGGCGTCAAAGGGCTGGCCCAGGATTTCGGGATCGAAGGGATCCGAGAACAGTGTCACCCGCTCGTCGGCGATCTTCTCGCCGAGCTTGGTGCCGCCGCCGCGCTTGGAGAAGGTGCCGCGCCCCTCGTCGTTGTTGCGGGCGTTGAAGCTGCCCACGAGTTGCGGAATCAGCTGTGCGACAGCGCTCGGCTCGAGAACCACGGTGTAGAGCCCTGGCTCGACGGCCTGTGGCTTCCGGCTCGACACCGCCTTCTGCACCGCACGACGCGCGAGATCTGTCGGGTCGATTGTGCTCCAGTCACGCACGCCGGCCGATGACCAGCCGCTCCCCGTGCCGTCCGGGGTTCGCGTGGTGGTGCTGAGCGTGACATCGGTGTTTCGATGGTACGCCCCCGCGCTCGCATCGAGAAACCCTGCAACAAAGATTTCCCCCGCGTCTTTGCCGAGCGACTGCGCAGTGTCAATCACTTTCTTGACCGCGGCGGCTCGCATTTCTGGTGTAAGATCCGCGGTTTTCTCGACGTACGCGTTCACCGGTCGAATGGTCTGCTGCCCCAACTCGGGCATCGACTCCGGATCCTCGGGCGACAACCGCGCCAGGGTTTCGGAGAGGGCGACCGTGCGCCGCAAGCTGGCATCGTCGAGCACGTTGGTGCTCGCGCTGGCCTGGCGTTTGCCAATGGTACTCGTGATCGTCACCGTGGTGTCGATTGTTCCGCCACTGGTGGTGATTTCGCCGCCGGCGAAGCGGGTGTTCCCGCGCCATCCACTCACAATGTTGACGCGCGTCGCATCGGACTTGGCCATCGCGTAAATGCGGGTCATCAGCGCACGGCATTCTTCGGCGCTCAGCGACGGTTCGTCGACTGCCGCGAATAGTGATTTCGGCTTCATGCCTCGCCCCTCCCGATGTTCACAATATTCACGTTTCGGAAGCGCGCCGGCACGCAGGTATGACTCACCGAGTTGCTCTGACTCGGCTCACCCTTTCCATCGCTAAAGGAGCCGCCCATCCACGCAGAGCGCTTGCCGCCGATCATGTCCATAGAGTTCCAGAACACCGGCGTGTTGCTCTGATACGCGACGTCCTTGAGCATCCCCGTGATCTTTCCGCCCTTCACGTCGTAGAACACCTGCCCGCTGAACTGGAAGTTGTATCGCTGGTGATCGATCGACCACGATCCACGATTCTTCACGACGATCCCGCGATCCGTCGCGGCGACGATGTCGCTCAGGACGTAATCCTTCTCCCCCGGGAGCAGCGAGATGTTGGGCATGCGCTGGAACTGCACACTGTCCCAGGAGTCGGCAAAGGAACAGCCGTGGGATTTCTTCACGCCCGTCATGCCGGCAATCCAGGCCGATTGTTCGCGCGTGGTCTGGTAGTCCTTGAACATCCCCTTCTCGATAATCAGCCAGTTGTCGGGGGGAACGCCCTCGTCATCCCAGCCAACACGCGCGAGCGAGCCTTCCTGCGTGCGATCGCCCTGGATGTTCATGATGTCGGTGCCGTACTTGAGCTTGCCGATCATCTTGTCTGGGGGTGCGACAAAGCTCGTCCCAGCGTAGTTCGCCTCGTAGCCCATCGCGCGATCAAGCTCGGTGGGGTGACCAATGGACTCGTGGATCGTGAGCCAGAGATTCGTGGGATCGAGAATGAGATCGTAGCGACCAGGCTCAACCGTCTTGGCGCCAAGCTTTTCGACCGCGTAGCCCGCCCAGCGCTCGGCGTTGCCGGGCATGTCGAGCGACTCGACATACTCCCAGCCTTGGCCGCGCGGTGCGAGTTCTTCGTTGTAGCTCTCGAAGCCATTCGGCCCGATGGCCGTGGACGTGAAGGTCGGACCGACGCGAATGAAGGTCTGCGTGGTCTGCGACCCCTCGCTGTTCCAGTATTGCTTGATCTCGCGGAGAAGCGACAGTCCACTGTTCGCGAATCGTGTGCCTTTGGCCTTCATCGCCGCTTCATTCGTGGCAATGAGCAGCGCGACCTTGTCCTCGAGCGGCACGTCGATCGGATCGCGCTTGACCGGTGTCGCCCAGGTCCCCTTCACCGCAGCGACCGGCGCCAGCTCAATGGGACGCCGTTGCGAGCTCCGCGCCGCACGCGCGATGCGAACCGCCTCACGGGCGGCTTTCGCAACGCCCTCGCGCGTCATCACGCTCGTCGCGGCGAACCCCCACGATCCATTCACAATCGTGCGGACACCGATGCCATACGATTCGTTATCGCTGACCCCGGTGATCTGCCGCTCTCGCGCATTCACCGACTGGCGGCGATACCGCCCGATGCGCACATCCACATACGAGGCGCCGGCTCCTTTGGCCGCCTCCATTGCATCGGCCGCGAGATCGTCGGCTATCGGCTCCGCCCACGAGCGAATGATCCGGCCCGTGGAAGGCGAGGGCTGCGCACCAACGCGCGCCCCCACGAGAGTGACTGCTGCAGCGGCGGCGCTGGTCTTCAGGAACTCGCGGCGTTTGGTGCCCATGAAACGGGTGGGGTGAGAGTTTCGTGCGGAGCGCGTTTTGCGCTCCAGTCGTCAGGGTGTCATTGCGACTACGGAATAAACGACGGCGCCGGCCGGAGACGTCCCGGGAACTGCTTCTCGAACGCCGCCACATCGCCCTCCATCAGCGCCTTGTGCGCAGCCTTCGCAGTCACGAGCGCTTTTTCCAGATCGCCGAGCCAGTTCATGCTCGCATCCGTTGGCTTGTAGTCGGCGCCACCCGCCACGTCACCGGCGCCGGTCCCGACTTCGCCATTGAGCCAGATCAATCCCATGTAGAGCCCGAACGGTTCAACGAAATACTTGTCGTCGCTCTCGAGGTCGGCCTTGGTAAGCACCTTGAGCTCGACGGCGAGCAACTTCTTTTCCATGTCAGCAAGTGCCGCTTTCGCTGAAGCGGGCACGGTATCCGTTGCGAGCTGGTCCTCGATGCGCTTGCGCATCACTTCAATCTCATTTGCAATCGCCGACGATTCGTTCATGGCATCGCGCACGCGAACCTGTGCGGCTAGGCTCGCCGCAAGATCCGCATCGCTCGACTCCATAATCGGATCTTTTAGCACTTTCAGCGGTTGCTGCAAACGCTGGCCCGCCGCGATCAACCGTACCGTGTAGTCGCCGGGCACCGCGAGCGGGCCCGCGGTCTGCGCGCCCTGAATGCCCCAGTGATCCACGGGGCGGGTCTTCTTTCCCTTGAACCGCGGGTCGTCCCAAATCTTGGGATTACTCGGCGAAATCGTGCGCATCTCGACCTGCTTGGGTGAGTCGTAGCGCAGATCCCATGTTGCCTGATTCAGGCCGGCGCGCGCCCAGGTGCGAATGGTGCGCACCACCGCGCCCTTCGCATCAAGAATCTCTACGGTCAGGGAATCCTTCACGGAATCCACAGGCGCAGCCTTGAGTTGGTAGCGGATGACCGCACTTCCGCCGCGCGGCTCACGGTACGCCGAATGCGGCGCAAAGAGATGCACCGCAGCGTCGGCCGCTACGTTCGCCTTCTGCTCGAGCGTGGTGATGTCGCGCAACACGAAGATCCCGCGACCATACGTCGACACAACGACATCGTGTGCCTGCTTGGCCACCACAATCCACGACACAGGACTCGCGGGGAGCCCTTCCTGGAACTGCGTCCAGGTCAGGCCGTCATCCATCGAGTAATGGAACGCGTTCCCGGTGCCAGCGAACAGCATCCCCTTCTTGTTGGGATTTTCGGCGACGCTCATGAGGTAGCCGAGTGGTCCCTTGTTCGGGAGACCACCACTGATCTTGGTCCAGGACGCACCGAAATCCGTGGTCTTGTAGAGGTACGGCGCGCGGTCGTCCATCATGTGCAGATCGATGGCTGCGTAGGCAGTGCCTGGATCAAAGTGCGAGGGTTCGATCTTGCGCACGGTTCCCATCGGTGGAAGGCCCGGCATGTTCTTGGACACATTGGTCCACTTGCCGCCACCGTCGCGCGTGACCCAGAGCTGACCGTCGTTGGTGCCGGCCCAGATCAGGTTGCGCTGGATTTCGCTCGGCGCGATCGCGAACACGAGCGAGCCATAGAACTGACCCAAGTTATCACCGATAAGCCCGCCTGAGGGCACCACATAGCGCGGATCGTTCAGCGAGAGATCCGGGCTGATGACGCTCCAGCTCTGCCCCGCGGTCGTTGTTTTGAAAATGACCTGACAGCCGTAGTACACGGTGTTGTGGTCGAACGGATCAATGGCGAGCGGCGGGGTCCAGTGACAGCGATACTTGCTCGCATTTGGCGGCGAGTCGAGCGTATGCTGCCACGGGCTCACCGAGCGCGCGAGCTTGGTCTTGGCGTCGTAGCGCGTGACCGTGTTGCCGTAGCAGGTAGCCCAGACGATATCCGGATTGGTGATGTCGGGCAACACAAAGCCCGATTCGCATCCGCCGATCGCGTGGTCCCAGGTCGTGAATCCTCCACCGAAGCCACCGCGGCCACCACCGCCACCACCGCCGCCGAACACCGAGTTGGCCGCACGACCGCCCGTGGCTGGCGGCGCTTCTGGCGCGTTGCTCGGCCCACGCATGGTGGTGTTGTCCTGACGATTGCCGTAGACCCAATACGGCGCCTGCTGATCAATCGCCACGTGGTACATCTGCGCCACGGGGAGCGTGGCCTGAATCCAAGTGCGACCGTGATCGCTGGTAAAGCGAGCGTTCAAGTCGTTGGTGAGCCCAAAGTGATCCGCATTCTTGGGATCCCACCAGATGTCGTGATTGTCGCCGCCCCAGTTCGTGGTGGCGAAGTTTGCGCCGCCGTCGGTGGAGCGGAAAAAGCTACTGTTGGCGATCAAGACTTCGTTCGGGTCTGTGGGCGACACCATGATCTTGATGTAGTAGCCGGCACGCCCAATCAACGGGCGGGCCCAGCTCACGACCTTCCACACGAGACCGCCATCATCGGAACGCCAGACAGAACCTTGGCCGTCGGTCTGAATCAGCGCATAGATGCGCTTCGAATCTGATGGAGCGATTGCCACGTCAATCTTTCCAACCGGCGACTTGGGGAGTCCGGTGTGGACGACCTTCGTCCAGTTCACGCCGGCATCGTGCGTGATATAAATCGCACTCGACGGGCCGCCACTGGTCATGGAGTACGTCTTCATCACGACCTGCCACATCCCCGCGACGAGCGTGTTCGGGTCTTTCTGGTCGAGCGAGAGCCCCGAGCAGCCGGTGTCGTCATTCACGTGAAGCGACAACTTCCACGTCTTGCCGCCGTCGTCGGTGCGATACACACCGCGTTCGGCTTGCGGCCCAGTCGCGCGCCCAAGGGCGCAGACGTACACCACATTCGGATTCGTCGGATGCACAATCACGCGGCCAATACGGCCCACTTCGGCGAGCCCCATGTTGGTCCAGGTGGCACCGGCGTCGGTGGACTTGTAGATGCCATCGCCTACGACGTCGGCATCGCGAATCGCCCAGGCTTCACCGGTCCCCGCCCAGACCTGATTCGGGTCGCTGGGGGCTACAGCGAGCGCGCCGATTGCTTGAGCGCTCTGCTTGTCGAAGATCGGTGTAAAGGTGTTGCCGTCGTCGGTGCTCTTCCACACGCCACCGGAGGCGCCGCCCACGTACCACGTGCGCAGGTCACCCGGCACGCCGGTCACAGCGGAGACACGGCCGCCCGCCGAAGGACCGAGCAGTTGGAACTGCATTGGCGGTGGTGGAGGCGCTTGGCCTCGGCCGCCGCGGCCCTGTGCAGTGAGCGAGGCGGTCGCGACAAGCGACCAGAGCAGGAGCCGGCGAGCGACGTTCAGGTGCATTCCGCGCATGCGAATGCCTCAGTTCGATGGAATGTCATGGTGCTTCGTGGCGCGCCGACGGAGTTCGACGGCGCGGACCTTGAGAAAAATTGCCACCGTGCGTGGCTCAGGGCTAGGCGACTTGCGTCGGCTCCACACGCTCAAAGGCCCGCCCAAGGGCGGCGATGAACAGCCAAACCTCGCCGCCGAGGAGCACCGAACCCAGCGCAAGCCCCGCCACGAGGGCCATCACGTGGTGCGCGCCGATGCCAAAGTAGACACCCACGCCGACCGCGGCCGGGACGATCAGGAGGAGCAGGAGCGCCACCGCCACCGCAAGGAAGGTCAGGATCCCCAGGCCCATGGTCTCAATGCCGCCGGGACCACCCGAACCAAGCCGGACCCAGGCCGGAAACAGCAGGGCGATGCCATCGTGAATCGCAAAGTTGGCCGCATTGAGCGCGATGAGCACCACGGGGGATGCGACCGCGAATCCCGACATCAGCCAGAGCGGGACCGACTTCTCGGTTCCCGTGTTCCCGTTGGCAATCACCGCGGCAACCACGAGGAGTGCCTGCCCGAGTGCCACGGGAAGGGCCCCTCCCAAGACCTGCGCCATCACAATCTGGCGTCCATTCAGCGGCAACGTTTTGAGCATCGGGAGATGCAGGAGGTCCGCTCGCAAATCGTTGCGCGTGAACATGGGCGCGAAGAACGCGAGCATAACCGCGAGGAACGGCATCAATGCCACGAGCATTTTCGCGGTGACCTCGGACCGTTCCGAGAAGCCAATCGCCACACCGATCGCAATCACCCCGGGCCACAACACCGTCTGAAGTCCGCCGCTTCGCATCAGTGACATGAAGTTCTTCCACACGATTGCGACCCACGGACTCCCGCGCGGCGCGAGCGGGATGGTGCGGGTTGCATTGACCTTGGGGGCGAGAGTCACTCCGCCAGTCCGGCGCGCGCGCATCGCCGCGATTCTCCGTGCCTGAATAGCGGATGCCTCCGCCGCCGATTCCTCAAAGGCGTGATCCGCCCGCGCCACCCAGACAAGGTTCACCAAGAGAACGGCGAGCGCGGCCGGAAGCGCCTGCACCCACTGGGAGGCGGTTTCGGCGAACGCAACGCCGATCGTTGCACGGATGGGCCACAACGCCATGCTCACGGGGCCGGTTTGCAGTGCCAGCGACACGAGCCTCAGTCCATCGCTCACTTCTCGCATCGCCCACGCCGCAGCAACCGCATGCCACAATCCCCACGTGGTCGCGGCGGCAATCGCGCTGAGCACTACGATTGGCAGCGCATGACGCCGCGCCCCTCGCCAGCCATGCTCCGTCGACGACGCGTGCGCGAGTGCCACGCCAAGCCGGTGCAGATTCAGCGTCGACAAGAAGATGACGAATCCCACGACGCGCAGAACCGGCGACAGCGTCTCCGCCCCTTTGTGAAAAAGCGCCACCCAGAGCGTGGCCGTGAGCAGAATCTGGACTTGCCCGCGTGCAAGTTTGAACCAGATCAGCTGCCGTCGCGTGACCGGCGCGGGAAACAGAAACGAGACCTCGGCGGGGGTAAAGGCGAGCGCGGTTTTGTCGGCGCCGAACACCCAAGCCCAAGCGAGATAGAGCAGAATCAGCAACGGAACAAAGGCGCCTATCTCAGTGGAAAAGACGGGCGCTCCTGCGCGACCGCTCGCGTCGCGCCGGAAATACACAAACCAGAAATAGGCCAGCCCACACAGCGCGGCCAATGCGTACACGGGCTGGCGCAACCGACGCGCCTGACTGGCGAGTCGGTTCCGTATGCTCGTGCGGATCAGATACGCGAAGGCGTGAATCACGTGCTCATGTCGCGAGACTGACCATCTCCGGTGAGCGCGAGGAACACCTCTTCGAGCGAGAGCCCCGCAAGCTCCGGATGCGTCTCGACAATCTGCGGCAGCGTGCCATAGGCGACGCACTCACCGCGCCGAATCACCAGCAGCTTCGTGCAAAGTTCCTCGACCAATGTGAGCAGGTGCGAACTCAGGATGACCGACGTCCCTGCCGCCGCACGTGCAACGATGGTCGCGCGCATGCGACGCATGCCGCCAGGGTCGAGACCGGTGAGTGGCTCATCGAGCACGAGCACGTTGGGGTCGTGCAGCAGCCCGCAGGCAATCGCGAGCTTCTGGCGCATGCCGCGCGAGAGCTCTCCAGGAAGCGTGGTGCGTTTCTCCGAAAGTTCGAGTTCGCCAAGTAGCGGCGCGATACGCTGCTCAGCGTCGGTGACGCCGTAGAGCCGCGCAATAAAACGCAGATGCTCCTCAACGGTCAGATAGTCGAAGAGGGCCGGCTCGTCGGGGATAAACGCGAGCCCGCGCTTGGCCGCGACTCCGTCGCGCTGGATATCGTGCCCGCAAATCTCGACGCTACCGCTTGAAGGGGCGATGATCCCCGCGAGACAGCGCAGCGTGGTGGTCTTCCCCGCCCCGTTCGGACCAACAAGTCCGAGGACTTCTCCTGGCTGGACCTCAAAGTCGATCCCATTCACGGCAGTGAAGGTGCCGTAATGTTTTCGCAGCTGTCGAACGGCGATCATCGGTGTTGACGGGGTTCGCGCATATCATTGGGCCGAGGTTGCTTAGAAGGTACGAACTGGAGCCGGAGGCGCCAATCCCTGCACCCGTGTGTTGGCGCGCGCGCCGCAGGTCGGCCGCCTCGGCTTGCGAGGGGGTGCACCGCCCTCCAGCTTCCACCCGCCCGCCCCGTCCGACGACAACATCCGCCGGGGGCGATGCGTCTATATGGTAAGTGCTGCCGTTCACATCTTCCCTGGTGCCATGAAGAGCAGAAAGCAGGGCTCCCCGCGCGACGCCGCCGCCGAGTCCCCCCGATTCCTCCCGCTGCTGATTCTCCTCTTTATTGGGAGCGGCTGCGCGGCCCTGATCTACGAGATTGTCTGGTACCAAGAACTCTCCCTGATTGTCGGCTCCTCGGCGATCTCCCTAGGCGCCGTACTCGGCACCTTTATGGGTGGGATGTGCTTGGGGAGCCTGCTGCTCCCGCGATTCGTGAAGTCAAACGAACACCCGCTCAAGGTCTATGCGAAACTTGAGGCGGGTATCGGGATCTCCGGACTTCTGATTCTGTTTATTCTGCCGCATGCTGGCGGGCTCTACACCTCGATTGGTGGCCCTGGCATCAGCGGGCTGCTTCTTCGTGGACTGTTCTGCGCGCTGTTCCTCGCGGTTCCCACGATTCTCATGGGTGCCACCCTTCCCGCGGTCGCGCGCTGGGTCGAGACGACGCCGACCGGTGTGAGCTGGCTTGGCTTCTTCTACGGCGGCAACATCGCCGGCGCCGTCTTTGGCTGCCTGTTCACCGGGTTCTATCTGCTGCGCGTATACGACGGCGCCACGGCTACCTATGTCGCCGCGGCACTCAATGCCCTCGTGGCCTTTGTGGGCTGGGCAATCGCGACCGCCAACCCACGCACGACGCCAGCATTCGACGCGGCCAGCGAAGCCGCCGCTCCACTGATCCACCGCCCCGCCGGCAGCACGCCGGTCTACATCGCCATCGCACTATCTGGCGCTACAGCTCTCGCTGCCGAAGTCATTTGGACGCGCTTGCTCACGCTGCTCCTGGGTGGCACGACCTACACCTTCTCGATGATTCTCGCCGCGGTGCTCGTCGGCCTCGGTATCGGCAGCAGCCTCGGCGCCGTGATCGCGCGCAGCAGCTCGCGCCCGCGCGTGATACTTGCGGGGGTTCAGGCACTCATCGTGCTCGCCATCGGCTGGGCCGCCTACAGCGAAACGCAGACGCTGATGTATTGGCCGATCAATCCGCAGCTTGCGATCTCGCCCTGGTTCCAGTTCCCGGTCGACTTCCTGCGCTGCCTCTGGGCGGTGCTCCCGGCCGCGATCCTGTGGGGCGCCAGCTTCCCGCTCGCACTCGCGAGTGTCGCCGAGCGCGGGGATGATCCGGCGCGTCTCGTGGGCACCGTGTACGCCGCGAACACCGTGGGAGCGATCTTCGGCGCGCTCGTCGCCAGCCTGTGGATGATTGCCGCTATCGGCACGCAGCATTCGCAGCAGGTGTTGATGGGAATGGCGGCGCTTGCGTCGCTCGTGCTCATTGCCACGATCCGCAGTGAGGGCGAAACTGGATTTACGCTCGCTCCCCGCAATCTCGTGAGTGCCGCCGGTGTGGTCGCACTCGCGATCTACATCGGCCGTACCGTAATCCCGGTGCCCGCGCTGCTGGTTGGCTACGGCCGCTACAGCGCGACGTACGTGAACGCGCACGGCAACTGGTTGTTCGTTGGCGAGGGGATGAACTCCTCGATGGCCGTCTCCGAACTGTCGAACGGCGTCCGCAATTATCACAACGCGGGCAAGGTGCAGGCCTCGAGCGAGCCGCAGGATATGCGACTCCAACGCATGCTCGGACACCTCACCACGCTCCTCACGAAAGATCCGAAGAGCGTGATGAACATCGGCTGCGGCGCCGGTGTCACCGCTGGCGCGGTCAGCATCAGCCCCATGGTGCAGAAACTCACCATCGCTGAGATCGAGCCACTCGTGCCCAAGGTGGTGAGTGAGCTGTTCGGCGAGCACAACTACAACGTGGTGCGCAACCCGAAGACGCACGTGCAAATCGACGATGCGCGCCACTTCCTCCTGACCACGCACGAGAAATTCGACGCGATCACCAGCGATCCGTTCGACCCGTGGGTGAAGGGTGCCGCGTCGCTCTACTCCAAGGAGTTCTGGGAGGAGGCCAAGCGCCATCTGAACCCTGGCGGCATCGTCACGGTCTTCGTGCAGCTCTACGAGAGTGGCACGCCGGCAGTGAAAAGCGAGATGGCCACCTTCTTCGAGGCCTTCCCCGACGCCATGGTGTTCGGCAACACCTACAACGGTCAGGGCTACGATATGGTGCTTGTCGGCCAGCTCAAGCCGGAGCCGATCAACGTCGATGACGTGCAGGCCCGCCCCGACCGCCCGGAGTTCGCTATCGTCAAGCAGTCGCTTCGCGAGATTGGCATGAACTCGGCCATCGACCTCCTCTCGACCTTCGCCGGTCGCGCGCAGGACATGCAGGGCTACCTCGCCAACGCTGAGGTCAACCGCGACAAGAACCTGCGCCTGCAGTACTTGGCCGGGCTTGGCGTCAACGCCTACGAGCAGGCGTCGATCTACCGCGACGTACTGCGCAACGGAAAGTGGACGCCCGGATTGTTCGTTGGTGCGGACTCCACGATCGCCAAGCTTCGCTCCGCTCGCGACGCCCGACAGTAGACACTCGCATCCAACGAAAGCGGCCCCCACCGTCATCCGGTGGGGGCCGCTTTGTATTGGAAAAGCGCTGGCTACTTCTTGGGCTCGAGAATCTCCTTCACGCGGTCCGCAATATCCGCCCAGTGCGCACGCGCCACGGCGCCCTTCGCTGTTCCCGCTGCGGTAACTGCCTCACGCTGGATCTCGCGTAGCTGCGCGCGGGCGAGGGCCGGCACGTCGCTCCGCTCCACATTCTGCGCCGTCACGAACGGGAAGATACGTGGTGCTGCGGCAGCGCCCCCTGCCCCGCCAGGGCCCCCAGATGGAGCGGCCGGCGGATTCACCAGCGCACCCAACCGCTGTACATACACGCGCTGCAGCTGGCGACGATTCACATCGGGCGCCGGCCCCGCGCTCATGCTCCCCCACATCTCGCGCTTGATGTCGGACATAAACTCGGCCAACGGATACGCGTTGGTCGCGTCGTACTTCTCCGACTCCCCAAGCCGCGCTAGGCGCGCAGAACTCAGCAACGACGTCACCACGGCTGCTTGCCGCGTCGCCAACGTGTTCGACGGTCCGATACGTGACGTAATATCCTTGGGCTGCAGCCATTCCGGGGTCGTGAACACCGTCTGACTCAGGAAGGTGAGCGCCGCCTGCTGCTTGGCCTTCGGCACAATAGTGTACACGGCGCCAGACATCTCCGACGTCTTCAGGTCGACGTTCACTCCGCCAATAACGGTCGTCACATGTCCCATCATGCCGAAGAAGCGGCCGAGCGACTCGGTGTATAGTTCTTCAAGGTCGCCGTAATCCTCGCCGGCTGTGGCCGTCCACTTGGGCAGCTGTGGGATCATGCGCTTGTAGTTCGCCACGGCGTAGGTGGTGGCCTTCACGGCATCATCGCCGAGGTCTTCGGTCTGGTTGCGCGGATCAGCCCCGCCGACGCCTTGCGACACATACCGATACGGAAAGAGGCCCGTCTGGTTCGTGAGCCAGCGGTTCAGCGTCGGCTTCTCGGCGTCGGTCGTCTTGGCATCGGCGATCACGCGATAGCCCCAGTTGATCGCGAAATCGTCGAAGGGTCCGAGGCGGCGAATAAAATCCACCGGCTTGAGGCCGTCGCCTGGTTGCGCGACATAGTTCTGACGCGCGTAGTCCATGATCGTCGCGCTCACACCGTACTTGCTGGTGAAGCTCGGGCTGCGGAGCGAATCGACCGGGAAGGAACTCGATGCCATCATGTTGTGCTGCAATCCGAGTGCGTGGCCGATCTCGTGCGTGATGACCTGACGCATGGTCTCGCCCATGAGTTCGTCGGGAATATCGAGTGAGCGTGCCAGTGGATTGGCCGCGCCCGTCTCCATCATCAACCAGTTGCGATACGAGCGCATGTGGTTGTGATACCAGGTGATCTCGGAGTTGATGATCTCGCCAGAGCGTGGATCGTGGGTGTGCGGTCCCGTGGCATTGCGCACGAGGCTCGCCGCCCAGCGCACCATTGACACACGCGCATCATCCGGATCCCAGTCGGGGTCCTGCGCTTTCGTCGGGGCTTCCTTTGCGAGGATAGCGTTCTTGAAACCCGCTTTCTCGAACACCTTCTGCCAGTTCTCCACGCCTTCCTTCACGTAGCGCTTCCAGCGCGTTGGCGTGGCGGGGTCGATGTAATACACGATTGGCTTGATTGGCTCCACCATCTCGCCGCGAGCGTAGGCCGCCGGGTCCTTCGGCTCCAAGCGCCAGCGGGTGATGAACTCCTGCTCACCGGCCTTTTCCACGTCGAGGCCGTAGTTCACGCGACGCACGGTAAAAAATCCCACACGTTCATCAAAGTTGCGCGACTTCATGGGCTGCTTGGGCAGCAACACCATCGATTGGCGCATCTCGAGCGACAGTGTGCTCGACCCACGGTCCCCTGGCGGATCCGACGCGTCAAAGGTCTGCGTGTGGCGCACTTCAATGTTGATCGGGAAGCTGCGCACGCTCGTGATATAGCTGCGCGCAGCATCATACCGCCGCACCCCAAATGTGCGGCGTTCCGCTGCGCTCACTCCCGACAACGCCGGGGTGTCCCCGGCAAAGAAATCCGTCGCGTCGATCACATAGGCATTGCTGTCTTTGGCAAACGCTTGGATCGGGAAACTCGCGAGAATCGGCGCGTAGTTGTTCTGTGCCACACTGCGTGCAATCGGCAGTGAGTCGTCGGCCACGGCCGCCGTGCTGATGCTCCTGAGCATCACGCGATCGGTGACCCGCTCCCAGCGTACCATCCGTTCGCTGAGCGAGCTCCCTGCGGACTGGAACCCACCGGCACCCGCCGGGACGCCAGCAATGCGACTCACTAAAAGAAAGTCGCGCCCCATCAACGAGTCAGGGACCTCAAACAGGTACCGGTCATCGACCTTGTGGACCGTGATTCCGCCGCGCTCGCTGTGGGCGCGGGACGGCACGACGGTCGCATAGGGGCGTGGGCCAGTACGCGCTGCAGCGCCCCCCTGGCGCCCCGCACCATCGGGAGCTGCCGCGGCAGCCTGCGCGGCGGGCGGAGCGGCCGGAGAGGCCGCTGGAGGCTGTTGGGCGACGGCCTGTGCAGCCGTCAGGGCCAGGGCGCATACACTGGCGATGGTTCGAGCGAACATCGGAACTCCAGGTCAGGTGGTGCGCGAGAAGTTAGGGAGCGCTCTCACGCCTCACAAGACGCAGGATCCTCGTACGTGACCTGCCCTCCGCTCTTTAGGCCACTGCCACCAGCGGGTGCCGCCACCGGAGCCTCGGGAACCGTGCGAAATCTCGATCCGTGGTAACCAGCACACTCCCCTGCTCTAGGGCGATTGCGGCTAACCGCGCGTCCGCCACCAAGTTGCCTCGGGCATCGCCATCACGGCACATCGCACGAAACAACTCCCAGTGCCCAGCGCCAGCCTCCACGACAACCGACGCAGGCGCGGCGCGCACCGCCTCGCAGAAGTTCAGCGCGTCGACAATCCGCAACGGCTCGTGCCACACTTTGCGGTTGGTCACAATCCGGACGACCGACGCGAGCGTCTCCGATGCCACTCCAACCGGCTCTCCACCAACCAGCACACGGGTTAACCAACGCTTGTATTCCGCGTGCTGCGGAACATCACGCCGACAGGCATACACCAGCACGTTCACATCGAGGAGAATCATTCCTCCCCCATCAAGTCGAGCAACTCGGCCGTGCTGTCAAGATTGACCCCCTCCCGCACTCCACCACTCCCAAAACTCGGCAACGCCACACGTGCGCGCACCTGCCCCGCACTCGGCTCGGCTAAGTACGCCGCAAGCGCGGCTTCCATGACGGCCGTGAGCGTGGTTCCGTGATCACGCGCGTGCACTTTCGCGCGCGTCATGAGCGTGTCGGGAAGGCGGAGGGTCGTGTGGCGATGCATATGTCATACAATATATTACTATGACATATTTCTGTCAACAATGGCGGCATGAAGGCGTTCCAGAGGCAAGGGCCCGCGATGTGGAGACCAACGGCGCTCGCAGTCGGCGCCGTCACACCCTCGCACTATGCCACCAGACACGGCACAAAGCACCACCGTTTTATTCCGGCGGGTTCAGAAATCGCGCGTTTTCGTTGAGCCTAGGGAGCGGTCGTCGGACGCACGGCGCGGTAGATCGTGACCACCGTCTCATCAAACGTCTGCTCCTGACTTCCCTTCGGGAGCACATGTGTGCGCGCGTGCTCCGCCACTAAAATCCGCGCGAAGGGCACCACAAGCCATCGGGCGATTACTCGGTCGAGCATCTTGGATTCGTACGGCGGATCTACGAACGCAATGTCATAGGAGTTCGCTGGCAGATTCTCGGCGAAGGGCAATGCATCGCGCTTGAAGACCCTCGTTCGATCGCTCATTCGCAGGAGGCCAATATTGGCCTTGAGCGCATGCAGCGACGACGGCCGCGTCTCCACGAAATCAGCAGCCTTCGCGCCGCGACTGATCGCTTCGAGCCCAAGGGCCCCGGTCCCCGCGAACAAATCCAGCACGCGCGCGTCCTTGAACTCGCCGACCATGCCCATGATACCGGCGCGCACATGCTCCGCCGTCGGCCGCACGCGAAAATCCTTGGGCGACGTCAGATCGCGGCCCGCATGCTTGCCGCCGACGATTCTCACAGGCGTGTCCTCATGAACGGTGGGAAGCACAAAGCGGATGTCGCATCCGCGACATCCGCTTTCTGCAGTACGCTACTGGGCTGCTTCAACCCAAGCGACTCAGCCGCACTCGCTGAACCCACAGACGTGGCACTTCACGCATCCTTCCGCGTATTCGAGCTGCGAACCGCAATCCGGGCAGGTGCCGATGAACGACTCGGCATTGTTGTCGCCCGTGTTGAACATGGCGACCTGCTCTAGGCCACCGCTGCTCGTGCGCACCACCGCTTCGATCGGACGCTGGGTACTGCTCGGGGACTGCGCCTGCGTGGTCTGCGGGAGCGAGAGCAACTCCTGCTGCACGCCCTGCTTCATCCGCATCCAGTCTTCGAGCGCTAAGCCGATGGCGTCCGGCACCGACAGCACCTTGTTCGGTCCGAGGCCAACGGCCTTGTCGGAACTGATGCCGCGCAGCTGGCGATGGATCTCATTGAGCGAGATGCCAGAGCGCAGCGACAGCGAGATCATGCGGCCCATGGCCTCGGCGTCGGCCATAGCGGAACCGCCCGCCTTGCCGAGATTGATGAACACTTCGAACGGCTGTCCCTTGTCGTCTTCGGTGATGTGCGCGAAGAGCACGCCGAGCGGGGTGTCCTTTTTGATGCTGGTGGAGCGGAGCGGCGTGTCCGGGCGCGCACGCTTCTGACGGCGCTGAAGGTTCTCCGCCTCGGCGTCGAACAGCATCTTCTTGAGACGATCATTCTCAGAGCGGAACTCAGCCATCTGGCCGTTGAGTTCAGCGATTTCACGCTTGGCTTCGGCGCTCGGCGCAGCGGCGCCTTCACCCTTGCGCTCGGCCTTGGCCGTCTCGGTGGCGCCGGTGCTGAGCACCTGGCCATCGCGTGAGCCATCGCGATACACCGTGACGCCCTTGCAGTTCATCTTCCACGCGAGCGTGTAGATGTTGCGGACGTCGTCCTTGGTGGCGGTGTGCGCGAAGTTTGTGGTCTTGGAGATAGCCGAGTCGCAGTGTTCCTGGAAGGCCGCCTGCATCTTCACGTGCCATTCCGGTGCGATCAGATTGGCGGTGACAAACACCTTCTGCCACTTGGTCGGCACTTCGGCGTGGGCCACCGTGCCCGTCTTGGCAATGCGCTCCATGAGCGCTTCGCTGTACCAGCCTTCCGACTTGGCGATCGCGACGAAATCTTCGTTCACATCCGGCATCATAACGCCGGCCTGATTGCGCATGAAGGCAACGGCGAAGAGCGGTTCGAGACCCGACGAGCACCCCGCGATGATCGAGATGGTGCCGGTCGGCGCGACCGTTGTGACGTTGCAGTTGCGCAGCATCTGCATCGGGCGGACACGGCCACCCGAGGCATCACGCGCGGAGGTCGCGTCGGGGCCAAAAATGCTCTGGCTCCACTCCGGAAACGCGCCGCGCTGCTTGGCCAAGCGCTCGCTCTCCTTCTTCCCTTCGACGTCGAGGAACTCCATCACGCGCTTGCCGAACGCCACCCCTTCCGGCGTGTCGTACGCAATGCCAAGGCGGATCAGCGCATCGGCAAAGCCCATGACGCCCAAGCCGATACGACGAATCTGCTTGGACAGCGCGTCGATTTCCGGCAGCGGGTACTTGTTGACGTCAATGATGTTGTCGAGGAAGTGCGTGCTGCGATGAATGTCGGCGGCGAACGCCGTCCAGTTCATCGCACCGTTCTCGACGTAGTAGCCAACGTTGACCGAACCAAGGTTGCAGACGTCGTACGGGAGCAGCGGCTGCTCGCCGCACGGGTTGGTGGCCTCGTAATCGCCAAGGTGCGGCACCGGATTGTAGCGGTTCGCCTCGTCGATGAAGAACACGCCCGGCTCGCCCGTGCGCCACGCACCGGTGATCATTCTGTCCCACACATCCGTCGCCTTGAGCTGTCCCGTCACCTTCTTGCTGACCGGATCGACCAAGTCATACTCGGCGTCCGCCTCAAGCGCCTTCATGAAGGCGTCGGTGATGCCAACCGAGATGTTGAAGTTCACAACCTTCGTGAGGTCTTCCTTGCAGGCGATGAAATCCAGAACGTCTGGATGATCAACGCGCAAGATCCCCATGTTCGCGCCACGACGCGTGCCGCCCTGCTTCACGGCATCCGTGCTGGCGTCGTACAGGTTCATGAAGCTGATCGGACCGCTGGCAACGCCAGTCGTCGAACGCACCATTGAGCCCTTGGCGCGGATACGGCTGAAGGAAAAGCCCGTGCCGCCGCCGCTCTGATGAATGAGCGCCATCGAACGCAACGTGTCATAGATGCCCGCGTGCCCATTCGACAACGCGTCGTCAACCGGCAGCACAAAGCACGCCGACAACTGCCCCAACGGGCGACCAGCGTTCATCAACGTCGGCGAGTTCGGCTCGAACCGGCGCTGGGTCATCAATTCATAGAACGTGTTCGCCGTGGCCTGAATCTCGGCGTCGCTGTGTCCGTAGCGACGATCCGCCTCAGCAACCACAGTCGCGACACGCCAAAACATCTCCTCGGGCGTCTCAGTCGGCTTTCCCGACTTGTCCTTCACCAAGTAGCGCTTCTCAAGAACGGTACGAGCATTCTGCGACAGCGAGGCAGGAGAAGCGGGGGGGGTGACCGGCAAAGGCATTATCTGGAACTCCCGAGGTGATGATTGGATCACTGCTGATGAACGTAGGTGCTGCATATGCACTGCAACTGTTGGCGGCATAAGGCAGACGGCAACAGATGACTTCTATTTCTCAAAGACCAAAACCCTTCGGCCAAACTTGTCCTACCAAACCACCAGTTTTTCAACACTTCTGTGGCGGGAGAGCAAGCTACGGGGGTTCGTGTTTCCGCGCCATAACGACCTAACGCGTTATAAAACAACAACTTACAAAAACGACGTCACAGATTGATGTCGCGAGGCTGGATGAACATTACAAACACATATCATTCCAACTGTCGTATTTACGAACAGAAAGACGCCAGTCTAACGACACCCGAACGCACGCCGACTCCCAGAGACAAAATCCCTGCAAATCACACCCTGCACCGCACCGCATTTCACCGACTTTCCGCAATTCTTATCGGGGACGCATCATAGGTGATCGCGAATCAGGGCGGAAGGGACTTGCTTGCTCGCACGTGAGCAATTAGCACGTCGTACTGATGCCTTGATCTATCCCGCGCCCTGCGTGCCCTGCGTGCCCTGCGTGCCCTGCGTGCCCTGCGTGCCCTGCGTGCCCTGCGTGCCCTGCGTGCCCTGCGTGCCCTGCGTGCCCTGCGTGCCCTGCGCCTTCATTGGTGGCGCGGAAACTCCCCAGCGCGATGCCGCTCCTTCATCTGTACGTAGCCCTGATAGCCCCAAGCGAGTCGCTCCCGCTGGTCGTCGCGCATCGGGCGTACCGTGGCCGGCACGCCCAGCGCGAGGCTGCCTGGCGGTATCACCATTCCCTCCGGTACAACCGCACCAGCGCCGACAATCGAGCCGGCACCGACCACCGCATGGTTCAACACAATCGCGCCGATGCCAATCAGGCTGTCGTCCTCGACCGTTGCGCCGTGCACCACCGCGCGATGACCGACCGTCACGCGCGCACCGATGCGGCACGGCACCCCAGGATCGCAATGCAGCACCGCACCATCCTGCACGTTGCTCTCGTCGCCGATACTAATCCGATCGGAATCCGCACGCACGACGGCGTTGGGCCAGATACTGACCCCCGCACCGAGCACCACATCGCCGAGCACCACGGCGGATTCATGAATGAACACGCGTCCTGCACCATCAGATGCTCGAGACATTTAGAACGAGGCCCCAACGGAGAAGTAGGCAGCGACACGATTGCCGCTGGTGGATCGACTGCTCACGATCGGCGCTGCCACACCGAGACGGAGCCGGTACGGGAGATCATACTGGAAGGCGCTGTCGAACTGCACTTCGGCGCCAGCACTCTGCAACCAATCGCGCGCCGTGCTCTTGCCGCCGCAGACGCTCGTGTTCGTCGTGCCTGTGGGACACCACGCCGACGCGGCATCCGTGAAGAGCGTGAGATTCACCTTCTGTAAAAAGAGCGGAAGGAGCAACCACCCCGCGTTCGGCTGCGACAGCGGAATGCGGAGCTCCGCACTCGCGCCGAGCGCGCTCGTCCCCACCTGTGCAGCCGCGGGGACGCCTCGCACGAAGAACGTGCGACGTCCTTCGCCGATCGTGACGCCGGGGATGACCGAGAGCATCGCCCCACTCACACCGCCGGCTTCGAGCGCGCTCACGGCGTTGTTGTCCGCCCAGCCCGCGGCAACGCGCCCCGCGAACACCGCGTGCGCGGGACCGCCGAAGTCGAGCGCCTTGAAGAACTGTGCATAGCTGACGACGCTCGTCGAGCGGGTACTCGACGCCGCATCGCTCCGCCACCGCTGACGCGCCGTGCCCGCGACCTGCCACCCGTCCTCGGGGGAGATGCCAAGCGCCGTGGTCCGAGCACTCCCGAACCCGGCATTCAGATAAACGGTGGGATAGCTGTAGCTCCGCGCGTAGCTGCTGCCGAGTTGCGCAAGCACCGACACCGGGGACGTTTGGAAGTCGCGGAACTCCATATTGAAGCCGAGTCCGAGATACGCATTACTGCGGTATCGTGCGCGCATCACGGTGAACGACCCGCCGGCGAAGCGTTTGCGACGCGAGAGTGTTCCGATGACACGATGCGACGAATCCGCGATCGCAAAGTGATCCCACTCAGCGCTGCTCAAGAGCCCAAGGGTTGGGTTGCCGAATCCGGCGTAGGCGTACGAGAGATCCCAGGAAGTCTCGGAACGTCCGAAGTCGCGGGCAACCATCGCATCGTACCGATGACGCCCGATCGCGTCGGTGCCGCTTGTCAGGAATCCCCAACTCGTCCGACGATCGTCGCTCGCGGTGGCGGTCGGGAGCCAGTAGGTGGGGAGCAGCGTGCGCCACGGGGCATAGGGCGAGGCGGGCGCCTGTGTTTCGCTGATGGTGATGGCCGAATCACCGCGCGAGCGGCCGAAGACGGTGGTGCTATTGGCGATGACGCGCGGCGATGCGCTTGGAAAAGTGGCCACGTGGTAGCCGTCGCCACGGTATTCGAGTGTCGCAATCCGTGCGCCGTCAGGGCTCACTTCGCTCTCGAACAATCCGGTGGGACTCTCTGCGATGCGCTCCGTGCCCCCGGTGGCGAGGTCCAGCCGATACAGGCCCGCGCGCCCGGTGCGGTCGCTGGTGAAATAGAGAGCGTCGTCGGTCGGCGCCCAACTTGGCGCAACGGTCACACCACGGGCGCGCGCGAACGCTCCCATCATGCGTCCGCGTGCATCGAGGACGACCAGATCACTGATCCCACCACGCACGCGGCGTGCCGCAACAATCTTTGATCCGTCGTGCGACCAGCGCGGTTCGGCCCAAATCGTATCGAGCGCGCTCGACGTGAGTGGGGTCATCGAGTCGCCAGCAATGAGCACGAGCCGCGTACTGCCCGGGGTGAGTTGCACCGCGACGGTTCGTGGCGCGCACGCGCCCGTTGGCGACGCGCAACGAGCATCCGGCTGTAGCAAGCGTGCGCCGGTGGTCAGGCGCGTTGTCGTGACCGTCTTCCCTGCGGTCCACACGGTCGCCGAGGGTTCGGCGGACAGGTCACCGGTCTCGATGTAGAGATCGCTGCGCACTGTATAGAGATCCGTGAGATCCTCCTGCGCGAACACGCGACTCCCGTCGCGCAGGGGCGACGTAGTGCCCGCGGTGGTGCGATCAGCAATCGTGCGGGTGGCGCCTGTGGACGCGTTGACCGCAGTGAGCGCAGGGAGATCACGCCCCGTGTTGCTCGCATAGATGAGCTCGCTATTACTGGTCCATCGAAGGCGTTCGGCGGCCCAGCCACGCGCGGTGAGCATGGTTGGACGCACGAGGAGCGTCGATGACGTCGCGTGCCGCTTCACGGAATCGGTCCACGCCCGGTAGGCGCTGTCGAAGCTAATCCCGAACGACTCGGCGGCGTTGGAATTCAGCAGGAACGGAACGCTCCGCGCGGCCGTCGTCTCAATAAATGCCCGCATTTTCGGCGCACCCTGCGTCCGCGCGACGAAGTCCATCAGCAACGACCCGTACGCATACGGCACTTGGCCCAGCGGGAACTGCGTGGTGCTCGCCGACCAGGCGTTGAGCGCTGGCGTCGTCCCGTCGCGTGCGTGCGCGGAAACAATCATCGCATGTTCGGAGCCGAGGATGCGTCCCGCGCCGGTGAGTCGCGACTCGTAGTACACGGCGATGCCCTCATCCATCCAGCTGGGTGTGTAGATCCCTGGGAAGAGGAGCGGATTCCGGCCGAGCACGCGCTGCGCCAGGCGCCACCAACCGGCGGAGCGATCGAGATGGAAGACGTGCGTGAGTTCGTGCGTGAGCACGAGGTCAAACCAGTCGTCGAGGAACTTGAGTGCCGTGCCGTCCACCGGTGGCCGGGCATACACGACAATCCGATTGCTCGGAAAGAGTGTCGCGTAGCCGTTGCTGTAGTCGACGTTATCGGCAAGCACGAGCTCCACTGGGCCCCGTGGCTCTACCAGCTCGGCGGCAAGCCGTCCCCACGCGCGCTCGGCGCTGCCAGCGGCGCGACGGGCGACGGGCTCCAAGCCGGTGGCGAAGTGCACGCGGAAGTGTGTGGTCTGAAACGTTTCCCAGTGCAGATTGGGGGCGACCTGCGCGCCGAGCCGTTGCGGAAGCATCGTCGCGCACGCCATGAGCAGCACGCCGAGGAGGCGCCGCATCATCGGTCGTCGCGCAGCGAAAGGAAATAGCGCGTGAGGCCGTCCGCGATACCGAGCGCGTACCGCTGCTGAAACTCCGGCGTGCGGAGTGCGGCCTCCTGCTCGGGAATGATCACGAACGCGCCTTCGCAGAGCACCGCCGGCATCCACGTAAGGCGCGCGACGGCGAGGTTGTCGTAGTTGATCCCTTGGTCGCGGAGTCCCAGGCGACTGACGAGTCCCTGCTGGACCACTCGCGCGAGCGCCTCGGAGTGATCGAGGAAAAAGTAGGTACCCGTGCCATTGGCGGCCTTGGTGGGGTTCACGCCGTCGGGCCAGGCATTGAGATGGATGCTCACAAACGCATCGCCGTCCGCACGACGTGCGATGCTCGGACGTGTGGCAAGCGCCACCGCGGCGCGCGTGGTGCGGGTCATGACCACGGTTGCGCCTCGCGCTTCGAGCAGCGCCTTGAGTTTCTCGCCGACGCCAAGGGTGACATCGCCTTCGTAGAGCCCCGTCGGGCCGGTGGATCCGATCGGTGGATGCCCTGGGTCAACGACAATCGTGCGCCCCGCGAGCGGACGCAGGGGATCGATCACGGGCGCATGGCGCACACGGAGCACGAGCGCGCTCCGGTCCCACAGCACACCGTAGCCCGCGCTGGGATGCCGGAGATGAATGGTGTAGCGGACGCGGTCGGTCGCGAGCGTCTCCCACGTGACATCGCGCACCATTGGATCCGTGGTGGCAAAGTTGATCAGGTCCGTGTTTGCCGTGGCGCCGTAGACGGTGAGCATAATCGCGTCGCGCGTTTGCGTGACGAGGTAGGGCGGCCGGTCATTCATGCTGAGCCGGACATCGCTCCAGTGCCCGTTCACAGCGACACGGCCAGTGGTCACGGTGCGCCGCGGCGCGTTCATCTCAAGGCGGTCGCGCGTGGATTTGGTCTCGACCCATGCCTCGAGTTGCTCGTCGAGCCGGACGCGGGACCAGTCGCCGCGGGTGCCGGTGAGTTCGACGAGCGTGCCAGGAAAGAGCGCCCACTTGTAGGTCCCATCCGGCGCGGGCCGGAGGTTGACGACCTTATCGGTGTCGGACGGCGCGTCGTTGTTGGCGAGCAGCTCGACGTAGCGCGGAAGCGACGGGTCTAGGATTTGGACCGCGCCGGTCACGACGCTCACCTTGTCCGTGCCGCGCGTCACCAGAAGCGTTCCGGGTTGCGCCACGTCACGGGCGGCGACCTCGGTGCTCCACGACACGCCTGACGTGTGTCGCAACGGAAGCGTTTCTCCTGCAGCCGTGTGCAACAACACCGCAGCGTTCGCGGGAGCACGCAGGGCCACGCGGACGCGCTCATCGCCCCGGAGCATCAGCTTGCCAGCGGGGGCTACTGACCCGCGGTCGATCAGGAGCGGTCCGTTGTCTGACAACGCCACGGCGAGCGGGCGCAAGGAAACACTGAGTGCCGCAGCCGTGCTGTCGGCATCGCGCCGTGCCACGAGTTCGTACCGCGGCTTCTCTCCCGGCGGGACAGCCAGCCATGCCATGAACGAGCCGTTGGGTAGTACGGGAACACCGACGCCATTGATCGTGAGCGTCGCGCGGCCAGAGCCGACCGCGCCAAAGACAAAATTCGAGTCGCGGGTGGTCAGCGTCTGACCAGCTGCTGGGTACACAACCTTGATCGCGAGCGGCCCGTCCACCAACGGCACTGGCGGGAGAGGGGGCGCGGGGTCTGCGGCGCGGTCGTTCTCGGGAAACTCTCCCGAGGCGGGAGGGCGCGGACGACCCGCGCTATCCGCGCGCGACGAGCCCGCGGCGGTACGCATCCCAGCAGCGGCAGACTCGACCGGCGAAGGGAACGGCGAGGGCAACGGCGAGGGTAACGGCGAGGGCACTGGCGTGCACGCCACCGACGCGATGCTTACCGCCAAGGCAAGACGGGCCCGCCGGACGACCGAAGTGCGAGAGAGAGTAGCCATTGCGCACTACCATAATGCGCGACCCTGCCTAGCCGCTACCCATCGCCCCCCCTATTATTCGCTCCAATGGTCCGTATACCCGCCTTTTCTAGGCGGGTTCGAGTAGTTCCAACATGAGAGAGATTTCCACGGTGACTCGTTGCAGCGGGTGCGGGAGTGACACCAGCGATGACACTGACAGCTGCCACGCGTGCGGTCAGCCCCTGTCGACGCGCGAGACGCCGTCGCCGTCGACCCGTGCGCCGCTGCGCCTGTCACGATTGAGCGTGACGCGCGACGTCCTCGAGGAGTTCACGCTCACAGGCGATCGCATCGCGATTGGACGCGAGGACGGGGATCTGACCTTCCCGAACGACTCCTATGTCAGTCCGGTTCATGCCATGCTCTCGCGGCGCAATGGCGAGCTGTTCCTCCGCGATCTCGGCGCTCGCAACGGGACGTGGCTATTTATCGACGCCCCCTACCGCCTGCAGGACGGCGACACCATTCTCGTTGGTTCGCAGATTCTCCGGTTTCGGCGGCTCGGCTATCCGGCGCCGCATCCGCCCGAAGCGGACCAAACAAGACGGCTCGGCTCTCTGGTCCCCGGCGCCGATGTCGCGCGGTTAGAGCAGATCCGGTCCGACGGCAGTGCTCGGGATGCGGTGCATTTGTCAGCTGGCCGTGGGGTCAAAATTGGACGAGAGTTTGGCGATTGGATCTTCCCGTACGACAAGACCATGAGCGGGAAGCACGCCGAGATTCGCAACGAGGACCTAGAGTTCATTGCGCTCGACGATGGGAGTAGAAATGGTGTCGCCGTCGCTGTGCGGGGCGAACGGCCGGTGAAGGCAGGGCAGCGGATGCTTATTGGAGACCAGACCTTGCGCGTGGAGAGCTTGTGAACAACACGAAGATCTGCCCCACCTGCGGCACCGAATATCCACTGTCTGAGCGCTTCTGTCCGCGCGACGGCTCGGCGCTCCGCGCGGCAGGGGGCGAGGCAAACGATCTTGTCGGCCAGATTGTCGCACAGTTCCACATCATCAAGAAGCTCGGCGAAGGCGGCATGGGCCAGGTGTACCTCGCCGAACACGTGAAGATGCAGCGCAAAGCGGCGCTCAAGGTCATGAACCCGGGGATGACGCAGGACCCCGATGCCATTGCCCGCTTCAATCGCGAAGCCAACAACGCCAGCAAGATCAATCACCCGAACGTCTGCCAGATTTTCGATTTCGGTGAGACGGCCGAAGGGCTGATTTTCCTTGCCATGGAGTTCATCGATGGGCAGTCGTTGACGGCACTCATCGAGAAAAACGGGTCGCTGCCGGTCCCACGCGCGGCCTCGATTATCCATCAGGCGGCCGACGCCCTCGGCGTCGCGCACGACTATGGCATCGTGCATCGCGACCTCAAGCCCGACAACATCATGATTGCCCGGAATCGCGACGGTAGCGATCTGGTGAAGGTCGTGGACTTCGGGATCGCCAAAGCGAGCACCAGCGATGCGCAGAAGGTGACACAGACCGGGCTCGTGGTCGGAACGCCGGAGTACATGAGTCCCGAGCAACTCGCCGGCGACCAGCTCGACGGACGGAGCGACATCTATTCGCTTGGCCTCGTGGCCTTCAACTGCCTGACCGGCACGCTGCCCTTCCCGAGTAACTCGGCGCAGGAAGCCATGATTATGCGGCTTACCGACAAGCCGAAATCGCTTGCGGATATGAAGCCGGACAGGCAGTGGTCGACGGAGTTGCAGAGCGTGATGAACAAGGCGCTGGCCCGCGATGCGAACGACCGCTACCAGACAGCCCCTGAGTTCGGGCGCGACATGGCGCGCGCGGTAGAGAAGATGCCGGCGACCGTGGTTGCCGATATGGGGACGATGGTCATCAACGCCAGCGCGGCAGCGGTCCCTGCGACTCGGGTGGCAGCGCCAGCGGAGAAGTCATCGTCAGCCGCCGCGGCCGGCGGTACCGGCGGTACCGCGCCGAACGCCGAGAAGAAAAGCGGACTGAATCCTGCCGTGATCGGTGGCGGAGTACTGGTGGTCGGTGCCATTGCCTTCTTCGTGATGAAGGCGCCCGGGCCGAAAGTAGAAAGTCCTGGCGCACCACCGACCGAATTAGTGGATTCAAAAACGGTGGTCGTTGGTTCCACCGGCCCCGGTTCAACGGCTGGAACAGCTGGAACAGCTGGTCCATCAGGCACAGTCGCGCCAGCCCGGGGTGGGGACAGCAAGGCGTCTTCGGCTGGACCGACGCAGAACATGTCGAAGGATATCAAGACCGGCACAACGAAAACAGCAGACCGCAAGACCGGCGCGAGCGGGGGGTCTACAGGCGCAGCAGGAACGGCGGCAGCGCCCGCTGCGCCCGTTGCGCGTCCTGCGTCGACCAGCGCGAGTCCGGACGTGCTCTACGATCGCGTGTACGCCAAGAGCGCATCGAAGGAGGACGCGAAGGCCGTCGTCGGTTTACTGAACGCGTCATACCTGGAAAACTTGAAGGGGACGAGCTTGGGGACCGCGTACACGGCGCAGGCACTCGCGTACTCGCTACTCGGGCGCGATACCGAAGCGTGCACGGCAGCAAAGCGTGCGCAGGCGGCTGGCGCCACGAGCAAGACCAAGAATGTGATCGAGACGTTCACCGGAGCGTGCCAATGAGCGCTTCACTGCACGGCGACTCCGTCCGCGTCCGCGTCTTCGGTAAGACGGATGTCGGTCGCACGCGTGAGCATAACGAGGACGCCTTCATCGTTGCGGATCTCACGACGATGGACGACTCCCTCGGTGCGCAGGTGCAGGATCATGCACTCGGAGATCGTGGCACACTGTTCATGGTCGCTGATGGAATGGGCGGAGCCGCTGCCGGCGAAATCGCCAGCGCCATCGCCACGGAAGTGGTTTTAGGACAGCTCAACTCCAAGTGGTGCCGATCGGGAATCACCGACCCCGAGACATTTGCGGTCGCCATCAAGGCTGCCACGGAATCCGCCAACGACCGGATCCACGCATACGCCGCCGAGCATCCAGAAAATCGCGGCATGGGAACGACCGCCACGATTGCGGGAATGCTTGGTGACACGCTCTACCTCGCACAGGTGGGTGACAGCCGGGGCTATCTGATCCGCGACGGAATCGCGCATCAGATTACGCAAGATCAGTCGCTGATGCAAAAACTGATCGAAGCCGGCGAGCTCACCGTGGAAGAGGCGGAGGTGAGCAGTCGCCGCAATATTATTTTGCAGGCACTTGGACCGGAACCGACCGTTCGCGTCGACCTCACCCACCAGCAGGTGAGTCGCGGTGACGTGTTGGTCCTCTGCAGTGATGGCCTCTCGGGGCAAATGCGAACGGCGGATATTGCACGCATCGTCACCGCACAGATTCCGAACCTCGAAGCGGCCTGCAACGCGCTCATTGCATTGGCCAACGACAACGGCGGGCCAGACAACATCACCGTGATTGTTGCACTGTTCGACGGCCATGGGCTGAAGGTGTCGGGCGGCGACGCGCAGGTTGGTCACCGCGTATACACCGGCGAGATCGATGCACGTCCGACCGTGCGCGTGTCAACGGATTCGCTCCCGCCCGAGACGGAGGAGGAACGTCGTGCTTCAGGCGGCGCCGCTGCACCCTCTGCGGGGTCCGCAGCGACTCCCGCGCCGTCAGACGTTTCAACAACGCGCGAAACCGCGGGACAGTCGCGCTCGGTGCCCGCGGTGCGCGTATCCGTCGGCATGCTCCGGTTGATACTCGGGGGCATCGCAGCGGCGCTCGCGTTCTGGCTCCTTTTGCGCAATCGAAGCTGATGCGCGTTGAACTGCACATCACCTCCGGCTCCCGCGCCGGGCAGCAGGAGCTGCTGGAGATGCCGCTGATTCGCATTGGGCGGCACCCGGCAAACGATGTGCGCTTCCCCCCCGAGCTCGACACCGACGTGTCGGGAATGCATTGCGAGATCAAAGTGATCGGCGCGCGACTGGTCATTCACGATAGCAACAGTACGAACGGCACGTTCGTGAACGGCGAGCGGGTGCGCGAGGATCACCCGATCTACGACGGCGACGTCATCGGACTCGGCGCGCACGGTCCGCAACTCACGATCGGTGCGGCGGCAGCGCGTCCGCCTGAGGCGACTCGGGTGGAGAGTCATCGGGATGCCCGCGCGAGCGTTGCGGCACCCGTTGGCAGCGGTCGCCTAGACACGCAGGCACGCGTCGCAATCGCGGTCAAGGAACAAACACACTCATTGCGCGCGATGGTCATTGGCCTTGCGGCAATCGTCGCGCTCGTCGTGATTGGCGTCGTCGCCTACGGGAAACGATCGGGAGACAAAGCCGAGCAGAACCTCAAGGCGGCACTCGCACGCAACGATTCACTCAGCGCGCTCGTGGCGCAGACTGTGGGTGCGATGAAAGGAAAGGTCGGTGGCCTTGATTCGGCGCTCGCGCTGAGCAAGGCAGAGGGCAATAAGCTCCGCAGCGAACTTTCGAACGGCAGCAAGAGCACGGATTTCGCGCAGCGCGTGATCGCGGCCGAGAACCGGCAGCGGCAGCTCGTTTCGGCTGCGCAACTCGACTACGAAGCCATTGCGGCGAAGAGCTCACCCGCCATCGTGTTCATTGCGGTCCAGCTACCGAGCGGAAAGAAGGTTTCAGGAACAGGATTCAATGTCCTGCCGTCGGGTCTGATTGTCACCAACAAGCACGTCGTGCAAGACGAGAACGGCGGGGCGGCCGTTCGGATCGCCGTGGAGTTCGACAAGACGAAAGCAGCCTGGATGCCCGGCCACGTGGTCAAAGTCAGCGAGACGGACGACTTAGCGTGGATCAAGATCGATCGTGAGGGGCCATTCCCCAGTGTCGCGGGCGTGTCGCGCACCCCCAACATTCGCGTAGGGATCCCCGCCGCCATTATCGGCTATCCGCTCGGGAATTCGACGGCTGGGATGGAAGGGGACATCTCGAGTCTCCACGCCGTCTCGACGCTGGGCGTTGCCACCGTGAGCAAAGTGCTCGAGAACGTGATCCAGTTCGACGCGTTCGCGGCGGAAGGATCAAGCGGGAGTCCGATCTTCGATTCTCGCGGCTTTGTGATTGCGGTCCTGTACGGCGGAGCGGCCGAGAGCGGCGGCCGTATCATCTACGCGGTACCGGCGCGCAAGCTCGCCGACCAGATGCCCGCCGAGGCGCAGGGAATCATCCGCTAGCGCGCGGTAGACAGCAGGCCGCGCGTCAAGGCGCGCGCGGCAGCGGCTTGCATCACCGGCGATCCGTCCCACGCGCAGCCCACGCGTGTCGCCTCTGGAAAAGCCGCCGCGTGCCGAGGGTGGCCGAACAGGACGACGCAGGCCTCGCGCTTCTGAACCGACGCGACCGCGAGTGCGCGCGCGACCGCAGCGCGCGCCAGATCCGAGGGCGCATCGTAGCCCTTCCACGCGATCACATCGCAGAACACAGCGATCAGCACCGGCACCTTGGTGTGCCGTGTCGGCTCTGGAACCACGGGGGCATCGACGTCGAGTACACGGAGCGTCGATTCAAACTCTCCACGCACCGGCGCGGGCCACGGCCCTACGGCATCCTCGTCAACAATGACCACCTCAACGGCCTGCGCGAAATGCGGAGCAGTGCCGCGCACCATGTGTACCGCGCGATCGGCGACTTGCCGCCCCCACATAACATCGTCGAGGGAGGTATCGCGCGCACTCGCTGACGACGCCCAGCCTGCCCACCGTGCGCGACGTGCGATGGCGTCGCGCACGCGCTCGGCATCCAGGGCGCCATCGTTGATTGCACTGCGAATCGCCGCGACAGCGCCGTGCGGGTCGACCACTCCCAAGAGCACGTCGCAACCCGCCGCGAGCGCACTGACACACACCGCACCCTCAGAGCCGAGCGCGCGCACAGCGCGCATGTCCACGGAGTCGCTCACAATCAGGCCGTCGAACTCCATCGTTTCGCGCAGCAATTGCGTGACGATTGGCATGGAGAGTGAAGCCGGTAGATCCTGCGGGTCAAGCGTCGGGAAGCGCACATGCGCGACCATGATGCTCCCGACCCCACTGTCGATAGCCGCGCGGAACGGAGCGAGATCGTCGCGCCAGAGTTCCTCAGGGCGTACGGCGACCCCCGGTGCCTCGAGGTGTGAGTCCCCGAGCGCACGCCCGTGGCCTGGGAAGTGTTTGGCGCACGCGAGTACCCCTTCGCCTTGGCACGCATCGATCCACTCGCTCACGAATGCTGCTACGCGACCGGGATCAGCCCCAGGCGACCTCACGCTGATCACCGGTGAGCCCGGAGGCAGGTCGAGATCGCATACCGGGGCGAGCGCCCAGTTAAGGCCGAGCGCCCGTAGTTCACGCGCGGTAATCCGAGCGGCGCGCCGCGCCACGCCAGAGTCGTCGTATCGCGCGAGGGCCCCGAGTGCGCCGAGCGGGGGAAGCTCGGTGCAGCCGTGGTATTGCTCCCCCGCCCCGCGCTCCGCATCGGAGGCGAGCAGCAGCGGCTCGCCGGACGCCGCCTTCAGTGCCGCCGCGAGCCCAGACACGTGGTCCTGGGGGCCGCTCCGAAGGATGAACCCACCGACGCCAGCTTCGAGAGCATCCTCGATCCCCTCGCTCAGATAGGCGAATCCGTTCGACGCATCCCAGGGGAGCGCCGGCACGAGGAGCGAGGCGACGTTCACGCTGCGTTCACGCCGGGGTGAAACTCCCGAGCACCCGAGCGCCGCGCGCGCCTGTCGCAGAGGGGACGTTGCCGGGGACGCCGTCGAGATGCAGCGCGCCGAGGAGTGCGAAGGCGACCGCTTCCTTGGCGTCGCCGTCGAAGAAGATATCGTCGAAGGGCACGACGCGGCGCGTCAGAAAGCCCGGCGCCGCAGGAACGGCAGCAAGCGCCCGCTCGATGGCAGCGACGAGAGCCGGATTTCGCGCACCGCCGCCCGAGAGGACGATCTCCGCCACCGGTTCCGGAATGAATCGCGCGAAGGCGAGGGCGAGGCTTCGCGCCGTGAACTCCGTGGCTGTCGCGACGATGTCGGGGACCGAGCAGTCCGGACGCGCATGCAGACAGCGTGCGATGAACGCGTCGATGAAGTCCGGCGTGAACAACTCGCGCCCCGTGCTCTTCGGCGGTTCGGCGTGAAAGAACGGCAGATCGAGCAACTCGTCGACGATTGCGTCGAGTGGCATTCCCGAGAGCGCGAGTGCGCCGTCGGTGTCAAAGAGCATCTCCGGCACGAGGGCACGCACCACAGCGTCGATCACGCAGACCCCAGGGCCCGTGTCGAACGCGCGCACGGCACTGAGTTCTGGACGCGGGCCCGGCGGAACGATGGTGACGTTGCCGATCCCGCCGATATTCTGGAGCGCGCGCCAGTGCGTGGGGGCACAAAACAGGAGTGCGTCCGCGATGGGAACGAGCGGTGCGCCCTGTCCACCCGCGGCAACATCACGCACGCGGAAATCACTGATCACGGAAATTCCCGTGCGCTCGGCAATGACCGCCGGCTGCCCGAACTGCCAAGTGGCGTACGGTGGTTCGTGCCAGACCGTGTGACCATGCGACGCAATTGCCGCGATGTCGCGCCGTGGCACACCGCTGTCAGCAATGGCCTGCACTGCCGCGTCGGCGAGCCAGCCGCCGAGCGCGAAATCGAGACGAGTGGTCGCGGCGGGGTTCGTTCCGACCATCACATCCGCGAGTCGTGCGCGCTGCACACTTGTGTAGGGACGCGACACGAAGGAGAGCAACTCCACGCTCCGCAGGCCGTCGTCCGCTGTGCGAAAGCGTGCGACGGCAGCGGAAATTCCGTCGAGCGAGGTGCCCGACATGAGTCCGACCACCACACGTTCGTTCATCGGATCGGCACCGGCAGGGGTCCTATGATCTCGCGCACGAAGCCCGCCTTGATGTCGAGCAGCGTGAGCGCGCGTTCGCGTGTGACCTGCTTCTCGTGCATCACGATAGCGACCTTCACACTGCCGGCGGCGTGGTCGATTGCCGCGCGCGCCGTCGCCCGATCGGTCTTGCACACCTCCATGAAGATCCGCTCCGATCGGTCGACGAGCTTCGTGTTCGTGGCCATCAGGTCGACCATCAGATTGCGGTAGGTCTTGCCCATGCGCACCATCGCGCCGGTGGAAATCATGTTAAGCACGAGCTTGGTGGCTGTTCCGGCCTTCATGCGCGTGGAGCCCGTGAGGACTTCGGGGCCGGTGTCCACATGGATGAGGATTTCGGCAGTCTTGCGCATCTCCTCCATCGGGGTGGCGCAGCAGATCAATGCGGTTGGGCAGCCCATGCCGCGTGCGAACTCAAGCGCCGCGCGGACATACGGGGTGTTCCCACTCGCGGCGATGCCAATGACGAAGTCGCCGAGTTCGACCTGGACCTCGACCAAATCCTGCCGTCCGACGTCCGGACGGTCCTCAGCCCCCTCGATGGGGTTCCGCAGGGCGCGCTCCCCGCCCGCAATCAACCCGACAAAACGCCCCGGTTCCTCGCCGAAGGTCGGAGGGATTTCACTGGCATCGAGCACACCAAGGCGCCCGGACGTTCCCGCCCCGATGTAGATGACCCGTCGTCCGTGTCGGAGCGCGTATTCGGCCGCCGCGATTGCGGCTGCGATGGGTGCTCGCTGCGCGTGGACGGCGGCGGCGACCGTCTGGTCCTCAGCGTTGATCAGGTCTGCGATCTGCAGCGGAGTTGCCAGGTCGAGATCGACTGTCCGAGGATTCGGGAGTTCGGTTTCGCGAAGTGGATGAGACACGGTGGCGGTCCGGGGATGCGGAAGTAAGTGGCTCACTGCTAAGTTAGGGGACGATTCGCGGTCGGCAACTGTGACCGCGCCACTGGTGAGGGAGAATCCCATGACTGCGCGTTCCACGATTCTACGTACGCTTGCCGCCGCCGGCTGCGCCGGACTGGCTATTGCCGCCTGCCGCGCCTCGACATCTGGCCCCGCAACAGCGGCTCAAAACACCACGCAGGCGGCCTTTCCCGGCGGCTGGCGCTTCCCGACGGGCACACAAGCCACCGAGTCGGAGCACGCGATGGTGGTGAGCAACTCGCGGCTCGCCAGCGAAGCGGGGATTGAGATCCTTAAGGCGGGTGGGAACGCGGTCGATGCCGCGGTCGCGACCGGGTTCGCCATGGCGGTGACCTATCCGTCGGCGGGGAACATCGGCGGCGGCGGGTTTATGAATATCCGCATGGCCGACGGCCGTTCGGCGGCGATCGATTATCGCGAGGTGGCACCACTCGCGGCGACGCGCGACATGTATCTCGACGCCAGCGGCAAGCTCACGAACAAGAGTGTGGTGGGCCCACTCGCGGTTGGCGTGCCGGGCGCCGTAGCGGGAATGAACGAAGCACTCTCGAAGTACGGCTCGATGACGCTCGCTCAGGTCATGGCTCCAGCTATTCGACTGGCGGAACAGGGGTTCGTCGCGGACAGTGCCTTCTCGCGCGGCCTCACGGGAGCGCGCAACCTGCTGGGACAGTTTGAAGGGAAGACCGTGTTCTACCCCGGCGGTGAGGCCCCGAAGCCGGGCTCGACCTTCAAGCAGCCGGACCTCGCGCGTTCGCTCAAGCTGATTGCGGCGCAGGGCGTGAAGGCCTTCTACGACGGCGAGGTCGGCGATTCGCTTGTGGCCGAAATGAAGCGCAGCGGCGGCATCATCACGAAGGACGATCTGCGGCGCTACAAGCCCGAATGGCGCACGCCGATCAAGAGCACCTACCGCGGCTACACGCTGTTCACGATGCCCCCCGCGAGCTCGGGCGGCATCACGATGACTGAGACGCTCAATATTCTCGAACACTTCGCGCCGCTCCCGCCCTTCGGCAGTGTGCAGTACACGCATCTGCTCACCGAAGCGTATCGGAGGAGCTTCACCGACCGTAACGAAAAACTGGGCGATCCCGCCTTCGTCACGGTCCCGCTCGAGCAGCTCACGAGCAAGGACTACGCGAAGACGCTGGCGCAGCAGGTGAACCGCGCCAAGGCGAGCAAAACGCCGACCTTCAACATCAATGGCGACGGCACGAACACCACGCATTACTCGGTCGTGGACGCCAAGGGGAACGCGGTCGCCACCACGACGACGCTCAACAACTCGTACGGCTCAGGCGTCTGGGTGCGCGGCGGTGGCTTCCTCCTGAACGACGAGATGGACGACTTCGCCGCCAAGCCGGGCGCACCGAACATGTTCGGGCTGGTGCAGGGCGAGGCCAACGCGATCAAGCCCGGCAAGCGCATGCTCTCGGCGATGGCGCCGACGATTGTGCTCGACGCGCAGGGACAGGTGCTCCTCGTCACGGGTGCCGCTGGCGGCCCGACGATTATTACCGCGACGATGGAAGTGATTCTCAACGTGATTGAGCATCACATGTCGCTCGCCGACGCCATGGTCGCGCCGCGATTCCACCATCAGGCGTTGCCGGACACCATTCGCTACGAGCGAAACGGACTGACCGGTGTGGTCGTCGACTCCCTCACCAAGATGGGCCACACGCTGCAGGCGAGCACGGGCATCGCAAATGTGAACTCGATCATGCGCGTGAAGGGTGGCTGGCACGGGGTGTTCGAGCCGCGCTCTGTGGGGGGCGCTGTCGGCTACTGAACCGCCCTGCTAGGGCGTTGTCGGCACCTTGATCTTGAGCGGCTTGTCGAGCGCGATGGTCAGGGTGCCGTCTGCTTTCAGGCACCCGTCGTACTGATTGGTCCCTGAGGCGGTCATGGCACCGGCGACGCCACCGATGACGGCGCCAATCACCGTGGACTTGGTGTTCTTCCCGAGCACCTGCCCCGCAATCGCGCCAATGGCCGCGCCTTTGGCCGCCGTCTTGGCTTGATCGCTCGCGCTCTCGGTGCCGACCTTCTCCATCGGCGCTGTTGGCGTGACCTTGCCATCCACTTCGTAGCTCTCGTTGCCGATGCGCACGGCGATGACGTCAAACGAGAGCGTGGATGCCGCCTTGGCGTTGGTGGTGCTCGCTGATTCCACCACGCGCAGCACCACGAGGCTCCCAGCGGGAATCACTGCGCCATTACTCCCCTGCACCGCCTCGCCGAGTGCGGCGGTAAAGCGATCTCCGGCTTTGTGGGTATTCGTGCAGATCCGCGCAGCCGGCTTCACCGCAAAGCGCACACCAGCCTCGACGGTTCCAGTGGGAGCAGGCGCTGCGACGATGGGCTGTAGAGCCGGTTGAGGCGCCGACTGCAGCGCTGGCGCTGGGGCGGACACGGGGGCAGTCCCCTGCGGAGCGGGCGATGTTGCACGCGGGGCCTGCGCCCGTTCGGCTGAGCGCGCCGGAGTCTTGGGCGCTGGGGTTGGCGCTGGGGTTGGCGCTGGGGTTGGCGCCGCGACCGGTGTGGGCGCCGCGTCGTTGAGCTGTGGCTGCCCTTGGGTAACGGGCGCCAGTTCGATGTCGCGCGGCTTTGCCGAATCGGCATCCGCCGCCCCACAGGCAGCACACGCAACGAAGGGAAAAACAACCGCGAGGGTGTAGATTGCACGCATAGGAATCTCCTAAAGAGATCACGACGGAGTCCCCTAAAGGTAGTCGCTCCCGTACCCTGACCTGACGAATTGCGTGAAGGCTCTTCGACGCCTCCTCCCCTATTACCGCCCGTATCGAGCACAAGTTGCATGGGGACTCTTTGCGGTCGTCGTGTCGAGCACGCTGGTCAATGGCGTTCCCACTCTGCTACGCCGTGCGATCGACGCGCTTGGAAGCGGCGCCGACGCGTCAGTGGTCTGGAAACTCGCCGGCGCGATGGTGGCGCTCATTCTGTTCAACGGGGTGTTTCGCTTCTTGATGCGCGAGATTCTGAACGGTGTGAGCCGGCGCATCGAAAATGACCTGCGCGACCACCTGTTCGTGCACCTCGCCACGCTTGATGCACGGTGGTACAACCGCACCCGAACGGGCGAAATCATGGCCCGGCTCACCAACGACCTCGGCGCGGTCCGGATGGCAGCGGGTCCGGCTATCATGTACTTCACCAACACCGTATTCGGTGGCGTGGTCGCCCTGGTATTCATGGTCCGGATCAGCGGGCGGCTCACGGTACTCGCACTGCTCCCGATGATCTTCCTCCCGATTGTGATGCTCAAACTCGGGCGTGCGGTGCACGATCGGTTTGAGTCGGTGCAAGCGCATTTTGGAGCACTGACGACACTCGTCCAAGAGAATCTGAGCGGGGTTCGTATCGTCCGCGCGTACCGCCAAGAAGCCGCGGAGAGCGTACGCTTCGATGCGTCGAGCGCAGAATACGTCCGACGCAACTTGCAACTCGCCAATCTCTACGGGGTGATGAGCCCGTCCCTGATGACGCTCGCGGGCCTAGGCTCTGCCGCCGTCCTCGGGATCGGTGGTGCCCAAGTGATTGCCGGGAAAATGTCGGTCGGCGCGTTCGTTGCTTTTGGACTCTATCTCTCCAACCTGACATGGCCGCTGATCGCGCTCGGATGGGTCACAAACCTCTTCCAGCGCGGCGAAGCGTCGATGGCACGGCTCAACGAGATTTTCGACGCGAAGCCATCGGTCACCACGCCAGTAACGCCGGCCGCGCTGCCAGCTACCACCGGTGGACGCGCCATCGAGTTTCGCAACGTGTCGTTCTCGTACACCGACCGTGAGGTCCTGCACGACATCTCTTTCACGATTCCGGCTGGTGGCACGCTCGGCGTCGTCGGCGCCACCGGGAGTGGCAAGAGCGCGTTGCTCGAACTCTTGGCGCGGCTTTATGACCCGACGTCTGGCGCTGTGCTGATGGACGGGGTGCCGCTTCAGGCACTCTCGCTCGACGCGCTACGCGCTGAGATTGGGTTCGTACCCCAGGAAAGCCTGCTCTTTAGCGACACGATCGGCTCGAACCTCGCGTATGGGCTTCGTCATGCCCACGACACCCCCGCCGCGACCACGACCGAGCAGACCGCATGGGCCGCAGCGATCGCACAGCTGGCGGAAACAATCGACGGGCTCCCTTCGGGGTACCAAACCATGCTCGGCGAACGGGGGATCAACCTCAGCGGCGGGCAGAAGCAACGCGCGGCGATGGCACGCGCGCTGGCACGGCGCCCGTCCATCGTGGTGCTCGACGACGCACTGTCAGCGGTGGATACACACACAGAGGCCGCGATTCTGCGGGGCCTGCGTGAGGCGCTGTCGGAACGTACGGCGATCATCGCGTCGCATCGGATCACGGCGATCCGTGACGCGTCGCATATCATCGTGCTTGACGACGGGCGGATTGTGGAACGGGGAACGCACGACGACCTCATGGCGCTGCAAGGGCGCTATTGGGCGTTGCTGCGGCGTCAACAACTCGAGGAGGCCGTCGAGGCCGCCTAACCAGGAGGGAACGCCATGCGACAGCTTCTATGTGCACTCACCGCAGCGGCGCTCAGCGCAGTAGCGCTCAGCGTTGCACTGCCCACCGCCACGCGCGCACAGGGGATGGGGTTCACGCTGATGGGCGGTGCGAATCTTGCCGTCGGCGACTTGGGGAACAGTTCAGAGCTGGGAGTCGGCGTGTCGCTGCGCCGCGAGGCCGGCGGGCAGTCGGCGACGTGGGGATATCGAACCGACTTCAGCTTTGATCGATTCGCCACCAAAGGGACCGTCGACAACTTTCAGTACGTAGGCTTCACAACGAATCTGGTGCACAACTCGAATCGAGAGCTGTATCAGTACGCGGGCGTCGGCATCTTTCAGGCAAAGACGGTCCCGAGCAGCACTGGACTTGGGGCCGTGAACAGCTACACCGAATCGGCGTTCGGGCTTCAGGGAGGCGTGGGTCTCGCGCTACCGATAATCAGCGACAACGCGTTTCTCGACGTGGGCGTGGTGACGGTGCTCACGAGCGGACGCACCAGCAGTTGGTTCCCGATTCGCTTCGGCTTCCGAATCTGACGGCAATCAGTCGCGGCGTTACAGGCGGCTCTTGATGAACGCCGGAGTGAAGGCCGACATCCAGTTAGACAAGATTGATAGATAGTTGGTGACCATCAGCAGGCCGACGCCAATCAACAGCACGCCGGCAATACGCTGCACCCACACCATCTGCGAACGCATCTTCGCAAAAACCGCGAGAAAGCGCTCCACTGCCAGCGCCGCTACGAGGAAGGGGATCGCAAGTCCCATCGAGTAGGCGAGCAGCAACATGAGGCCGCGCGTGAGATCCGCTTGGCTCGCCGTGTACGTGAGAATCGCCCCAAGAATTGGGCCGATGCAGGGGCTCCACCCCGCCCCGAAGGCGATCCCCACCATCACCGTCCCGAGGTAGCCCAGCGGCTTGTCGTGCAAGTGCACGCGCCGCTCCTTCCCCAAGAAGCCGATATTCAGCACGCCGAGCAGGTAGAGGCCGAAGACGATCACCAGCGAACCACCGATTCGCGACAGCCAAAACCGGTTGGCGAGCAACATCCGCCCGAACCCCGTCGCCACTGCACCGAGCGCGAGGAAGATCAGGGTGAAGCCCAAGATGAAGAGCAGCGAGTGCACGAGCGCCGTACGTCGTGACTTGGTGACATCCTCGAACGAGAGCCCCGTAATGAAGGTCACGTAGCTTGGGATCAGCGGGAGCACGCACGGCGACAGGAAGCTCAGCAGCCCGGCACTGAACGCGATGGCGAGCCCCACGCTGGCAGATTCTTGTTGCATGCGTCCTCAGGAGTTGGCGGCGCGGCAGGAGCGGCAGCGGCCGTAGATTACCAGGCGATGCCGCTCGCGCGTGAAGCCGCGCGACTCGGCCAGTTCCCCGGCGATGCGTTCAATACGGTCGTCGCGAAACTCCTCGACTCGTCCGCAGCCCGTGCAAATCAAGTGCTCGTGCTGGGGAACATCGCGCGCCGACTCAAAACGGCGGAATCCTTCCCCGAAGTCGCGCTCCACAACGAGCCCGCTCTCGAGTAGGACGTCGAGAGTCCTGTACACCGTGGCGGTGCCGACCTTGCTCCCCCGTCCGTTCAATTCCGCCGCGATTTCTTCCGCCGACAAGTGCCGATCAGCTTCGAACAGCACCTCTGCGACGGCAACCCGCTGCGCAGTCACGGGAAGCCCGCGGTCGCGCAGCCACGACGTGAAGCGGTCGACTACGGTGTCGTCCGCTGCCACGCCGGGGTGTCCATCAGAGCGCGCAGTTCATCGGCGTCCATACGGAGGGCGCCAAGCTCGTCGCCCGAGCGCTGCTCGACGCCGCGGACCACCGTGCCAACGATTGGCAGTGACGCATCGCCTTCGGTCTTGAAGTCGAACTCCCACTTCCCACGTTCTGGCCCTTTTCGGGTCCAGCGGTAAATGGCGGTGCAGACTTCGAGGCGAGACGCGACCGCCATGACAGGGGCAACAGGTTCATCGACCGGCGTATCGACCGGCGTATCGACCGGCGCATCGACCGGCGTATCGACCGGCGCCGCAACCGCGTGCTCCCCCACGGCGTGGGGCGTTGATTCGAGCGCCACGACCGCAACGCCAGACTCCAGTTGCCCCTGCCGGATGGGAGGGAAGAAATGGATCTCGACGATGCGCTCTGGGCTCACGCGCTCCAGGATCCCCCGGAGGAAGCGTTCGCGGGTCTCGTTCATCATGGGCGAAAGATAACGACTGGGCGGCAGGCTACCCACCTCCTCTGGTCGGTGAACTTGGCTGCTATTGGGTGCCGTTGGGTGCTGTTTTGGGGACTTCCCCACTGCGCCCCACCGATCAGCCCGCCTCGTTCAGAGCAGCGAAACAGGATCGCGGTCAAACGCCACGCGAAGCTCATGGCGTGCCGGCACATCGAAGGTCGAGAGAAACCGGCGGGCCAGCCGCGTCAGCGCTCCGGCATGCGCGGTGCGCAACAGCAAGTGCCACCGCCACCGCTGCTTGATTCGCTCAACGGCGCACGGGGCGGGCCCGACCATCTCAATCGTTCCCTCGGGTAGCTGCGCAATCGCTTGAATCATCCACTCCCCCGCCGCCTCCGCGAGCGCAAATGTCGCCTGCTCGTCCTCTCCGCTGAATACGAAGTTCGCGACCCGCACCGTTGGCGGGTAGGCTGGCGACACGCGCGCGGGAAGTTCCTCGGCCACAAACCCCAAATAGTCGTGCGTCAGGGCACAGCGCAGTGCGTGGTGCGTGGGGACGCGGGTTTGAATAATCACGGCCCCGCCCTTCGGACCGCGCCCTGCCCGCCCCGCCACCTGACTCAGCAGCTGGAAGGCACGCTCTGATGCACGGAAATCGGGAAGATTGATCCCCGTGTCCGCATCGATCACCCCGACCAGCGTCACGTTCGCAAAGTCGAGCCCCTTCGCGATCATCTGCGTGCCGAGCAGAATGTCTACCTCCCCGCTCGCCACACGATCGAGAATTTCGGTGTGCGCCCACTTTCCACTCGTCGTGTCCACGTCCATGCGTGCCACGCGAGCACCTGGGAACTGCTCGCCGAGCAGGCGCTCCACCTGCTGCGTGCCGAGGCCACGCTGACGGAGCGTGGCATCACCACATTGTGGGCACGCGGCGCCTGGCGTGTCCTGCCGTCGGCAGTAGTGGCAAATCAGCCGCTCCGGATGATGGTGCAGCGTGAGTGAGATCGAGCAATCGGGACAACTCGCCACCCACTCGCAGGAACTGCACTGCACGAACGAGGCATATCCGCGTCGGTTGAGCAGCAGAATACTCTGCTCCCGCTTGGCAATCCGGTCACGGAGCGCGAGTTCGAGCGGCTCGCTCAGCACGCTACGGATGGCACGCTGCGCGACGGTCATGCCTGTGACCTTCGTCGTGGTGCGAAGGTCTACCACTTCCACGTGCGGGAGCGAGCCTCCACCGACCCGATCAGGGAGCGAGAGGAGTTGATACTTCCCCGTCTGCGCATTGACCCAACTTTCAAGACTCGGCGTCGCGCTCCCAAGCACACACAACGCCCCCGATTCCCGCGCGCGCACAATGGCCACCTCGCGAGCGTGATAGCGCGGGGACTCGGCCTGCTTGTAGCTCGACTCGTGTTCTTCGTCTACGATGATCGCGCCAAGATTCTCCAGCGGAGCGAACACCGCTGACCGCGCGCCGACCGCGATCCGTCGCTCGCCACGCTTGAGCGCCAGCCACGCGTCGTACCGTTCGCCGTCGCTGAGCGCCGAGTGCAGCACCGCAACCTGATCGCCAAACACGGCGCGGAACCGATCGACCGTTTGCGGTGTGAGCGCGATTTCCGGCACGAGCACGATCGCGGACTTTCCCTGTTCAATCACGACGTGCCGGAGCAGTTCGAGATAGACCAGCGTCTTTCCTGAGCCCGTGATACCGTGAAGCAACGAAACGCTGCCGGGGGCAGAGGCGACCAGCGTATTGATGGCCTGCTGTTGCGCCGACGTTGGCTGATGCGGTGCAGCGGTTGAGCGCACACGACTCGCAAACGGATCGCGCGCCACCGTCTCCGACCCGAGCTCCGCGAGTCCGCGCTTGGCGAGCGCCGAGATGACGGCGCTCGTGCACTGGAGCTGGTCTACCACGTGCGCGACGGTGGCATGTCCGCCAAGCGACTCGAGCAGTTCGAATACCGCGCGCTGCTGCGGCGACCGTTTAAAAAGTCGGTCGCGCTCCATCAGGGACGGGAGTTCGGACGTGAGTCGCACCGTACGACGCGCCTTGACCGCCGGCTCTGGGCGCGCCACGGCACCCAGCACGGCCGGGAGCGCCGTGCGGAGCACCATCCCCGGCGGCGCCACGTAGTACCCAGAAATCCATTGGCATACCGCAAGCAGATCGGCGCGCATGCAGGGCGTGGCGTCCGGGGCATCGAGAATCGGCTTGGCGGTGGCACTCTTCAGTGCGGCGCCGTCGCTCTCACCCAGGCAGAACCCAATGACGCGACGCCCACGCACATTCACGATCACGCGAGACCCCGCGACAACCGTGTGACGCAGCCCGTCGGGCACCGCGTAGGTGTAGGTCCCAAAGAGCGGAAGCGGGAGCGCGACCTCGATCAATCGCAGGGCGAGCGACGACGCGGAGGTCGTCATCCGACGGCCCCCTCGGTCACGGTCGTTCTCTTGGGCAGAACAGCGGAGAGGCTCCAGCGGAGGGGAAATCGTAAGTTAGCCCCGAGGCCTAGCGTGCGCCTAGAGACCTGCGAGCGCCTTCAGGTGCGTCACTGCTGCGTCCCCGAGCCGATCGGGCGCGTAGCCCCCTTCCAGCGCACTGACGAGCCGTCCGCCACACCAGTAGTCGGCCCGGGCGGCCATCTCACGGGTCAGGTGGTCGACGTCGTCCAACTCCAGTGTGAATCCGCCGAGCGGATCACCGTTCAGCGAGTCGAAGCCGGCGGAAATCATGACCAGGTCGGGGGTGAAGTCCTCCGTGGCCGCATCCACCGCGCGCAGCAGCTCGGACACATACGCCTCTGCCGGTAGCGCGCCAGGCATCGGCAGGTTCCAGACATTCTGGTGCGGCCCGCGATCGTCACGCGCGCCCGTTCCGGGATACCACGGCCACTGGTGCATGGAAATGAAGCGGATGTCGGCCTCGTCCTCGACGAGCGATTGGGTCCCGTTGCCGTGGTGGACGTCCCAGTCGACGATGAGCACCCGTTCGGCGCCATGCACTTTCCGCGCATAGCGCGCCCCAACGGCGACGTTGCCGAACAGGCAGAAACCCATCGCCGACGCGCGGAGGGCGTGATGCCCGGGCGGACGGACCGCGCAGAAACTGCGGAGGTGCTGTCCGGTCATCGCAAAATCCACCGCGTCGAGCACACTTCCCGCCCCTGCTGTTGCTGCGTCCCACGACCCGTCGCTTGCCACGGTGTCGGCGTCAAAACGCCCGCCGCCACGCTGCGCTAAATCTCGAACCGACGTCACATAGGCAGCGTCGTGGGCGAGAAGAATCTCGTCCTCCGTCGCGTGCCGCCCCTCGAGGTGTGCGAGCGCCTCGAACAGGTCGAAGTGGTAGCGCAACGCGCGCGGGATCGCGCGCAGACGTCCCACGTGTTCGGGATGTCCCCATCCCGTATCGTGACGGCCGCAATCGGCATGACTGATAAAGGCGACGCTCATCGTGCTCCGCGAGTTCGACGTGATCCCCACTCCGCGAGCAAGATGCTACACAGCACGAGCAGGAGCCACGGGGGAAGCGGGTCCGCGGGCGCGTGGTTTGGCACGACAGTGGTGGCGGGTCCGAGCGCATCGATCCATCGCGCGATCGGTGCGCCCTCAGGAGCGTTCGCGGCGGGACCACCACCGGCAGCCACCGCGCCCACCGTCCGCGACCACCATCGACGGTGCGCGACGACCGCATCAACGCCCCCTTCAAGCCGCCATCGCCACAGCTCGTCGTAGCCCACGACCACAACACGCCCCGCACGTTCACGCCGCGCCGCCACGGCGACCGTGACACCACGCACGTCGAGTGCCACCGCATCGTCGTGCATCGACAGCGGCGTCAGGCCAAGCGATGCCAACGGCGCGGCGGGATCGAAGCTGCGCTTCGTGCTTGACTGACGCGCATCAACGGTCGCGGGGACAAGCGCCGCAAAGGTCCCCAACCGCGCCGCGTCGGACAGCAGCACAAGCCCCCCGCCCGAGCGCACGTACGCAACAATCGATGTCGCGAGCTCCGCCGCAGCGCTGTCGAGTGCGACCACGGCCGCGTAGTGCGCGGTATCAAGCGGCTGGCGCGTTCCGGTCGTCACCTCGACACCTGGCGCGACTGGCACGCGCGACTCCACGGTCCACCCCTGCTCCTCCAGTGCCGCGACCGTGAACTTCGTCTCCCACGACGCACGCCCGACGACCAGCACTGGGTGCAGCGCACGAGCGGCCGTCGGCACTGCCGACGCGGTCCCGGACGTTCCGGATCCGCGGAACACACCCTGAGGCGCCGCCAAGAAGATCGTCAGTCCGTGCGACGCATCCCCTACGCTGTCAAGCACAGATATGCCGTCGCGAACAACGACTCGACCGGCACCGACCACGCGCATGAGCGTTGACTGGTCCGGCTCGCGCACACGTTCGACAGACATCGCGACCGACGACAGGGACGGCCCTGACCAACTCATCCGCACGCCCGCGTGCGCGAACGCGGCCAGCACATCTCGCGTCGAGTCCGCAGGCAATCCACGCGAGATCGTGAGGTGCGCCGCGTCGTGCCCGCCGTCAAGCAGACGCGGCCACGCCGATTCCACCGAGGCGCTCTCAAGCGACACCGCCCGCCCCACGCCGTTCGCCACCGCGACGCGCCACATCGCCCACGCCAGCAGAGCAAAGGCGGCACCGCGAAGCGTCCGCTCCGTCCACACGCGTCTCGGATTACCGCGTGAGCGCATACACCACCACATTGACGCCGAACTTCGTGTTGTCTACCGACATAAAACGCTTGTTGTCGGGATGGTAGCCCCACTCGGAGCTGTAATCCTTGTTCGAGTAGAGGACCGCAATACGGTCGCCGTGCAACACGGCCTGTAAATGCTTATGGATGAGATTGTCCCCCCAACCGTTCAATTCGTGCGAGGTCGCCGGCGGACCATCCTCGAACGTGAAGAAGCTCCTGAAGAGCGCGTGCGTGTTCGATAGCTCTTTCATCGGCCCTACGGCGCGCGCAATCTCCTCGGTGCACGTTTTGTGGAACACACCGTCCACGTCGTGGTTGTGATCGTCCACGAACAGCAGTCCGCCGCGCTCGCAATACTCCTTCAACGTACGCCGTTCAAGATCGGTGAAGCGCACGGGAAGATGCCCCGTCAAATACGCCAACGGATAGCGGAAGATATCGCGCGAGCCAAGCGGCACGGACACTCCGGTCGGCGCGACGCGGATGCTCGTGTAGCGCGCCACTGAATCAATCAGGTTCGCCGGCACGAGCGGTGCCGAATCCCAATCGCCACTGTCGTACTGGACGGTGCAGAAGGTAAAGTCTGCGCTCACGGTGCCCCCCACAACGAAATGCCGGCGCGTCGCTCGATGTCACCCGCAAGCGAGCGACGCGCTTTGATAAACGCCGCGGTCACGTCACCACCACGACGAAGCGCGACGGAGGCAACCTCAAGAGCCTGCGCCGTCTCTCGGTCTCGATCAATAAGCTCGAGGCGAAGCAACACGAGCGAATCTGCCGCCGCCGATGGCAGATGCGTCGCGAGTGCTACCATCGCGTCGAATCGCGTGAGTCGCAGCGCGCGACCGGGGTCGGCCGCAGAACGCGGCACCCGAACACTGCCCGCGCCCCTGTCCTTCCCCGAGAGGCGTACCTTCGCAATGTCCACGATCACGGCGCGCACTTTCCCACGGAGATAAATCCGCTCCGCCGAACGCGCCGCCTGCAACCGATCCAGCGCCTTCTGCATCCACGGGATAGCCCGCCCTGGCTCGCCAAGCTCTAACTCCGTGCTGGCGCTCCACATGAAGTTGTACGCCTCAAGCAGCGGACGATTCACTGCGACCACCGGCGTCTCATCAGCACTTCCTTCGAGCGCCGTTCCGGAGGTCGCACCGGTCGCGCGATCAGCGGCGGCCAGCACCGAATCTGGGTTCGTAGGACGGTCGAGTCGCCGCTCGAGCGCGTCACCTCCCTCACCCCCGCTCTCACCCAACCGCTGAAACACGATCTCTCCCACACGCTTGCGCAGGCGCGTCTGATCGAGGGCAATGGCGCGCGACTCGCTCACGAACGGACCCTTGGCCAAGACACGGCGTTTCTTCTCCAACGCTTGGGACATCAGCAACAACATGCGCTGACTGAGCGCGTTCTTCTCCGGCTCCGGCGGGGGAGCGGCATCAACCGATACCGAATCGTATTCATCGGCGCGCGCAATCCGGATCGTACGCGTCTCAGAAACACCGAGTGTCGGCCCCGACACCGTATTGCGATCCCGCGCAACCGCGCGCACATGCACGATGTCCCCGGCGCGCATGCCGAGTGCATCAATCGATAGGCGCGCCGAGATCGTGCCGCGGCCGTTTCGCGCGCCCGCGAACTCCAGCGCGCCAAGCGTACCCGACTTGAACGTGAAGCTTTCACCGGAACCAGAACTGACGATGTATTCGAACGCACTCGACGCGAGCCCATGATCGTCGGACAGCTCGGCGCTCAGCGCGAGACTTCCACTCGGCCGCCGGAGGATCGAGTCTCGTGCCGGCGCGACCAAAACCACCGCCGGTGCGGAATCCGCCACCGGCTCGAGCGACAGCAGTCGTCGATGCGAGCCCGCAACGAGCGCCAGTACGGCGGATGCACTCGGCATGGTCACCGTAAGTTGCCACCGGCCGTCGCTGTCCTGCGCCGCACGTCGTGTGCTGTCCACGGTCGCATACACCCCATCGCTGCCGCGCCGACCCCGAAGCGTCACCCGACTTCCGACCAGCGCGCGCACTGACGACGGATCATCGCTCGTCGTGCTCGGCAACGCCGTATACGTCGGCGGCTCGATCACGACCACCAGCGTCGCAAGGGGATCACGCGACACCGAGGACGTTTCACGACGTAGCACGTCGCCAGCCGCCGGGCGCGCAACGCGCTCGACACTGCCTCGAGGGAGCAAAAGCAATACGAGGAACGTGCCGAACACCGTCGCCGCCGGCAAACGGACGGCACCCCACACCACACCGCGCGCCACGTCATCATAGCGGTGTGTGTCGACCTGCGCGTCGAGTTCGGGTACGCGGCCTTGGTACAGCGGGTCCACCGCCGTCACCAGTGCATAGCGGAGCGACGGTGTCCTCTCCTCAATCCACAGTGCCGCCCGATCGACGGCCACCACGCGCAACTGCGCACGACCCAACCAGAGGATCACCGATGCCGCGAATACGGCACCTGGCAACACAAGTTGTCGCACCGCTACGGAGAGCTCGACAACCGTGTCCAGCAAAGCAGCGGCGGCCCACACACTCACGACACACGCCAGCGCACTGAGCACCACTCGACTTATCCGCGCCAGCCGGAGCGTGTCCGCCACCTGCTGTACGCGCCCTAAGATATTGCGGCGCGGCGGCATTGGCAGGCTCATCGTCCCGCCTCGGCGCGCGCGCGCGCAAACAACTCGAGTCCGAGGGCGCACGCCGCAAGTGCGAGCAGCCACAGCGTCGTCGAGGGACGCGGCGGCAGCGCTGATCGACTGCCCGCACCCTCCCCTCGCCGCGGCCAGTCGCGGGCGAGCGCTCGAAGCGCTGCGTCGGTCGCGGGCTCTACGGCTACGCCACACGGCAGCTCTACGGCCCGCTGCAGTGCGACGAACGACGGCTGTAACTGCGCGTCGCCCACCCGAGGGATGCCAATCGATACACGCCTCACACATCCTGCGCCCAATCGCTGCTCACTCGCGGCTGGGGCACCGTCGCTCCACCGCGCCACGACCTGCCCGTCATGCCGCATCGGAAGTCGCGCGAGCTGTGCCACCACCGTCGCATCTCCCGCCCACACCGCGTCGGCGTGCGCTGAAGGAGCCTGTCCATCGCGAGCCTCGGGCCACCACACCACGGCTGCCCCAGCACGCGCGGCGGCGCTATCAGTCGAGGAAGGCTCCGTCACTACGGTCTTCTGCGGCAATCGAGCGCGCGCTTCGAGCAAATGACTCCGCACGACACGCACACGGCCCGCCCATCGCGCTGCGAGCGGCACAACTGCCGCGTCCATCTCCTCGCCCAGCAGAGGAGAAATAATCACAAGCTCGAGTGAGTCTGAATGTTCTGAAAGTTCAAGCATGCGCTGATGTGCTCGTACGAGCCCTGCCGACAATCGCCCCTTCGCCGTGCTGCTCGTGCGACGTCCCGCTGAGTCAACGGCCGCATCAGCCGACGAATCGAACCACACCACACGATCCCCAGCTCGCCAGAGCGCGGTGACCGAATCGCCGACATCTGGCTGTGCCGCACGCGATGCATCGGCAACAATCATCCGGATCATTCCGAACCGCGACGACGCAAACCGCGGCCCCGCAAAGGCAGCGCCCAACAGCAGGAGCGCGAGCACGCGCAGCGCGAGCAGCAGGAGATCCGTCGGGCGGACCGCCCGTGAGATCGCCTGAGCTTCACCAGAGGGCACGAATCGCGCCGTCGGTAACACGGTAGGTCGTGGCCGCTGGGTGGAAATCACATGCAAAAGCACCGTCGCAATCGACGCCGCCACCGCGATCCCAAACGCCAGCGGCGCCGCGAAGGTCATGCGACGGGCGCTACGATCGTGCGGATCGCGACGTCCATCGGATCGTCGTCGCAAATCTCGGAATACCCAACACCCGCGTCGCGCCAGCGTCGTGCCGTCTCCCGTCGCCACCCAGCAAACGCGTCACGATACGCCGTGCGCGTTTCGTCGGTCAGCGGCCGTTCCACCGACACGTCCTCCGGATCGACCGCGAGCTGCGCCCCGGGCGCGGGATCAAGCTCGCGGCGCGACACCACATGCGCCACGAATACCTCGCCACCGCCCGCCACATGCGCCCGCGCCGTGTTCACCAGCACGTCCAAGTCACCAAGACAATCAGTCACGACAAGCACGCGTGCCGGTGCTCCAATGAACCCCTGGTCGAGCGCCGCCGCCCCCGAAGGCATCAGCGCATCGAGCGTACGGGCCGCCTCGGCCACAACCCCCCGTCGCGTACGAGGCGTGAGCCGCGCCACGCCGCCGCCGCCAATCACGGCAAGTCCCACCGGGTCCGCTCCCGCGTGCGCGATTGCCACACACCCGACCGCAATTTCGCGCGCGCACCGCCATTTCGACCGCACGCCCACATCGGCAGCATCCTTGGGGAAATCCATCGACGCCGACGCATCGACGATGATAAGGGTGCCGAGCACGGCACGGTCCGGCGCCAGACGGATAAACGCGCGATCACTGCGCGCGAGCAACTTCCAGTCGATCCGCTTCGGATCATCGCCCTGCCGGTACGGGCGATACTCGACGAACTCCGTTGCCACCCCGCGACTGCGCGCCACATGTGCGCCGGGCGCACCACCAGCCACCGAGCGCCGCGCGGGCCAGCGTACGCCACGCACGGACTCTAGGAGCGCGCCGTACGGGCCGACCGCCATGCGCTATACCGACAGATCGCTGCGTGGCGGCGTCACGCGGTCCAGCAAATCCTCCACCACACGCTCCGACGTCACACCCTCCGCCTCAGCGGCGAAGTTCGGAAGCACGCGATGCCGGAGCACCGGACGCGCCACCCGACGGATGTCCTCCGGCGCGACCGCAAGGCGTCCCGCCAACAAGGCAGCCGCCTTCGCCCCCAAAATCAGCGCCTGACCAGCACGCGGCCCCGCGCCCCATCGGACGTACCGCTTCACGAGATCCGTCGCGGTGCTGTCGTCCGGGCGGGTCGCACGCGCGAGCGACGCCGCGTAGCGCAACGCCGCATCCGACGCGGCCACGTCGCGGGTCATCTGCTGGAGCGCGCGCGTTTCTTCGCCGGTGAGCACCGGCGTCAGCGGCACCCGCTCGCGCCCCGTCGTCGCACGCAAGATCGCGACTTCTTCGTCTGCGCTAGGATACCCAATACGCACATCAAACAAAAACCGATCAAGCTGCGCTTCCGGCAACGGATACGTCCCTTCCTGCTCAATCGGATTTTGCGTCGCGAGCACGAAGAACGGCTCGGGCAGGCGCATCGTCTGCCCAGCGGCGGTCACCCGATGTTCCTGCATCGCCTCAAGCAACGCAGCCTGCGTGCGCGGTGGCGCACGGTTGATTTCGTCGGCGAGTACGATGTTCGCAAACACCGGCCCCCGCACGAATCGAAAACTCCGCTGTCCGGTCTTTGCGTCTTCTTCCAGCAGTTCCGTCCCCGTGATATCGCTGGGCACGAGATCCGGAGTGAACTGAATACGACGGAAGTCGAGCTGCATTGCCTCGGCCACCGCGCGAATCATCATTGTTTTCGCCAGACCAGGCACACCGACGAGCAACACATGCCCGCCAGCGACGAGCCCCATGAGGATCTCGTCGAGCACATCGTGCTGCCCCACAATGGCCTTGGCGACCTCGGCGCGAAGCCGACCAGCCGCTTCCAAGAGCGCCTCGCGCTCAGCCAGCGGACGCGAGGGGCTCCCCGTCACAATCAGCGAACCGGACGCCGACGGCGGAACGCGAGCAGAAACGTCGATCCATCCCGTGCCGTTGCGGACGCGAGCGACTCCTGCTCATCCAGGATCTCAACGCCGCGCAGCTTCAGCACAAAATCCTCAGCCGGCACATCAGCCTGACCAAAGTGCGCGAGCGCCGCATGCTTCAGCGCGAGCACCGGCGACTCGGACGCAGTGTCGAACGCCAGTGTCTCCCACCGTTCCTCCAGCTGAACGCGCACGGTCATGCGCGCCGCGCCATCGCCCACGCGGATAATGCCAGGACGGCTCCGCAGTGCGGTCACAAAGGGACGCTTCACCTCGATAGCGCTCATGCGGTCACCGCGGTGGGCGGCAGCGACGCCAAGAAGCGCGCCACCTGCTGGTCGAACATGTACGACGACGCCGTCACCGCAGTACCCCCCGGCGCGTCGCTCACGCCCACGACGATCTCCTCGCCACCCAAGCCGCGAAGATTGACGAAGGTCGGCCCTTGCTTGTCCAAGAAGGCGGAATAAATCCCCGACTCGCGCGAGAAAAACTCGCGGGCGGAAGCGAGGACTTCGGCACCACCAAGCGTGGTACGTGCCTGCTGCAAAGTGCGATTACGCTGCTGATTGGCCACGAGACGTTCTCGTCGAAAAGTTCAGATTGCTGATGGTCAGACACCATCCGGAACCGGCGGGGTTCCACCCACCGGGCACTGCATCGGAAGCTCCAACCGAAAGCCCCCGTTTGGATCAGGGAGAACTCGCCCACCCAACGCCTCGGCGGTCGATCGCGCCACCGCCATACCGAACGCGCTCGGAGCGCTCTCACCGCCCGAAACGCGATACACGGCCGAACCGCTGGCCACCTGAATCGCCGCCCGTACTTCAGCCACCCCAGACGACCGATACGCCGCCTCGAGAAAGGTAACTAGAGTACGTGCGATTTTCTGTCGGTCGCTACACATCGGAGGCAGCGCAAGCACCGGCTCCTCGGCGATCAAGGCGACCCCCTCGGGGAGCCCGGTCGCCTGCTTCATGGCATCACGAAGCGGCACGCGCGGATCAAACTCCTCTATCTCGGCCCTCAGCGTCCCTCGGAGGGATGCCGCGAGGTCGACAAGGGCCTCGACCGTGACCCCGACCCCCGTGTTTGTCGCATGCGACTCCGCGACACCGTCGGCAATCGCCAGCACCAGCGCCTCACGCTCACGACGCTCATCCAGCACCGCTACGTCCGCACGCGCGAGTTCGGCACTCGTGTCTGCCACAGACGCGTCAGCGCGCCTGAGCTCCTCAAACAGCTGCGCCTTATCCGCCGCCGCAGCGAGCAGCTCTGCGACCGTACGCAGAAACGGCCGCACGGAGACCGCAACAGTCCCCGATTCACCAAAGTAGAATGCCACAGTTCCGAGCACCCGGGTCCCAGACTGTAACGGTAACGCCACAATCGCACGGAATCCGAGCTCGCGCGCGACCTCATGCCAATCCTCAAGATCGGGGTCCGCAAAAACATCGGGAATTTCAATCGCTCGGCGCTCACTGGCTGCCTCGCCGCTCGGACCAAATCCGACGCGCACGCGCGCCGTGCCAAGCCACGGTCGCATCGACTCGGGCCAGTTGCAAGCGGCCACGAGCCGCATCAGCTCCGATGCCCCGTCGACGAGATACACCGACGCGAAGGACGCTCCAGTCAACGGAACAACGCGATCCAGTGCGTGCTGAAACACCTCCTCCGGATGATCTGCGCGCAACATCGCATGCAACAGCTCGCGGACCGCCGCCAGCTCATGGTCAGAGGCAGTGGGTGCCGGAGGAGGCACGGGAACGGCGCGGGTGGCATATCGGCGACGAGGCACACCGAAATGTACGTGAAAAACGAGTCCCCGACGAGCCGATTCCGTGGTAGTTTCCGGCATGATCCATTTCGCGCGCAGCACGCTCCTTGGCCACCGCTCCCGGTCGGCCGTACAAATCGCCGTAGGGCGCGCAGGGCGCGCAGGGCGCGCACTCGCTGGCGTCCTCACCGGCTCCCTCGCCGGCACCCTCGCCGGCGCTCTCGCCTTCTCCCTCGGCTGTACCCCCGCCGCCGTCCGGCCACCGGTCCCCCTCGCCGCCCCCCAAGGGGCCGTCTCCTTCCTCGTCCTTGGCGATTGGGGCCGAGGCGGCAATCGCGCTCAACGCGAGGTCGCGAGGGCGATGGGTATCACCGCCGGCAGCTTGCACGCGGCGTTCGTTATTACCGCTGGCGACAACTTCTATCCCGACGGCGTCAAAACCGGCGACGACGCACAGTTCAAAAAATCGTTCGAATCCGTGTACGATGCTCCATCACTCGGCGTCCCCTGGTATCCGTCGCTCGGGAACCATGATTACCGCCAGAATCCAGACGCCGAAGTCGCATACGGCCTGCGCACGCCTCGCTGGCACATGCCGTCACGCTTCTACAGCTTCACGCGCGACGTTGCCCCAGGGGTGAAGGCTGAGTTCCTGGTGATGGACAGCAACCCCTTTAATCTTAAGGACGGCGAAGACGGCGCGTCCCAGCTCAAGGGCGCCGACACCGTAGCACAGCGCCGGTGGCTCGACAGCACCCTCTCGGCGTCTACGGCGCAGTGGAAGTTCGTGGTCACGCATCACCACGTGTACAGCTCCGGACCCCGGGGCACCAACACGCCATTCGAACAGTTCCTGGCGCCGCGACTTCGACAGTACCACGTCACCGCACTCCTCAGCGGCCACGAGCATCACCTAGAACACATCGCGCCCGACACCGCTGGACCCCAGTTCTTCATTTCCGGTGCCGGCTCCGAAACTCGAGGCACCAACGCAACGCCGGCGACGCGCTACGTGGAGAGCGTCACCGGCTTCATGGCCTTCAGCATGACTGCGGACTCAGTCCTCGTACAGGTCATCAGCGCCGAGGGCGACGTCCGCTACCGCACGGTGCTGCGGCGGTAGCGACATGCCAACGTTCGGTCAGCGGCTCGCAGCAGCGAGTGCGTAGAGTCGCGCTTCGAACGCGGTGCGCAACTGCGTGGTCACCGGCCCCGGCGTTCCGCTTCCGACCTTCGACCCATTGATGGTCACAACGGGCGTCACGTCGGTCGTCGAGCCGCAGAGCATCACTTCCGACGCGCGCGCGAGCTCATCGAGCGTAAATGTGGTCTCGCTATACGCGATTCCAAGCTCCTCTACGATCGACATCACCACAATCCGTGTGACGCCGGGCAAAATCTGCGGGGTCAGCGGATGCGTCCGCAACACTCCGTCGATCACCGCCAGCACGTTCGTCGCCGCGCCCTCGGTCACGACGCCATCCCGATGCAGAATGGCCTCGTACGCGCCGACCTCCTGCGCCGATTCGCGCGCAAGCACGGAGCCCAGCAAGTTCACCGTCTTCCAGTCGCACCGCGACCAGCGCATGTCTTCGTGGGTGATCGCCGAGCAACCGTTGTCGCGCATGGCACGCGGGACCACAAAGCGCGTCGCCGACACAAATACCGTCGGCGTGGTGCTGGCCGGCGGAAAATAGTGCGTGCGCGGAGCAACCCCGCGTGTCACCTGTAGGTACAAGAACGCCTCGGCATCCTCCAAACCATTCTCGCGTACCAATCGTTCGCACACACCACGGAGCTCCTCGACCTCGGCCACGCCAAATTTGATCCGCAGCCCCGCCAGGCCGCGCACCATCCGCTCGGCGTGCAAATCCCATTCGTACAGCCGGCCCTCAACGGCGCGCACCCCTTCGTAGATACCATCGCCGAAAATGAACCCGCGATCTTCCACGGGAATGAGCGCCTGTTCGCGCGGCACGTAGTGGCCATTCAGGTAGAACGTCGGCATCGTCACTCCTCCAGTCAGGTCAACATCCGTTCGATTGCCCGCACAAGCGGCGCGAACGACAACTGCTTCCCACTCACACGAGTCGCCTGCTCCTGCGCCGACTCACGCTGCCCACGAGCGAAGAGTTCTTGCACGAGGAACGGCCCCGCCTTCGGATTCCGCCACCAATCGTCGTTGAACCGCTCCACCAACGACTCCGCGAGCACCGACTGCAGCTGCCACGCCCGTAAATATCGCACGGCATAGTATCGCGGGTCCACATCCACGAAAGCGTCGGCGCGCTGATACCGAAATCCGGTCGCCGTTGTGAGCGTCTCCACGTATAGATCCGGCAGCGAACTCCAGGTCGCCCCCTCCGAGTGCAACTGCACTTCGTAGATCAGCTTGGCCGAATAGCGACGCAGGAACTGCAACTCCTCAAACCCCGCGGCGCGCAGAAAGCGCGGAAGCTCGCTCTTACTGAGTCCCGAGTAGCGCGCCAGCCACCCCGCGTCCTGCATGCGATGATCAAAGAGCATCGCGTAGCCTTCAGTAATAGAGTTGTCGCCCAACCATCGGAACTCAAAGGGGAGCGACGAATCCATGTTCGCAAAGTGCAGCGCGTGCCCCAACTCGTGGAGCAACGTCTGCCAATCGGTCTGCCCGCCATGCGGACGCAACACAAGGTGCACGAGATCGGGAATCCGCACCGGTGCACAGAACGCGCGCGAGCGCTTCCCTTCCCGTTCGCCGGTGTCGTAGCGCACCCGTCCATCGGCATCGGGGCTAATCCCCATCTCCGTGACCTGGCGACGCACCGCCCACTCCATCTCGCTCGCCTGGAAGGCGCCGTCAAACTCCGGCACACGCATCAGCGCGAGTGCATCAGCGCGCGTCGCCTCGTCGGGACGAATCCCGAGTCCCGACTTCAGGCGTTCGGGGAGCACATCGTCCCACATCGGTTGTGTGTCGCGCAGAAACGTTTCACACTCGGCTCGGAGGCCTTCAAGCGAAATTCCCGAGAGCGCTTCAAACGTCGCGTTATAGGTCGGAGCCACCCCAATCGCCGCGACAATCTCATGCTCCCGCTCGAGCTTCTCTTGCCGCATCGGCGCGAGTTCGGCCTGCACGAGCGAGGCACGTGCGTCGTCCAGTCGGCGCCGCTCACTCGCATCACGCGTGTTGCCAATCGTGATTGACGCGCGCTGATACGGCTCGACGTTTCCATCAGACAAACGAATAACGGCGCTATTCTCCCACGCCATCTCGCGCTCGTCGAGCGGCGCAAGCACCTGACCGCTCCTCGACTCAATCAGCCAGTCGAGCAGCATGCGAGCGGAGCGATTGTCCTCGCTCCCTGAAGCCGCCGAGCGATATACCGAGAGTGCAGTGTCAAACGCCTCGTCACCAAACGCCTCGCGATGCTTGGTGTAAATCGGCTGCAGCACGGCGTCCGGCTTGTGCCCTGCCGATGCCGCGTGATACTCGGTGGAAATCTCCTCAAGGAAGCGCTCGCCGCGCTCCCGGACCCGCCCCAATACCGATTCGTCCACCGGCTACACGCCCGCCTTCGACGCCTCGGCGGTCGCGTGGTCCGCGGCCAAATAGTCGCCGATCACCTGGGCCACCTTGGAGGTCGAGACACGAATCTGCCCCATGTCGTCGCGGAAGCGGATCGTCACATCGTCATTGGCCGTCGATGCGGGATCAATCGTAATGCCAAAGGGAGTGCCCGCTTCGTCCTGACGGCGATACCGACGCCCAATGGCACCGGCTTCGTCGTAGAACACGGGGAATTTCTTGCGCAGCGCCGCCGCAAGCTTCTCCGCCATCTCGGGCTGTCCGTCCTTCTTCGTCAACGGAAACACACCCGCCTTGATCGGGGCAATCGCCGGATGGAGCGCGAGCAGCGTGCGCCCTTCGGTCTCGCCAGGCACCACTTCTTCACGCAGCGCATTCACCAGCGTCGCGAGCGTCACACGATCGGCACCGACCGACGTCTCGATCACATACGGCAAGTACCGCTTGTTCGCCGCTTGATCCACATACTCGAGGCGCTTGCCGCTGTGCTCCTGATGCTGCTTCAGGTCGAAATCCGAACGATTGTGCACCCCTTCGATTTCCTGAAAGCCCAGCGTGCCGCCGAAATCGAAATTGATGTCGAACGCTGCGCGCGCATAGTGCGCGAGCTCGTTCGGCTCGTGCTGATGGAACTCGAGGCGGTCACGCGAGAGACCGAGCCCCAGGTGCCACTCCAGCCGCGCCGCCTTCCAGCGCTCAAACCACTCCATATCCGTGCCGGGCTCAACGAAGAACTGCATCTCCATCTGCTCGAACTCGCGCGTTCGGAATGTGAAATTTCCGGGCGTGATCTCATTACGGAACGCCTTCCCGATCTGCGCAATACCAAAGGGCACCTTCTGCCGAGTGGCCTGCTGCACGTTTAAGAAGTTCACGAAAATCCCCTGCGCCGTCTCCGGGCGGAGATACACAACCGCCGCCGATTCCTCGACAGGGCCCATGAACGTCTTGAACATCAGATTGAACATGCGCGGTTCGGTCAGCTGGCAGTCGCCGTGCTCGCCGGGCTTCTTACTCGGCTTCCGCGGACACACAGCCTCACTGATCTTGTCGGCGCGGAACCGAGCCTTGCACGCCTTACAGTCCACGAGCGGGTCGCTGAACCCACTCACGTGGCCACTCGCCTCCCACACCTTGGGATGCATGAGGATGGCCGCATCGAGCCCTTCCACGTCGTCGCGTTCTCGCACCATCGCCTGCCACCAGCGCGCCTTCACATTGTTCTTGAGTTCGACGCCAAGCGGGCCGTAATCCCACACGGATCCGGTGCCGCCGTAGATCTCGCTCGACTGAAAAATGAAGCCGCGTCGCTTGGCCAGCGACACGAGGGTGTCCATCACGTCAGGGTATGCGCTCATACAGTGAAATCTCGCCGCTCCAACAGGGCCTGCGCAATCAGCGGACCGTGGTCTCGGCCATTCTCAATGAAGATTTTGTTGGCATCAAGACCGCTCGCCAGCACCCCAGCGATGAACACGCCCCGCGTCGGCGTCTCCATCGTAGCTGGATCATGCGGCGGCACCCCTGTCACCGGGTCGAGCACCACGCCTACAGATGCCAAGAGCTCCGGTCGCGGCGTGTAGCCAGTCATCAGGTAGACGTGCTTCGCGGCAAGGCGCTCTGACCCGCCATCCCGCTGCACCGTGACGACATCTGGCTCAATCGCCGTCACGCGCGTGTTCCAGTGCAGCGTGATGTCGCCATCCTTTACCCGACCCTCGAAATCCGGACGCACCCACGGCTTGATGTTCTTGTCGAACGTCGGCCCGAAATGGACCACCGTGACCTGTGCCCCAGCACGGTACAGATCGAGCGCCGCTTCCACCGCAGAGTTTCCACCGCCCACGACCAGCGCCGTGCGCTGAAAGGCCTCGTGCCCCTCGCGGTACTCGTGGGTCACGTGCGGCAAATCCTCACCCGGCACCGACAGCCGATTCGGCGTGCCAAAGTACCCCGTGGCTACCACGACTGCGCGCGCGCGGGTCGCACGCGGCGGTAATCCGC
>JAPLKT010000041.1:0-35582 GCA_026387895.1 Gemmatimonadota bacterium | reverse complement strand
TCCGCGCGGCACACTGTGCACGACAAAATGGTCGCCCGCGGGTTCGATACGCGTCACCGGCTCATACTGCCGCACATCAAGCGCAAAATGCTGAACGACCGCACGATAGTACGCCATCGCGTCACGGCGCGTCGGCTTCTCGGTGGACACCACAAAGGGCATCCCAATCGACAGTTTTTCAGCAGTGGAGAAAAAGCTGATGTACGTCGGATAGCTCGCAATCGAGTTGACCACGCATCCCGCCTCAATCACGACCGCGGGGATCCCCGTATGCTGCAGAGACACAGCGGCGGCGAGCCCACAGGGCCCGCCGCCGATGATGACGACCGGCAGCACGTCGGCCGCTGCGGCCGCTGCGCTCATCCGCCCACAATCCCCGTCTCGAGAATCTGATCGCGACGCGTCCCCACCGACACATACTTGATCGGGCACTCCACCAACGCCTCGATCCGGTCGAGATACGCCCGTGCCGCCGCCGGCAGATCCGACAGCTGCCGCGCGCCCGCCGTCGAGCACATCCAGCCATCAAACCACTCGTACCGCGGAATCACGCCTTCCAAATCCGCGATATCCCCAGGGAACTCTTCCACAAACTCACCACCGATCTCATACCCGGTGCAGAGTCCAATTTTCTCAATCGTGTCGAGTACGTCGAGCTTCGTCACGGCCAGCGACGTCAGTCCGTTCACGCGCACCGCGTAGCGCACAACCACCGCGTCGAACCAGCCGCAACGGCGCGGACGACCGGTGGTCGCGCCGAACTCGTTGCCGAGCGTCCGCATGCGCTCCCCCATGACGTCGTCGTACTCGGTTGGCAGCGGACCAGACCCCACGCGCGTCGTGTACGCTTTTACCACGCCCAGTGCGGCGTCAATCGAGCGCGGCCCAATGCCCACACCAATGCTCGCGCCGCCAGCAGTCGTGCTGCTCGACGTCACAAACGGATAGGTGCCGTGATCCACGTCGAGCAACGATCCCTGCGCGCCCTCAAGCAACACCGCGGCCCCACTCTTCTGCGCGCGGTGCACCGTTAGCCCCACATCCTCGGCGATTGCCAACAGCCGCGGCGCCAACTTCGCGAGCTCCGTGAGCGTGAACTCCGCATCGGCGCGCTTGGTGCTGCCAAATCCGGCGAGGAGTTGATTCGCGTGCGCCGTCCCCTTCTGGACGAGCGCGCGCAAGCGCTCCGGATGGCGCAGGTCGAGCACGCGGATTCCGCGACGCGCGACCTTATCCTCATACGCCGGGCCAATACCACGCCCCGTCGTCCCGATCGCCTTGCTCGCCGCGCTCTCCTTGTCCACCAGCTTGTGGTACGGCATCACTAAGTGCGCGCGGTCGCTCAGATACAAGCGCCCCTCGACGTCCACGCCGTCGCGCACGAGCTCGTCGACTTCCACGAACATCGTCTCTGGATCAAGCACCACGCCGTTGCCGATGGCACACCGCACACCGGGATGCAGAATCCCACTCGGAATCTGGTGCAGCACCGTCGAGCGATCGCCGATGTGCACGGTGTGCCCAGCGTTCGCCCCGCCCTGATAGCGCACCACCCAGTCAGCGCGCTCGGCTAAGACGTCCACCAACTTCCCTTTGCCTTCATCACCCCACTGGGCGCCAACGACAACGAGCGTGCGAATATTGGTATCGAACATGGGGGCGACGATCCGTGTGGAGGCCCAATTCTCGGGCAACAAAAAACGCCCCGGCGGATGCCTTGGGGCGTTGACGAAATCTAGGCTCTGCGTGACTGAACGCAACAACGCGGGCGGCGACGCCCAAATCGGGCGCCGCCGGAATCTGACCTAAGCGGCTACTGGAATCCCGCCGGCTACCAGCAGCTCCCGCACCCGAGCGCGCCCCGCAGCATCCAAGTCCGTCAGGGGGCCCCGAACGACCCCGCCAGCGAGCCCCACAAGCTCCGCCGCGGCCTTCACCCCAGCCACCCCCAGTTCCCCCACAATCGCCACCGCCATGGGCTTCATACGCTCCTGGAGCTCGGTCGCTGCCGCCTCGTCGCCGCGCACAACGGCGTCGTGGATGGCCACCGCCAGCCCGCCACCAAAGATCGATACCGCCACAATCCCGCCCCCAGCCCCGCCCTTCATGGCCGGCACAATCTGCCCGCCATTCCCGGTCAGGACGGTGAACTGCGGGCCGCGCGCCGCCAGGTAACCTCCAAGCAACTCCAAATCGCCGGAGCTGTCCTTGATCCCAATGATATTCTCGTGCTGCGACAACTCAGCCACGAGCGCGGGCGAAAGCTTGAAGTGCATGTACTTCGGGATGTTGTAGAGCACCACCGGCAACGGACTCGCATCGGCCACGCGCGTGTAGTGCGTCCGCAACGCGGCGTCGTGCATCGCGTTGGAGAAGTAATGCGGCGCAACCACGAGCGCGGCATCGGCCCCGGCGGTCTTCGCGTCTTTCGCGCGCTGAATGGTCTGACGGGTGGACTCGCCACCGCAACCCATGAGAATCGTGCTCCCGACCTTCGCCGACTTGCGCGCCTGCTCAAGCACCGCCACGCGCTCGTACTCCGAGAGCAGCGCCGCCTCACCTGTAGACCCGCAAATCACGAGCCCGCCCACGCCAGCGGCGCCGTGTGCTGCCGCGTTCCGTCCGAATGACTCCAGATCGAGATCCTCGCTTCCCCGATGGAAGTTCGTGATCATCGGCGCAAAGATTCCCGCAAGCTTCACAGTCATGACGTCATCCGTGTGAGGAGAAGATCAATACCCTGTGGCGCGATCCACGACGTTGCGCATCGGCCGTCCTTCGCGATACCCCGCCCAGTTCTCGAGAAAGAGAACGCTCAGGCGATCCCAAAACTTCCGCGTGCTCACCCCGGAAATGTGCGGCGTGATCACGACCTGCGGAAGCGCCCAGAGTGGGCTTTCGCGCTCGAGCGGCTCCTGCGCAAACACATCGAGCACCGCGCCGCGCAAATGCCCCGACCGCAACGCCTCAATCAGCGCCGGCTCCTCCACCAGCGCCCCGCGCGACACATTGCACACGATCGCCCCGCGCGGCAACAGCGCCAACCGCGCCGCCGTCAGCACCTGACGCGTCTCCGGCGTCAACGGCGCCGCCAAAACCACAATATCGGCATGCGGAAGTTCGGCGTCGATTTCCGAGAGCGGAAAGAGCCGCGAGAATCCGGTCGGCGCACCTGCACCCAACCGCCTCCGCGATCCCACCACCGTCGCACCAAGCGCGGCAAATCGCGACGCGACCTCCGCGCCAATCCCGCCCGCCCCCACCACCAGCACGCGACACTCACACAACTCGCGCAACATCGTCTCGTCGGTCGCAAATGGCGCCGCATCCCACACCCCGCGACGCTGCAACGCCCCCGCAACATCCAGCCCGCGCAACAGCTGCAGCACCCCAGCTAACACATGCTCGGCGATCGTCGGCCCATAGATCAACGAGTTCGTCAAAATCACATCGCTGGCCACAAGCTCCGGAAAGAGCAGCGACGCAACGCCCGCGGTCCCGGTGTGCACCCACCGAATCTGCTTCGCCGCCACAAACAGCGACTTGGGCATACCAAAGCCGAGGTAGACCTCCGCGTCCGCGATCTCACGCAGCGACTCCTCACTGGGCGACTGCGCCCCGTCACCGAACGAATCCGTGTCCGCCTCAACCACATGCGTGTGCCATCCCGCAGGCGTTGCGGCCACGAGCTTCGCCGCTACCGCGTCCGGCATCCGGAACGCCTGCGTGCGCGATCGAAGATCCACGACCACCCGTCGTGACGTCATGTTAGTCGAAGTCCACATTCGAGATTTCGCCGTCGCTGCAGATATTCACGCGAGCGGCAATCCCATCTTTTCCTTCGTCTCCGCAATCGTCTCCTGTGCCACAGCGCGCGCCTTAGCCGCTCCATGGTCGAGCGCTTCAGCCACGAGCGCCGGCGACGCCATCAGCACCGCCGCACGCTCACGAATCGGCGTCAACTCCGCCACCATGTTCGCGTGCAACACCTTCTTGCAGTCAATGCATCCCCACTGCGCACCACGACAGTTCGCCTCCACCTCGGCGACCGTCGCCTCTGGCGAAAACGCCTTGTGCAGTTGGAAGATCGTTGCGCACTGCTCTGGATTTCCCGCGTCGGTCTTGCGCTGGCGAGCTGGGTCGGTCACCGCGGGACGCAACTTGTCCCATATCGCCGCCGGCTCCTCCAGCAGTCCAATGGTGTTCCCCATCGACTTCGACATCTTTGCCTGCCCGTCGAGCCCAACAATCCGACGCGTTGGCGTCAGACGCGGCTTCGGCTCCGGAAAGTACGGCGCATCGGGAGAGAACCGCGCATTCCAGTTGCGCGCGATCACCCGCGACAGCTCCAGATGCTGAATCTGGTCCTCGCCGACCGGCACGGTGTCCGCACGGTACAGCAGAATGTCCGCCGCCTGGAGCACGGGATAGTTCAACAGCCCGGCCATAATCTGCTCTTGCCGCGCCGACTTTTCCTTGAACTGTGTCTGCCGCTCGAGCTCGCCGAGCGGCGTCACCGTATTGAAAATCCACGCGAGCTCCGCATGCTCGGGCACCTGTGACTGCACGAACAGCGAGCACTTGGCAGGATCAATCCCCGCCGCCAAGAGCCCCACCGACATCTCATACGTCCGGCGCCGTAGCTCATCCGGCGCGTACGCAACGGTGATGGCGTGGTAGTTTACGACACAGAAGAACGCCTCGGCCTCATCCTGCAGCGCCACCCAATTCTTGACGGCGCCGAGGTAATTTCCGATATGCAGTTCGCCCGACGGTTGGATCCCGCTAAAGATGCGCGTCATACACTGAAGTTACGGGTGCGACCATGACCAATCAATCTACCGGAACGCCGGACCTGACCGATCAGGAGCCGCCGGCGCTGGATTCGATGCTGCTAACCGTCGCGCGCGCCGCGGCGCGCGAGGCCGCGGCCACTATCCGCGACGCCGCGCCCCGCCGCGGGTCGATCATCTGGCAGGAGAAGAGCGCCACCGACTTCGTCAGCGAAGTGGACCTCGCCGCCGAAGCCGCCATCCGCGCCGCCATCGCCGCCCAGCTGCCACAGGCCTCCCTCCTCGCCGAAGAAAGCGCTGAGCACTTCGACCTCGCGTCGACCAGTACGGGCATTGTCTTTGTCGCCGACCCGCTCGACGGCACCACGAATTTCCTCCACGGGTTTCCCGAATACGCCGTCTCCGTGGGCGTATTGAACGACGGCGTCCTCGTCGCCGGCGTTATCATCAACGTCCCCGCGAACGAGGAGTTCACGGCCATGCGAGGCGCCGGCGCCCAACTGAACGGCTTGCCGATTCACGTCTCGACCATCGACATACCAACCCGCTCACTCATCGGCACGGGATTCCCATTCAAGAATCCCGACGACATCGCCCCGTACCAGGCACAAATGTCACGCGTGATGGCTGGCGTCTCCGGCGTCCGACGCCCAGGCGCCGCGGCCCTCGACCTCGCGAGCGTCGCCTGCGGTCGCTTTGACGCCTTCTGGGAGAACATGCTCGCCCCCTGGGATATCGCCGCCGGCACCTTGCTCGTTCGCGAAGCCGGAGGCATCGTCACTGATCTCTCGGGCGCTCCCGCCGCAGTCGCGCATACCGCCATCGTCGCCGGCAATCCCGCCATGCACCGCTGGCTCCTCAACACACTCCACGCCTGAACCGTCCTCGATCATGAAACTCGTCGAATGCGTTCCGAACTTCTCCGAGGGGCGTCGCCCCGAGGTCATCGCCGCCATCACGAGCGCCATCGCGAGCGTCGAGGGCGTGGTGATCCTCGATACGTCGAGCGATCCCAGCCATAACCGCACAGTCGTCACCTTCGTGGCGCCCGCCAACGGCGCGGTGCAGGCAGCCTTCAATGGCATCGCCAAAGCCCGCGACCTCATCGACCTCACCACCCACCAAGGCGAACACCCCCGGATCGGCGCCACCGACGTCTGCCCCTTCATTCCGCTCGAAGGGGCCACCATGGACGACTGCATCGCTCTGGCCCGCGAGCTGGGCGCCAAAGTCGGCACCGAGCTGGGCATCCCCGTCTTTCTCTACGAAAAGGCTGCCGCCCGCCCTGATCGCGAGAACCTGGCTGATATCCGCCGCGGCGAGTTTGAGCTGGCACGCACCGAAATCGGCACCAACCCCGCCCGCGTTCCAGACTTCGGCCCCAACGCCATCCACCCGACCGCCGGCGCCACCGTCATCGGCGCCCGCCCCTTCCTCGTTGCCTACAACGTCTACCTCGGCGGCGCCGAGAATGTGAACGTCGCCAAAGAGGTCGCCAAGGCCGTTCGCGGCTCGAGCGGCGGACTCCGCTACGTGAAGGGTCTGGGCCTCGAAGTCGACGGCCAGGCCCAAGTCTCCATGAATCTCGTGGACACCGACAAAACCCCGCTCTACCGCGCCTACGACATGGTGCGCATGGAAGCTGAGGCCCGCGGTGTCACCCCGACGTGGAGCGAGCTGGTCGGCCTCGTCCCCGAAAAAGTCCTCTTCGAAACCGCCGCCCGCCACATCCGCCTCCCCAACTTCTCCACCGCCATGGTCCTCGAGCACAAAGTGCGCGCGGCACTCGGCGGTGGTGAATCGCTTAGCGGCTTCGTCGCCAGCGTCGCAAGTAGCGCCCCTGTCCCCGGTGGTGGTTCCGTCAGCGCGCTCGCTGGACAACTCGCCGCGGCCCTCGCACAGATGGTTGCGGGGCTCACGGTAGGCCGCAAGAAATACGCGGCCGTCGACGCCGAGATGAAGGAACTCGCTCTCACCGCCGTCACCCTCGGCAACCGCCTCTCCTCGTTGGTACAGGAGGACGCGGACGCCTACGCCCTTGTAAGCAACGCCTACAAGCTTCCCAAGGAGACTGCGGACCAGAACACAGCGCGCGAGGCGGCCATCCAAGCCGCACTCATGACCGCCGCCGAGATCCCGCTCGAGACGGCCCGCGCCTGTGCGCAGGTCGCCGCCTTGGCCGTCACCTGCGCCCACAAAGGCAACAGCAACGCCGTCAGCGATGCCGGAGTCGCCGCATTGCTCGCCGAAGCCGCCTGCCGAGGCGCGGCGTACAATGTGCGCATCAATGTGGCTTCCATGGCCGACAAGGCCGCAGGACAGCCTCTGAGCGCCGCCGCCGCTACGCTGGTTGCTGACACACACACGCTCGCCGAACAGGCCACCGCAGCCGTTGAGGCCGCGATCGGCGCGTAGCCTACAGCCGGGTGAGAACCACCGGCCCATCCTCGGTCACCGCCACGGTGTGCTCGAAGTGCGCCGAGTTCTTGCCGTCGGCGGTCACAACGGTCCACTTGTCGGCCAAGGTGCGCGTCTTCTCGGTGCCGATATTGACCATCGGCTCAATCGCGATCGTCAGCCCCGCCACCAAGCGCATGCCACGCTTCGGCTTGCCATGGTTCGGGATCTGCGGCTCCTCGTGCATCATGTGCCCCACACCATGCCCCACGAGATCGCGCACCACCGTGAATCCACCGGCCTTCACGACCGCCTCAACCGCGTGGCCGATGTCCCCCACATGATTCCCAATCACCGCGGCCTGCATACCAGCCACGAGCGATGCCTCGGTCACGTCCAGTAGCTGCTGCGTGATCGGGTCGATCGATCCCACAGGGTACGTCCGCGCCGAATCCGTGTGCAGTCCCCCGAAGAACACCCCGATGTCCACCGAGATGATATCGCCCTCACGAAGAATCTTCTTCTTGTTTGGAATCCCGTGCACAATCTCTTCATTTACCGACGCGCAAATGCTGGCCGGAAATCCGTAGAGTCCCTTAAAGCTTGGCACCGCGCCCTTCGACCGAATAAAGTCCTCGACCACTTGGTCGACCTCCCAGGTGGACTTCCCCGCAGCCACCGCATCCCGAGCGGCCAGATGAGCTTCGGCGAGAATCCGCCCGCCCACGGCCATCGTTTCAACTTCGCGCGCAGATTTGAGCTGGAGCATCACGAGCGGCCGAGTGCGCCGAGCGCCCTGGCCTGAACGTCGGCGAGCGATCCCACGGCGTCAATCGCCACGACATTCGCCTGATGGTCGCGATACCACGCGACCACCGGCGCCGTCTGCCGCTGGTACACATGCAGGCGGTTGCGGATGGCATCGGGCTCGTCGTCTTTGCGGCGCACCAGCGTTCCCTTGGGATCCTTCGCGCACTCAGCGTGCAGGTCACCTGGCGAGCGTCCCGTGAATGGGGTCTGGCAACAATCACAGACCGTCCGGTCGCTGAGTCGGCTCACCAACACATCGTCCGCAATCTCGAACAGCATCACGGCTCCGAGCGGGCGACCGAGTTCGCTCAGCACCGCCGCGAGTCCTTCCGCCTGCGGAACCGTGCGCACGACTCCGTCGAGGACAACGCCCTTGGCCTGTTCCGGCGCCTTCAGCGCCTCCTTCATCATCCCGAGGATCACGGCATCAGGAACAAGGTCGCCCCTGTCCATGAAGCCCTTCGCCTCGAGGCCGAGTGGGGTCCCAGCCTTGACCGCAGCACGGAGCACATCCCCCGTAGCGATCTTGGGGACGCCAAGAGATGCGGCAATCCGCTCTCCCTGCGTCCCCTTGCCGGCGCCCGGTGGTCCGAGCAGCACGACGATCATTAGTACGCTCCTGCTTTAGAAGCCGCCGGTGGCTGAGCGACCGCGGAACTTCACGCGGCCCTTCTTCATGAAACCGTCGTACTTACGCAGCAGCAAGTGCTGCTGCATCTGCGCCATAGTGTCGAGCGCCACGCCCACCACAATGAGGAGCGAGGTACCACCGAACTTGAACGGGACGTTGATCAGGTCGGCAATCCAGATCGGCATGAGCGCGATGGCCGTCAAGAAAATCGCGCCCGGCAACGTGATCCGGCTGACCACATGGTCGATGTACTCGGCGGTCTTGCTCCCTGGCTTGATGCCCGGGATAAAGCCGCCCTGCTTCTTCAGGTTCTCCGCCAGATCGATCGGATTGAAAATGATCGAGGTGTAGAAGTACGTGAAGAACACAATCAGCGTGGCCGAGATCAGGAAGTACAGCCACGTGCCCGGCGCGAGGTAATCCGCAAAATCACGGAGCCGCTCGTTCCCGCTGACCTGCGCCAGTGCACCCGGCACAACAATCAGCGAGTTCGCAAAGATGATCGGCATCACGCCCGCACTGTTGATACGGAGCGGAATAAAGTTCTTCGCTGCTTCGCGCTGACGGCCACGAGCCATCGTGCGCTGCGGAATCTGGATCGAGATACGGCGCGCGGCGAGTGTGATGCCCACGACACCGCCAACCACCGCGAGCATGACTCCACCCAGTGCCACGAGCCCGATGAGGGGCACCGCACCGGTGCTGACAAACTTGAAGGTATCGATGATGCCCGGCCAGAAACGCTCAACAATCGAGAAGAAAATCAGCAGCGAGGCGCCGTTGCCGAGGCCGCGCTCCGTGATCTGCTCACCCAGCCACATCACGAAAATCGCGCCGGTCGTGAGGATGAACGCCATCTGGAGCTTGAACCCCATGCCCGGCGCCCCCACTGCACCCTGCACGCTCTCCGTAAAGAGCGCAAAGCCCCACGCCTGCACCATCGCCAAGACCACTGCGCCGTAGCGGGTCCACTGCGTGATCTGCTTTCTGCCCTCTTCGTCCTTCTGCATCTTGTCGACCTGCGGAATCACCGCACCAGCAATCTGCGAAAAAATGCTCGCAGAGATATACGGCATGATCCCGAGCGCAAAGACCGTGGCGCGCGAGAGGTTCCCGCCGACGAACAGGTCATAGAGGCCGAGGAGGCCCCCGCCCTTCGACTGGTTCTGGAAGAAATCCACCATCGCCTGCACATCGACGCCAGGAGCGGCGACGTGCGAACCCACCCGGTACACGACCAGGCAGATGAAGGTGAACACAATCTTTTCCCAGAGCTCCGGCGTGCGGTAGATGTTCGCGACCGCCGCCGCGGGATTCGCCTGAGCCATGTTATTCCTCGACAGTTCCGCCGGCCGCGACGATCTTCTCGCGAGCCTGCGCACTCATTTTGATGCCCTTGACCGTCACCGCGTGGGTGATCTCGCCGTTGGCCAGGAGCTTCGCCGGTCCCTTCGCGGTCTTGATCAGACCAGCCGCGACCAGCGACTCACGCGTCACCTCGGTGCCTGCAGTCAGCAACGCCAGATCGGCGATGCTCACCACCTGCGACTCGATACGGAACGGGTTCGTGAATCCGCGCTTCGGAATACGGCGGGTCATCGGCATCTGACCGCCCTCGAAGTGCGGCTTGTTGCCGCCGTGGCCATGGTGGCCCGAGCGCGCCTTGATACCCTTGTGACCCTTGCCCGACGTCTTACCCGTGCCGGAGCCCGGGCCACGGCCAAGCCGCTTGCGGTTCCGATGCGAGCCCGGCGCCGGCGCCAGGTTATGAAGACCAATCTTTTCGTTCGACACGGGATTACTCCTGAACAGGGGTGACCGTCACGAGGTGACGCACCCGCTTGATCATGCCGCGCAGCGACGGGGAATCCTGCTGCGTGACTGCAGACTGATGGTGCTTGAGACCGAGCGCCTCAAGGTTTGCGCGCATCCGAGCCGTCTGCCCGATGCCACTCTTGACCTGCTTGATGAGCACCTTACCCGTCGTCAACGTCTCGGGTGGCGTGGTCTTAGGACCTCGCGAACGGTGCCATACGAACGTCCTAGGCATGCGCGGCCTCCTTCGACTTGGCACGCGAGCGGTAGCCGAGTGACGAAACCTCGACGCCGCGCTCACGCGCGATCTGCTCAACCGTCGTCAGGGCCTGAAGACCCTGCATCGCGGCAAGCACCATGTTATGTGGGTTCGTGGAACCCAGCGACTTCGTGAGAATATCCGTGATGCCAACGCACTCCATGACGGCGCGCACCGCACCACCTGCAATCACACCGGCGCCAGGAGCGGCCGGCTTCATCAGGACCTTCCCGGCCCCGTGCGATCCAACAATCTCGTGCGGGATGGTCGAGCCAGTCATCGGGATCGACACCATGTGACGACGGGCGGCGTCCACGGCCTTACGGACCGCTTCCGACACTTCGTTCGCCTTACCCGTCGCGATCCCCACCTTGCCCTGCCCATCGCCCACCGCGACAATCGCGTTGAACGAGAAGCGACGGCCACCCTTCACCACCTTGGCCACGCGGTTGATCGCAATCACGTTCTCGACGAGATCCGATCCTTCCTCACCGCGTCCGCCCGGTCCACCCGGACCGCCACGGTCGCCACGGCCACGGCCGCCTTCACCACCGCGTCCACCGCCAGCGCCACCGCCCGGGCCGCCGCGGCCGGCACCACCGCCGCCGCCAGCACCACCACCCGGACCGCCACGCCCACGCCCGCCGCCCGCGCCACCACCCGGGCCACCCGGACCGCCGCGACCGCGCGGAGGACCGTTTCGGTTCGCACCGCTGCGCGCGCTGCCACCCATTCGCGGGGCCGGAGCCGCCGCCGGAGTCGTCTCTTCGTTATCTGCCATTTAGAACTCCAGCCCGCCTTCGCGGGCACCGTCGGCCACCGCCTTCACGCGGCCGTGATACTGGTAGCCAGCACGGTCGAACACGACCTTGCTGATGCCGGCGGCCTTCGCCTTCTCGGCGATGCGCTTCCCGACTTCGACCGACTTCTCGGTCTTCTTCCCGGTCAGTCCCGAATCGGTGACCGTCACGATCGTGCGCTGCACGACGTCGTTCACCAACTGGGCGTAAATGTGCTTGTCCGAGCGGAACACCACCAACCGCGGACGCTCTTCCGTGCCCTTCACCTTGGCGCGCACACGAATGTGACGACGCGTCCGGAGATTGGCACGACCCTTGGGTACTCGTTTCCCTGGCATTACTTGCCTCCTGCCTTGCCGGCCTTACGCCGGATGACTTCGCCCGCGTACTTGACGCCCTTGCCCTTGTACGGCTCCGGCTTGCGCAACGACCGGATCTCGGCCGCCACCTGCCCCACAATCTCCTTGTCCGCGCCCGACACAAACACATTCGTCGGCTGCGGCGCCGTCAGCGAGATCCCCTTCGGGGCCTTCACTTCAATCGTGTGCGAGTAGCCAAGCGACATGAGCAGCCCGTACGGCTTCACTTCCGCCTTGTAGCCAACGCCTGTGATCTCCAGCTGCTTCACGAAACCCTTCGTCACACCCTCAACCATGTTGGCCACAAGGGTGCGCGACAGTCCGTGCAACGACTTGTGCACCGGCTCGTCCGACGGACGTGTCACCGTGCACACCGTTCCCTCAACCGACACACTGATCTGCGAATTCAATACACGATGGAGCTCACCCTTGGGACCCTTCACCGTCACGGCAGAACCCTTCACCGTGATGGTTACGCCCGCGGGGATCTCGATTGGCAACTTTCCGATACGCGACATGTCTGAGTCTCCTTACCAGACGAGGGCAAGAAGCTCACCACCGGTCCGCTGCGCACGCGCCTGACGGTCGGTCATCAGCCCCTTCGAGGTGCTGACAATCGCCACGCCAAGCCCATTGCGCACACGCGGAATCTCCGTCGCGCCCACATACGTGCGGAGCCCAGGGCTCGACACGCGCTTCAGCTCGCGGATCACCGACTGCCCGCCATGCGCGTACTTCAACACCACGCGCAGCACCGGACGTCCTTCTTCCGTTTCGACAGTCTTATAATCGGTGATGAAGTGATTCTCCTTCAACAACCGAGCGATCTCCAGCTTCAGCTTCGAGGCCGGGATGTCCACGCGACGGTGCTTCGACCCGCAAGCGTTGCGGATCCGCGTGAGCATATCGGCCACAGGATCGGTCATGCTCATGATGTATGTCCTTGTCTCCTGTGGTTTCCAGTCGTTTCCGACCAGACCTGCAGGAAGTGAATGGTTTGTCCTAGCGGTCCTACAGTTACCAGCTCGCCTTGCGCACGCCAGGGATCAGGCCGTTCAGCGCCATATCCCGGAATGCCATACGCGACAAGCCGAACATCGCGACGTATCCACGCGCGCGGCCGGTCATCGAGCACCGGTTCCGAATGCGCTCGCGAGCCGAGTTGCGCGGCAGCTTCTGCAGCTTCACCTGCGCTGCCGCCTTCTCCTCGTCCGTCGACTTCGGATTCTGCATGATCGCCTTTGCAGCCGCGCGCTTCACGGCGTACTGGGCGGTCATCTTCTTCCGGCGGTCGTTCTTCTCCGTGCTGCTCTTCTTTGCCATGGTCGGATCCCTTAGTGATGAACGACGATTGGCTTATCGTCGCCGCGGAACGGCATACCGAGTTCGCGCAGCAGCGCGAAGGCCTGGTCATCCTTGTTCGTCGTGGTCACGAACGTGATGTCCATCCCGTGGATTTGCTCAACTTGATCATAGTTGATCTCCGGGAAGATCATCTGTTCCTTGACGCCGAGGCTGTAGTTGCCACGACCGTCAAACGCGCGCGTCGACAACCCGCGGAAATCGCGAATGCGGGCAATCGCCGTCGTCACAAACCGGTCGAGAAACTCCCACATACGATTGCCACGCAGCGTCACGCTCGCGCCGATTTCCTGGCCCTGGCGCAACCCGTAGTTGGCGATCGACTTCTTCGCCTTCTTTCGCGTCGGGCGCTGACCGGCGATAATCGACAACTCATCGACCACCGCGTCCAGCACCTTCGGCTGCTTGATCGCTTCGCCCATTCCCACGTTCAAGACGATCTTCTCGAGATTCGGAATCTGATGCGGATTCGACAGCCCGAACTGCTTCGAGAGGTTCGCACGAACCGTGTTCGCGTAATAGTTGCGGAGGCGCGGCGCCGGGACGGGCAATTCCACACCCGCATGTGCCTCACGCGGGGCCGGAGCCGCCGCCTGACGCTTGCTACCGCCCTTCTTCTGTTCCTTTTCCTTGGTCGCCATCAGATATCAGTCCTCGGATTAGCGCTTGGTGGGACGCGGGAACGCGTCACCAGACTTCACGCTGATCCGCTCCTTCGTGCCGTCGGCGTCGATCCGCGCGCGGACGCGCGTGGGTGCACCCGACTTCGGGTCCTTCAACATCACGTTGGACGCATGCATTGGGGCGGGCATCTCGATAATCCCCGACTGCTCCTCTGCCGTGCGCGCCTTGCGATGCTTCTTCACAATGTTGATCCCTTCAATCAGCACACGGCCCGTCTTCGGGTACACGCGGATGATCTTCCCTTCCTTCCCCTTATCGTCGCCGCGGACCACCTTCACGGTGTCCCCCTTCGACACGTGAATCACCTCGCGCTCCGCATTGATCGCGTGACGCGTACGGTTCCGCTTGCCTAGGGTCTTCTTATAAACGTGCGTACGCATGTCAGATCACCTCGGGCGCAAGCGACACAATCTTCATGTAGCGCTTGTCGCGCAGTTCACGGGCCACCGGACCAAAGATACGTGTCGCACGCGGCTCGCCATTGTCATTGATAATGACCACAGCGTTCTCGTCGAAGCGAATGTAGCTCCCGTCCTTCCGTCGCGTCTCCTTCACAGTGCGCACCACCACGGCACGCGCTACGTCGGACTTCTTCACCGTGCCGTTCGGCAGGGCGTTCTTCACCGCAACGATCACGATATCCCCAAGCCCGGCATACCGCCGGCGGGTTCCACCGAGCACGCGGATCACCAGGGCCGTCTTCGCCCCTGAGTTGTCCGCCACTTTAACCATCGACTCCTGCTGAATCATTAGTCGTCTCCCTTAGCGCGCGCGTTCAACGATCTCGACCACGCGCCACCGCTTGTCCTTCGACAGCGGGCGGGTCTCCATGATGCGCACGGTGTCGCCCGTCTTCGCCGAGTTTTCCTCGTCGTGCGCCTTCAAGCGCTTCGTCCGGGTGACCATCTTGCCGTACACGGGATGCGGAACGCGACGCTCGATCTGCACCACGATCGTCTTCGCCATCTTGTCGCTCACCACCAGCCCCGTCCGCGTCTTACGCGCACCGCGCGCAGTCGTCGAGGCACTCTGCATATCAGCCATGGTCACTTACCTCCCGCCTTGCGCGCCGCAACGGCCGGCGCGGCCTGCTGCACGCGCAGCTCCGTCTTGAGCCGCGCGATGTCGCGGCGAATCCCCCGCAGGCGAAGCGGATCTTCCAACGTCTGCGTCGCCCCACGGAACTTCAGGTTGAACCGCTCGCGCTCGAGTTCCGCGATACGGGTTACGATCTCTGCAGTCGACAACTCGCGAACCTGCGATGCCTTCATCATTCGGTATGCGCCTCCTCGCGGGCCACGAACTTCGACTTGATGCCAAGCTTCGCCGAAGCGAGGCCCAGCGCCTTCTTTGCCAACTCACGTTCCACACCTTCGATCTCGAACATCACACGACCAGGCCGCACCACCGCCACCCACAACTCTGGCGAGCCCTTGCCCTTCCCCATTCGGGTTTCGGCCGGCTTCTTCGTGATCGGCTTGTCCGGGAAAATCCGGATCCACACCTTGCCACCGCGCTTGATATGACGCGTGAGCGCCACACGGGCGGCTTCAATCTGACGGGCCGTCACCCAACCAGGCTCCAGCGCCTGTAGCCCAAAGTGCCCGAAGGACACCTCGGCGCCACGGGTCGCGATCCCGTTGGTACGCCCCTTAAACATTTTGCGGAACTTCACGCGCTTCGGTGCGAGCATTATTTGTCTCCTCCCTTACGCGTCCGACGAGTACGTCTTGCCACGACGGTCCTCGACGATCTCGCCCTTAAAGATCCAAATCTTGACGCCGATCGTGCCGAACGTCGTCTTCGCCGTGCTCGTGGCGTAGTCGATGTTCGCACGCAGCGTGTGCAGGGGCACTCGCCCCTCATGGTAGCCCTCGACGCGCGCAATCTCGGCGCCGCCCAGACGACCACTGCACTTCACCTTGATGCCTTCTGCGCCCATACGCATGGCACTCTGCACCGCACGCTTCATCGCGCGACGGAACGAAATACGCTGCGCCAGCTGAGCCGAGATGTTGTCGGCAACCAACTGCGCCTCGATCTCCGGGCGCTTGATCTCCTCAACATTCACCCCAACTTCCTTCCCGGTCAGCTGCTGGAGTTCGTTCTTCAACTCCTCCACCGCCTGACCCTTCTTCCCGATGACCACACCCGGACGACCGGTGTGAATCGTCACCACCACCTTGCCGGGCTTCCGCTCAATCGTGATGTCGCTGATCGCGGCACCCGAGAGACGCGCCTTCAGATACTTGCGGAGGAGTTCATCCTCCTGCAACAGCGCCGGAAAGTCCTTCTTGGCATACCACGTCGAACGCCACGTCTTCGAGATGCCGAGGCGAAAGCCGATCGGATTAGTCTTCTGTCCCATTATCGCCCTTCCTTCTCGGACACGATGATGTCGATGTGGCTCGTGCGCTTGTGAATCGGAGTAGCACGGCCCATCGCGGCCGGGGTGAAGCGCTTGAGCTTCGGCCCTTCGTTCACGATGGCGTGCGTCAGGTACAACGCGTCGACGTCGATCGAGGTGTTCGCGTTCCGCGCTGCCTGCTCGGCGTTCGCGATCGCGCTCCGCAGCACCTTCTCGATCTGCTTCGCCGCGTGCTTCTTGCTGAACTTCAACAACGCGAGCGCATCGTTGACGTTCATTCCCCGCACCTGATCAATCACGAGGCGCATCTTGTACGGTGACTGACGTGCCGTACGCTGAATCGCGCGTGCTCCAGTCATGGGTTACTTGCCTCCCTTGCCGGCCGGCGCCTTCGCCGGTGCCGCGGAAACGGACGGCTTCGCCGCTGCTCCCGCTGCCGTGTGCCCGCGGAACAGACGCGTCGGAGAGAACTCGCCGAGCTTATGCCCGACCATGTTCTCCGTCACGTAGACCGGGATAAACTTGTTGCCGTTGTGCACCCCGAACGTGTGCCCGACAAAATCAGGCAGCACCGTGCTGGCGCGCGACCAGGTCTTGATGACCTTCTTCTCACTGCGGGCGTTCATGCCCTGGACGCGCTTCATCAGGCTGTCCTGGACAAATGGGCCCTTCTTAATGCTTCTCGCCATAGTATCGTATCCCGGTTACTGAGTCGCCTTGCCGCGCTTCCGTCCGCGCACGATCAGGCGCTCCGACGGCTTCTTCTTATTACGCGTCTTGACGCCTTCCTTCTTGCCCCACGGGCTCACCACGTTACGACCGCCGCGTGTACGGCCACCGTGCGGGTGATCCACTGGGTTCATGACTTCGCCACGGACCTTCGGGCGCTTGCCAGCCCAACGGCTCGCACCGGCCTTACCGGCCGACTTGAGCTCATGCTCCGCGTTGCCAACTTCACCGATCGTGGCTAGGCAGGTGCCGTGCACCATACGCATTTCCGTCGAGGCCATGCGCAACGTCACGTAATCGCCTTCCTTCGCCACCACCTGCACACTCGTACCGGCCGAACGCGCCATCTGCGCGCCCTTCTTCGGCGTAATCTCCACGCAATGCACCGCGGTACCGAGCGGGACTTCCTTCAGCGGCAGCGCGTTTCCGTTGCGCACATCGGCGCCCGGACCCGAGACCACCGTGTCGCCCTGCTTCAGTCCCTTCGGGTGAATGATGTAGCGCTTCTCCCCGTCGGTGTACTCGATCAGCGCGATGCGAGCCGAACGGTTGGGATCATACTCGATCTCCTTGACCGTGCCGACCACACCAAACTTGTTGCGCTTGAAGTCGATGACGCGATACATCTGCTTGTGTCCACCGCCGATGCGGCGCATCGCGATGTGGCCGTGATTGTCACGCCCGCCGCTCTTCGGCTTCGGTTCGACCAACGACTTCTCAGGCGTAGAACGCGTGATGGTGTCGAAGTCCGAAATCGAGCGAAAGCGCGAGCTCTTGGTGACCGGCTTGAACTGGCGGATACCCATATGACTCAGCCCTCAAAGATCTCGATCGTGTCGCCAGCCTTCAGCGTCACGATGGCCTTCTTCCAGCGCGGCCGTAGGCCGGAGCGGGTTCCCACGCGCTTCAACTTGCCGCGCTGCTGGGAGGTCCACACACCCGTCACCTTGACACCGAACAGCGTTTCGATCGCCTGCTTGATCGCTTGCTTGTTCGCTTCCGGATGCACTTCGAAGGTGTACTCGCCACGATCCTGGTAAGCCGCCGAGCTCTTCTCGGTGACGATCGGGCGCACGATGGTACGGAGGAGCGTTGCCATTGATTACTTCCCCTTCTTCTTGGCCGCCGGCTTCGCGGCAGTCTTCTTGGGCGCCGCGGCCTTCTCGGCCTTCGGAGCAGCGGCCTTCTTCTTCGCGGCCGGCGCCTTCTCAGCCTTTTCGGCCTTCGGGGCAGCGGCCTTCTTCTTGGCAGGAGCCTTTGCAGCGGCCTCAGCCTTCGGTACAGCCTTACGGACCTTCACCTTCGCGACGTCCTTCTCCGCGATCGGCGCGAGCGCCTCTCCCAGAGCAGCCGACTCGATCAGCACCGTGTGCGACCACAAAATGTGGTACGTCGACACGTCGCTGTACGGCAGCACATGCACGTTCTGCAGGTTCCGGCCAGACAGGAACACATTCGACTTCACGCCATCGGTCAGCACGAGCACCTTCTTGCCCGTGAGCTCCAGACGCGCGATCAGCTGCAACATCTGCGACGTCTTCGGCGCGTCCCACTGGAACGCATCGATCACGTGCAGTGCGCCTTCGCTGGCGCGCGCATTGAGTGCGCTCTTCCGAGCCAGTGCACGCACCTGGCGCGGCACGGTCTCGGTGTACTTGCGAGGACGCGGACCGAACACGGTACCACCGCCGACCCAGACGGGCGAACGCGTCGAGCCCGAGCGGGCACGACCGGTTCCCTTCTGCTTCCACGGCTTCTGGTTACCACCGATCACTTCGCCACGCGTCTTCGTGCTGTGCGTGCCCTGGCGCTGATTGGCCAAGTACGCCTTCACGGCCTGGTGCATGACGGGCACGTTGACCGTGCCATCAAACACCGTGCCCGGAAGGGCCATACGGTCGCGCGGCGTTCCCTTTGCGGTGAACGCGGCAGCGTCAATGTTCATCGTGTCAGCCATCGGTTAACCCTGCTTGCGGACGAGGACGATCCCATTCTTCGGGCCGGCGACAGAACCGCGGATGTAGATCAGGTTGCGCTCCGCGTCAATCTTCTCTACGCGAAGGTGCGTCTGCGTGACGCGCTCGGCACCGTAATGGCCCGGCATCTTCTTGCCCTTGATGACGCGCGACGGGTCCGTGCCGGCTCCGATCGAGCCAGGACGACGGTGCTTCGTGTTGCCGTGCGTGTTCGGGCCACCCGCGAAGTTCCAGCGCTTCACCACGCCCTGGAAACCGCGGCCCTTCGAGGTGCCGGTCACCTTGACGGTGTCCCCTTCGGCGAAAACGCCGACGGTGATCACGTCACCGACCTTGTACGACGGCACTTCCGGATCCTTCCCCGGCGCGTCGTCGAGACGGAACGAGCGGAGAAACGCCGGAGCCGCCGACAACCCGGCCTTCGCCGCATGTCCGATCTCCGCCGCTGCTGCACGACTGCCCTTGGGATCACGCTCGCCCTTCTTGGAATCGCGCGCCGTGCGCTGCGACTCAAAGCCGAGTTCGATGGAATCGAAGCCCGCCGCATCCTTCGTCATGACCTTCGTGACGGGATTCGGAGCGGCCTCAACCACTGTGCACGGGATCTGCTGCCCCGCCGCATTGAAGATCTGGGTCATCCCCAGTTTTCTGCCAATAATACCGATCATTGTTTCCTCGTGGCGTAGTCACGGCCCGGCGCGCACGCCGGAAGACTGCCGTTGGACTGTGGCGTGCCGCGCGACCGATGCGGGGGAGAATCCCCGGATGCACTCGCGCGCGGTACGTCTGCTAAGTGCTACTGAACCTTGATCTCGACGTCCACACCGGCTGGCAGATCGAGCTTCGTCAGCGCGTCCACCGTCTGGGCGCGGGAATCGAGAATATCGATCACCCGCTTGTGCGTCTTCAACTCAAACTGCTCACGCGACTTCTTGTCGACGTGCGGGGACCGGAGAACAGTCCAACGCTGCGTCTTCGTCGGGAGCGGAATCGGCCCCGACACCTGCGCCCCGGTCTTCTCGGCCGTGCGCACAATGTCAGCAGCGGCCTGGTCGATCACCGCGTGGTCGAACGCCTTCAAACGGATACGGATTCTGCCAGCCATGTTACTCTCAGTGAAGAGACCCGCCCGGCGCCGCCGATGCGACGGCGCCGGTAGGTCCAGTTCTGCTTACGCGAGGATCTTCGTGATGACGCCAGCGCCCACCGTGCGGCCGCCCTCGCGAATCGCGAAGCGAAGCGCCTCTTCCATGGCGATCGGCGTGATCAACTCGATGGTCATCTGGATGTTGTCACCCGGCATCACCATCTCCGTGCCGGCCGGAAGCTCGATCGAGCCCGTTACGTCCGTCGTACGGAAATAGAACTGCGGGCGGTATCCCTTGAAGAACGGCGTGTGACGGCCGCCTTCATCCTTCGTGAGCACGTAGACCTCGGCCTCGCACTTGGTGTGCGGGGGGATCGAGCCTGGCTTGGCCAACACCATGCCGCGCTCAATGTCCTTCTTGTCCACGCCGCGGAGCAGAAGACCGACGTTGTCACCGGCCTGACCGTCATCCAGCAGCTTGCGGAACATTTCGACGCCCGTCACCACGGACTTCTTGTCCGAGTGGAAACCGACGAGGGCGATTTCCTCGCCCACCTTGATCTTGCCACGCTCGATACGGCCCGTCGCCACCGTGCCACGACCGGTGATCGAGAACACGTCTTCGACCGGCATCAGGAACGGCTTGTCGACTTCGCGCATCGGCTCCGGGATGTACGTATCAAGAGCGTCGTACAGCGCCTTGATCGAGTCCACCCACTGCTGTTCGCCTTCGATTGCACGGATCGCCGCGCCACGCACGACCGGGGCGTTGTCGCCGTCGAAGCCGTACTTGGAGAGCAGTTCACGCACTTCGAGTTCGACGAGATCCAGAAGCTCGGCGTCCTCAACGAGGTCGCACTTGTTCAGGAACACGACGACCTTCGGCACGTTCACCTGCTTCGCGAGCAGGATGTGCTCACGGGTCTGCGGCATCGGGCCGTCGACCGCGCTCACCACGAGGATCGCGCCGTCCATCTGCGCAGCACCCGTGATCATGTTCTTGACGTAGTCCGCGTGGCCTGGGCAGTCGACGTGGGCGCAGTGACGGTTGGCCGTCTCGTACTCAACGTGCGACGTGGCGATCGTCAGGATCTTCGTGGGGTCACGACGGCCCTGCGACTCAGACGCCTTCGCGACCTGATCGTATGCGATGTACTTGGTGCCGAAGCCGAGGTCGGCCGACACCTTCGTCAGCGCCGCGGTGGTCGTCGTCTTGCCGTGGTCCACGTGACCGATCGTACCGACGTTCACGTGCGGCTTATTGCGCTCGAACTTTGCCTTGGCCATTGTCGAATCCTGCTGCTAGTTGGTTGATGGAAACCCGGGTGTTGCGCTTGAAACTTCCTACCTACTGCCGAAACCTGCTTATGCCTTCACCTTCGCAATAATCTCTTCTGCCTTCGACTTCGGCACTTCGTCATAGTGCGCGAACTCCATCGAGTACACCGCGCGCCCCTGTGACATCGAGCGCAACTTCGTGGAGTACCCGAACATCTCACTGAGCGGCACGCTCGCCGAGATGACCTGCGCCTCGCCACGCTGCGTCATACCACCGATCTTGCCGCGACGCGAGGAGATGTCGCCCAGCACGTCGCCCATGTACGCTTCCGGCGAGACGACTTCCACATTCATCACCGGCTCAAGCAGCACCGGGGACGCCAACCGCACGCCCTCCTTCACCGCCATCGAACCGGCAATCTTGAACGCCATTTCGCTCGAGTCGACGTCGTGGTACGAGCCATAAATCAGCTCAACCTTCACGTCCACCATCGGGTAGCCGGCATAAATGCCGTTCTCGAGCGCTTCCTTGATGCCGGCTTCCACCGGCTTGATGAACTCACGCGGAATCACGCCGCCCACGATCTTGTCTTCGAACACGAAGCCCTGACCGAGTTCGGCCGGCATCACGTTGATCACGACGTGGCCGTACTGACCCTTACCACCAGACTGGCGGACAAACTTCCCTTCCACCTTCTGCACGGTCTTGCGGATCGTCTCGCGGTATGCCACCTGCGGGCGACCAACGTTCGCGTCCACCTTGAACTCGCGCATCATACGATCGACGATGATCTCGAGATGCAGCTCGCCCATCCCGGAGATGATCGTCTGACCGGTCTCGGCGTCCGAGTGCACACGGAACGTCGGGTCTTCTTCGGCCAGCTTGCTCAACGCGATCGCGAGCTTGTCTTGGTCGGCCTTGGTCTTCGGCTCAATCGCGACGTCGATGACGGGGTTCGGGAACTTCATCGCCTCGAGGATGATCGGACGATCCTCATCGGCCATCGTATCGCCAGTGCGGGTGTCCTTGAGACCGATCGCGGCGGCAATATCGCCAGCGCGGACTTCCTCGATCTCCTCGCGCTTGTTGGCATGCATCTGCAGCAGACGGCCCACGCGCTCACGCTTGTCTTTCGACGCGTTGTACACGTAGCTGCCAGCCTTGATGCTGCCCGAATAGCAACGGAAGAAGGTCAACTTTCCGACGAACGGATCGGTCGCGATCTTGAACGCCAACGCCGAGAACGGCGCATCGTCGCTCACTTCACGCGTCTCGAAGGTGTCGTCCTGGCCCGGGAGATGCCCCTGCATCGGGGGCACGTCGAGCGGCGACGGCAAATAGTCGATGACCGCGTCGAGCAGCGCCTGCACGCCCTTGTTCTTGAACGAGGCGCCACAGAGCACGGGGATGAACTTCATTTTGATCGTCGCCGAGCGAATCGCCTGGCGGATCTCTTCGACCGTCAACTCGACGCCGCTGAAGTACTTCTCGATCAGCTCGTCATCGTGCTGCACCGCCGCTTCGACCAGCTCATGACGCGCCTTCTCAACGGCGTCCTTCATGTCGTCCGGCACGCCGGCAACGGTGAAGGTCTTGCCCAGTGTGTCTTCGTCGAAGATGTACTGCTTGCGCTCAATGAGGTCGACGTGACCGGTGAACAGTTCACCAGAGCCCACCGGCAGCTGCAGCGGATACGCATCCTTCGAGAGGCGGTCCTTGATCATCGCCATGCAACGATCGAAGTTCGCGCCCACGCGGTCCATCTTATTTGAGAAGATGAGACGCGGCACGAGATACCGATCGGCCTGACGCCACACCGTCTCCGTCTGCGGCTCAACACCGGCGACCGAATCCAGCAGCGCGACCGCGCCGTCGAGCACGCGGAGCGAACGCTCCACTTCGACGGTGAAGTCCACGTGGCCCGGCGTGTCGATGATGTTGATGCGATACTCGGGGCCCGTCTGGTTGCCGATCACATGGCTATCGCCAGCGCGCTTCCAAAAGCACGTGGTCGCGGCCGACGTGATCGTGATGCCGCGCTCCTGCTCCTGCTCCATCCAATCCATCGTAGCCGCACCATCGTGCACCTCGCCGATCTTGTGCGACTTTCCTGTGTAATACAGGATGCGCTCAGTCGTCGTGGTTTTCCCGGCATCAATGTGGGCCATGATGCCGATATTGCGATAGTACTTCAGTTCGGTGTCGCGAGCCATCGTAATCAGAATCCCGTATTTGCGTCGTTCGAGGCAGACTGTGCCGCCGCGATATTATGGATACTCGTATTCGATTCCTGCACCTTCGAGACTGCTTTCGTGCCCTACCCCAGACGTCTGGGAGCAAAAACGCGGCTGGACCATTCACCCTGACACATCGCAGCACGAATAACTCGCTACGACGGCAGGATTGGTATCCATCCGCTCTCGCCGGGTACATTCGCCACTGCTGCGCGAACGGGGACCCTCGGCGCGCCGGAAGTTGTGCAGCAATCGTGAGACACCCGTCTCGCGATCCATTCCGACGTCAATTTGTCCTGCGTTGCTTTTCGGGAACCTCAGTGTCCGCACAGAGCGGAAACATTCGGTAGACTGATCCCACAATCCCCGCGCGTGCTATGATGACATCAGCACGTTGGCGAGCCCATAAGTCCCGGTACGCAGTTCACCGGTTTTGCTCTAGCGTGTGACACTTTCTGCCAGAGCCTTAGGAAGATAGCGAGGGCGGCCCTTAAGTCAACCGCTGGGTGATCCCAGGATTCAGGGGTCTACCCAGCGGTTTGAGCCTACCTATATAAATCAAAAGGGAGCGCCACCCATCCGGGTGGCGCTCTTTGGTTCCTCAGCCCTCGGCTGCCGATCCCGTCGAGGCGTCCGTGCCCCAGGCCAGCGAGGTGCTTCCTGCTCCGCCATCTCGGTTCGGCATTGCCCGAAGGGTCGAGACTTCAAGGTCCACGGCGCGCAGCGCGACTTCGGAGTTATAGAGGATCTCTTCGATTCGTGCTGGCGTCATGGGAATCTCTGTGGGGCTGAGGAGATGGGACGACGACTACAGGTCGCCGGACTTCAGGATCGCGCGAGCGACCGAATCCAGCACTTCGGCCGAGTCGTATGCCTTTTGGTTCACCCGCTGGCGAATCTCCGCTAAGCGTGCGGCGCTCGCGGCGCTCGCGGCGCTCGCGGCGCTCGCGGTGTTCGCGCCATCGCTCTTGGACATGGCGAGCCCTTCGGCCGAAAGCGTTACGGCATCGCGCTTTGGAGCACGCGAGGTCGTAACGGGGGACGACACCGACGACGCGGTCGGCTTGGCCGAGTCGCGGTTGACGGTGGTGGTGGCGAGTTTGGACGCCGGCGTTCCGATGTTTCCAATCTTCATTTCGATGTTTCCTCCTGTACGAGCAATATCGACAGCGAGCGAAAATACTTTAGCGACTGCTCAGCACCGGCTAATCAGCAACGGCTGCTCAGGCTGACGGTCAGGCCGAGATCCTAGTAACGCACTTCGAACGGTACTGCATTTTTCGCGCCAGAATGTCCGGATGTGGGGGTACCTGAACCACCCAGGGGTCCGGAGGTCAGCGAAACAGCGGCGTGATCGCGGATGCTCGAGGCACGTGCGCGCGCCGCCCGCAGCATGGCGGGTTGGCGGTCCACCTGAGTGGTGGCCAATGCGATCATGTCAGCTACGGACCAGCTCGGCTGCTCAGGTGCGGAGTTGGTCGGTGCAGCCCCCTTTGAGCCAGCGGCCATCGCCTCAGGCATGGGGCCAGGCATGGGGCCATCCGCCAGTGTCGCGAGGAGGACGAGGCCCCCCCAGCGAGTGCCCGGCGGAGCCTGTCGGCGATACAGTTTCACTTGGTGAGCCGAAGCTGAGGACCAGTGGACGGGCTCGCGGGCTGGCCTGAAGCCTGTCCGGAGGCCTGTCCGGAGGCCTGTCCGGAGGCCTGTCCAGGTGCCTTCGACGGGGCGGCGGTGTAGGTCGCCGCGACCGCCTCGACGGCCTCAAGAGGAGCCTCTCCATTAGTGAGGCGGGCCTTGAGTTCGTCGAGGATCCGCTGGTCGGCGATTCTTGCCGCAATGCCTCCCGAAGTGCCGGATAGTTCACCGTCAGATGATCTGTCACACGGGCCCCGACGCGAACGTCGAGGGTCGATACCCGAACGGACGCCGATGGGGCTGGCGCCGGCTTGACGAGCCGCGGATGCGGACGCAAGTCGGGGTTCGAGCTTCGAATGAGAGTCATGGTGAAGGAATCCATGAGTGATATGTCGGCCCGTGGCACACAAGACTTTAGGTATTTCTCGCAGGAAGATCGAAATATTTGCGCCGCATTCATTTAAGCAGCGCTGCGGAACCATGCTCCACTCGGGATGACACCCTAGAGGGAATCGAAAGAGTACACAGTTCGGCCAGAGGGCTGGCAGGTGAGGCGGCCAGTTTCGTGACGGCTATCGCTTCAGATGGCTCTGGCACGAATCGTGCTCAATTAGCCCGCGAGGCGGCAGCTTTGTCCGCCAACACCTGCTCATGGATGGTCCATCGATGCGTGTCACGAACTTCAGCATCAGCGATAACGCAGTTCTGAATCTGAGCACGCTCCGCGGTCAGGTCGACGCGGCGCAGCAACAGATTTCGAGCGGCAAGCGGTTCACCGAGGCGTCGGTCGATCCGGCCGCTGCCCATGCCGTGATGCAGAATCAGAGTCAGCTTCGCTCAGTAACGCAGTATCAGCGCAACGTTAATCTGGCGACGGCACGCGCGACGCTTGAAGAATCGGCCCTCAATCAACTCGGTGATATTCTCTCGCGCGCACGTGAACTCGCGATTGCGCAGGCTACCGACACGGCGGACGCCGCCACACGCAATGCCGCGGGTTCCGAGATGAGCCAGTTGCTCGCTCAGGCCGTGAATCTCGGAAACGCGAAGGATGGCGCGGACTACCTGTTCGGTGGCACGTCGTCGAGCACGGCACCCTTCGCCATCAATACTGGCGGCGCGACGGCAACCTTTACGGTGTCCGGCCAGCCGACGGGTGTACGCACGGTGCAGATCGGGAGCGGACAACAGCTCACACCGACGCACGATGGCGCCACCGTCTTTGGGAACTCCACCGCTGGGCCACTCAAGACCTTGCAAGACATGGCCGCGGCGTTGCAAACCAATGATATCACGACGCTGCAGTCCCTCATTGGCGACAGCCACAGCGCGTTTGCGAAAGTCCAGAGCCAACTCGGAGAAGTCGGGGCGCGCGCCAGTCAGTTGCAGCTCGCCGACTCGAACCTGACCTCGCTCACCCAGCAACTCCAAGCCTCGACCTCGAATCTGCAGGATGTGGATATCGAAGCCGCGATCACGATGCTCACATCACGACAGACCGCGTATCAGGCTGCGATGGCCGCAACGTCGCGCATTCTCAACCTCTCACTCACCGATTACCTCCGATGAACGACACGATGTCCGATGCTTCAACTCGCATGACGACGATCCAGTCGGAGCTGTTCGGCCCACTCGCGGTCGCCGACGACGCGTTCGTGGATTTTCCCGCGGGCATTCCAGGATTCCCGTCGTGCCAGCGCTGGGTGTTTATCACCGGCGCCAAGCAAGGCACGGCGTGGTTGCAGTCGGTGGATCGTTCCGGGCTCGCCTTCTTGCTCGTGGATCCATTCCTCGCCTTTGAGGGATACTCCGTTGAGCTCAGTGATTCCGACGTGCGTCGTCTCGACGCCGGTCAGCCAAATGAAGTCGCGGTCTACGCGATCGTCACGCTGCCTGGCCGCGCCGGCGAGCATGCCACCGCGAATCTGCAAGGACCGTTGCTTCTAAATCATGGACGTCGTCGTGGCATGCAGCTGGTGCTTGGTGATGGTCCGTGGGGCATTCGCGAATCGTTTCCTGTGACGAAGATCGCGTGAGTGCCGTGATGCGCACACCGCGGTGATACACGATTACAGAAATTCATACAGCAGCCGATAAGAGTGAATGTGAAACTGTTGTGACGATAGAAAACAGTTTTCGCCGGTGCAGAAAATGTTGTTGCAGGTGATTCACGAGCGAGTTCAGACACGCTGCGCTGCGACGCTAAAGTCTGAGATGGTCTGGTCGATAATGGTCAGTGGAGGCGATGCACTTACGCATCGACTCACGAGGGAACGGATTCCCTCCAACGCACACTAGGGAGCAATACCATGCGCATCAACACGAACGTCAGTGCCCTCTCGGCAGCCCGCAACCTCACCAACTCGCAGAACGCGGTTGCCTCCTCCACCCAGAAGCTGTCCTCGGGCTTCCGTATCACCCGCGCGGCTGATGACGCCGCCGGCCTTGGCACAGCGAACGTCCTGCGCTCGGACATCCGCTCGTACAACCAGGCGACGCGTAACGCGGAGCAGGCGAACTCAGTGTACAGCATTGCGGAAGGCGCCGCTTCGTCGGTGCAGTCGATGCTGGAGCGTATGAAGGAGCTCGCCACGCAGGCCGCGTCGGACACGGTGGACAGCAACGGTCGCGGTCGCATCAACGACGAGTTCACGCAGCTCGCCGCCGAGATTGACCGCACGGTCAGCGGCACCAAGTTCCAGGGCACGTCGCTGCTCGACGGCACCTACGCCGCAACCTTCCTCGTCGGCGCCTCGGGCGACTACACGGGCAACGATACACTGCCGTGGACGGCACCAAGATGGACCTGTCGACCACCACGCTCGGAATCGGCAGCTCCGCTGTGGACACGCTTGCCAACGCGCAGACTGCCCTGACCGCTCTGGACAGCGCGATCGGAAGCGTCAACGCCTCCCTCGGTTACATCGGCGCCAGCCAGAGCCGCATGGAGAACGCGGTCGCGAACCTGAAGACCACTGTTCAGAACTACTCGGCCGCCGAGAGCACGATCCGCGACGTCGACATGGCGGATGAGATGGTGAACTTTTCCAAGAGCAACATCCTCGCGCAGGCCGGCACCGCGATCCTCGCCCAGGCCAACCAGGCCGGCCAGGGAATCCTGAAGCTCCTCGGCTGATTCTGGCCAGTAGTCACGAGTTACATCACACGCCGTCCCCGGGACCGATCATGGTTCCGGGGGCGTCGTGCTCCAACCATCCGCTGGTTCTCACATGACCTCTCCCATCAGCTCCTCGAGTTCCTCGCCCGCTGGCTCCGTCCAAGGGCTCGCGAGCGGCGTGCAGTGGCAATCGATGGTCGATCAGATCATGGCTGCAGAATCGGCGCGAACGCTGTCGCCGGTGGCAAAACGCCAAGCCGCGTTACAGGCGCAGAGCACCGCGTGGCACCAGTTCCAGAGCGTGGTTGGGCAGTTCAAGATCGCTGCGAGCGCACTCCGGAATCCCAGTTCGTTTGATTTGTTTCAGGCAAAGGCGGCGAAGAGTGCCACCTCGGCGCGCGAACTTCTGAGTGTCTCCGCGACGACAGGAGCCGTTCCCGCGTCGTATTCCGTTGAGGTGATGTCGCTGGCGAAGGCGGAGAAGGTCAGCGGCAACGTGGTCGCTGATGCAACCGTGGCGCTTGGGCTCACCGGCCAGCTGTCTCTTGGCGGGCGGGCAGTCACCGTCGCGGCGAGCGACTCACTGACCAACCTGCGCGACAAAATTAACGCGGCGAACGCGGGGACCACGCCGAGTGGGGTGTCAGCGTCGCTGCTCTCAACGGGTGGTGGCGCGCGGCTCGTGCTCACAAGCGCGAGCGCGGGCTCGTCTGGCGTTGAGATCCTCGACGATGGGAGTGGAACACTCCAGGCGCTCGGACTGACTGACGGCTCGACCGTCACGAACCGCTCCGCATCGGGCGCGACCCAGAGCAACCGTCTCTCGAGCAGCACCGCCGCGATTGCGACCTTGCTCGGGATTCCACTGCCAGGGCCGTCGAGCATCCGCGTCAACGGACAGATCATTCGCGTTGATTTTTCGGTCGATTCGCTGGCCACTATCGCGCAGAAGATCAACGCGGCGACTGGCGATGCGGGCTCCGCTTCGGTGAAGTCTGAGGCGCTGAACGGTAGCACCGCGTATCGACTCTCAACGACAGCGACAATCGAAGGGGATCCCGCTGACGCCACCAACAGCGCCGCAACACTGGCAGCACTTGGCTTTACGAAGCCCGGTCGCGCCGGAATTACGCAGGTACTGGGGAGCGCGTCTGCTTTTACTGATGCCACAAGTGGCGCCTCTGCTGATGCCACCACGCGCCTGTCCGATCTTTCGAGGGATGGGACCTCGATGGCACTCGCGACTGGAGACCAGATTTCTATTGGTGGTACTTCAGGCGACGGCTCGACGGTCAACAAAACGTTTACCGTTGGCGCGAACAGCACCCTGGGCGATCTCCTCACGGCGATCAATGCCTCGGACAGCGGATACGGCGCCAACACGCGGTCGGCCAACGCGGCGATCAGTGCTGGCCATCTCAGGCTGACCGATGGAACGTCGGGTGATTCTCGCCTGGCCATGTCGCTTTCTGTCACCCGAGCCTCAGGCGGAACGGATTCATTTGGCGCCATCTCGGCCAGCTATGGAAGCACGGGACGTAGCCGGCAGCTTGTGGCGGGCGCCGACGCGCAGTTAATGATCGACGGGCAGTATGTCACGCGGGGATCCAATACGATCAGTGATGCCATCAGTGGCGTGACGCTGTCGCTGACGTCTGCTGAACCTGGCACGGCCGTCGATGTCACTATCGCGCGCGATCCGGACGCGATTGCGAAGACGTTGACGGATTTTGCAACGTCATACAATGCGGTGCGCTCGTTCATCAACTCGAACGGCTCTGCGGGCGGACCGCTCGCGAACAACAGCACGCTGCGCTCGATGGGTTCGTCGCTGACCTCGAGTCTCATTAGCAACGTCACCGGATTGTCGGGCAGTTTTGTTTCCGCGGCGACTGCTGGGCTCCAGCATGACGCCAAGGGGACGCTCTCGCTGGACGCCGTTGCATTGAAGGCCAAGCTCGCCACGAATTTTGACGATATCAAGCGGCTCTTCACGATGACCGGAGCGCCGTCTGACTCCGAGGTGTCGTTCGTGAGCGCGCGGACCACAGCGAAAGCGACGCAGCCGGCCGCTCCCTACGCCATCGATATCTCGCGCGTGGCCGCGCCGGCGGATGCCACGGGTGCCGTCTTGACGTCGTACGCGACGTCGGGAGACGCCGACACGATGACCATCAAGGATAGCGCGACTGGCTTGAATGGCTCCATTAGCTTGGCCAACGGCGACTCACTCGACACGATCGTACAGCGATTGAATGGGCTGTTTGGCGCACAGCGGATGCGACTCTCCGCATCGCGCACGGCCGGCAATCAGTTGCGGATTCTCGGAAGCGACGCTGGCTCGTCGAGTGGGTTTACGATCGCCTACACCGCTGGGACGGGCGGCAATGGAACCGCGGCACTCGGCCTCGCCGCGGGGAGCTACGCGGGTACCGACGTCGTCGGCACGATCAATGGTGTAGCGGGCGTCGGCCGAGGGCAGTTCCTCACGGGCGCCAAAGGTGATGCGAGTGAGGGCGTGACGATTCAGTACACGGGCTCCACCGCGCGCAGCGTGGGGACACTCGCGCTGAGCTTGGGCGTAGGTGGGCAGCTGGCGTCGATTGCCGACTCGATCTCTGCGACGGGCACCGGCAGCGCCACCACGCAGGCCGATACGGCGGATACGCAGGCGAACGCACTCGATAAGCGGATGACGGACATCCAAACGCGACTCGACGCGCGCAAGGCTGCCCTCACGAAACAGTTCATCGCGATGGAATCCGCGATGTCGAAAGCACAAAGTATGGGCAGCGCGCTGACATCGCAGATTAACGCACTTCAGAGTTCGTCGAAATAGTCGATACTGTGAGAGACACTAACGGAGACGTCGCGTGAGCCAGCCGGGAATGATGACCAACAAGTACCGTGAGACGGAGATTCTCTCTGCTGCGCCTGAGCGGTTGTTGATCATCACGTTCGACGGACTTATCGCTGCGATGACCAGAGCGCGGGTTGCCGCCGCCGCCTCGCGCTCGGACGTGCTCTTCCCGGCGCTTGAGAAGTCGCGCGACATTCTCGGCGAGCTCTTGGCGTCGCTCGACTTCAATCGCGGTGGCGCCATTGCACGCCAGCTCTCGTCGATCTACGTCTTCCAACTCGGTCAGCTACAGACCATGGGGATGACCCCGGATGTGCGGATGCTGGAGCGGCTCACCGCCCAAATTCGCGAGCTCCGTGATGCCTTTGCCGAGATCGCGGCGCGCGTGCCACAGATGGAAGTCGCATGAATCCCGCCGTGATCGCCGAAGATGCCGCGCTGCGGCTGCACGAAGCCGCAGACCTCTGCGATCGTGCGCGTGCCGAAGCCGAAGCAAGCGATGAACAGTTGTCGCTGTCGCTTGAACAGGCAGCGTTTGTCATTGAGTCGATTTCGCCGACGGCGATCCCAGCGGGGACCTCGGCGCGGCAGCGTGTGGACGAAGCATGCGCCCGCGCGCTCAAATCACATGCGGCGTTGTTGACGACGATCGCCGAGCGCATGCAGAGCATCCGTCGTGAGCTCGGGCAGCTGAGCCAAGGGGTGTCGGCGACCTCCGGCTATACGACTCGCCCTGCAGCGTCGCGCGCCCTTCTGGTCGATCGGATTGGCTAGCTGAGGTGTGACTCAGCCGCCGTCGGCCTTACGGGCTCGACGGCGGTATTTTTTTTGCGCTCGTGCCATCGCCGCACGGAAACGCCGCTCGAACCCGTCAGGGGCAAACTCGCGCAGTGCCGTCTCACGAGCCGCCGCGCCCATGGTGCGCGCGAGTTCGGCGTCGGCGAGGAGGCGTTCAGCCGCACGACGCGCCTCGTCCGGGGTGCGGGCCACGAATCCGTCGACGCCATCCGTAATCGGCGTGCCGGGATGCGCGTTGGTGATTACGGGAAGCCCCGCGGCCATGGCCTCGCAGGTCGACATGTTGAATCCGTCCTCGTACGACGGATTTGCTGTATGGATATAGAACCGATGCTCCGCAAACAGGCGCTTGAGCGCGTCCCAGTTCTCGGCGGCTTCGACCCCCAACTCGGGATTATGCCCGACCAGCGTGACCGGGAGTCCGTGAAAACTCTGGATGTGGAAGTCCCAGTCGAGGAAGACCTGTTTGGAGACGATATGGTTGGCGACCCGCAGGCCGGCGGCACGCGCGTAGGTCGGGGGGAAGTAGTCGTTGACGTCCGCGCTGTGGCGGAGCGCCGTGCCGGGGACCCCCCAGGATCGCCCTTTCAGGTCGGTGACTGCCACGACGTCGGCGCCCTGCAGCGTCAGGTATTGGCGGAGCCGCTCCTGCATCTGCGTGGGCGAGATATCCGCCCCTTGCTGCGCGATCCGTCCTTCAATGGTCTCGTGGATCACCAGCAGCTTGGGGGCGTCGATCGTGGCGGCATCCAGGAGGTCGGTGATGTTGTGACAAATCACCAAATCCCACGGACCGCCAACTCCCGCGAGCGCGTCGGGGAGTTTCAGGGTGCGTGCGTCCCGCGGAAGGGGGCGCATCCGGGTATCCCATCCTGACACCTGCCGCCCGGGGAGATCCACCACGATGTGGAGCTCCTCGTTGAGTCGGTCCAGCTGATGGATCCAGCCTTCGTGACAATTGAGGACAAGCAGTCGCATGCGGGATGTAGACGAGTACGGGAGACGAGGCTTCTGTATTTTGCGCTTCTCTGCCGTTAGCTTGCAAGGTTCACGCCAAACTTCCGTCAACCAGACTGCATGGCCACGATCCTCTTTGTCGACGATGAACCATCGGTCGACATGATCATCGAAGATACGCTGCAGCGCGCGGGGCATCAGACCGGGGGGTGCCGGAATGTGGGCGAAGCGCTCCAAATTTTGGCGCACGGCGACATCGACCTCATCATCTCCGACTATCGGATGCCGGGAATCTCGGGTATCGAGTTCTTGGGGATCTTGGCGCGTGACGGCATTGACGTCCCGCTCATTATGCTCACAGGCTACGCGAGCATTGAGCACGCAGTCTCGAGCATTAAAGCCGGCGCGGTGGACTACATCACCAAGCCGGTGCGTCCGCAGCAGCTGCAGTTCGCGGTTGACCAGGCGCTGGAGTTCGTCCGCCTGCGGCGCGAAAACGAGGCGTTGAAGCGTGAGGTGAACGAGTTCCGGAGCGAGCGGCATATTATCGGCGAGAGTGCCGCTATTCGGCGCGTGCTCCAGACCGTGACCATGGCCGCCCCGACGCGAGCCACCGTGTTGTTGCAGGGCGAGAGCGGCACCGGCAAGGAACTGTTCGCGCGCGCCGTACACGACCAAAGCAATCGGCGTGACCATCCGTTCATCCAACTGAACTGCGCGGCGTTGCCCGAGGGGCTGATTGAAAGCGCCCTGTTTGGCCATGAGAAGGGCGCCTTTACGGGGGCCGTGAAGCGCGTCGAAGGCGCGTTCGAGCGCGCCCATCGTGGCACCCTGCTGCTCGACGAAGTCAGCGAGATGCGCCTGGACTTGCAGGCGAAACTGCTGCGCGTGCTGCAGGAGCAGGAGTTTGAGCGGGTCGGCGGAACAGTGCCGATTCGCGTGGATGTGCGCATCATTGCGACCACCAACCGTGAACTCGCCTCGGAAGTCGCAGCGGGCACCTTTCGCCGCGACCTGTACTATCGGCTCGGCGTTATCCCGATTCTGATTCCTCCGCTTCGCGAGCGCAAGGAAGACATTGCGATTCTTGCGCAGCGATTCGCGGTGCGCACCGCGAGCGAAATCGGGAAGAACATTAACGGGATCGCGCCGGACGCGATTCAGCTCCTGCAGTCGATGGACTGGGCCGGCAATGTCCGCGAGTTGCAGCATGCGGTGGAGCGGGCGGTGATTTTCACCACCGAGGGAATCGTCCAAGCGCACGCGTTCGACGCCAGCCGATACGGGCTGACCCCGGCGAGCAGTTCCTCCATTGGAACGTCATGGCCAGCCCTACTCCCTCCGGTCGTCGACACCGGGGCTGCGGTGCAGTTTGACCCGTCGTCCCCCGTATCGCTTGCCCTGCAGTCGTTGAATGTGGACGACGCCGAGAAACAGCTGATTGCCCGGGCCCTGGAAGCGGCCGAGGGGAATCGGACCAAGGCGGCCGAACTGCTGGGGATCAGCGTTCGGACCCTTCGGAATAAGTTGAACACACCAGGCAAGGACGACTGACCGTTTGGGCGGGTCCAGCTGGGTTACCACGGGCCGGCACAATGTGCCGCCCCGTGCGTGTATACACCCGTGATTTGGCGGGATGTATCGAGCGCCAATAAAAACTTATAACATGTTGTGAAATAAGGAGATATAAACTCACCACGGACACCGAACACCCCCACGAAATGCTTTGGCATCACAGTTGCATAAGGGCAGGCATCACCCTCCGGAGCAAACCGTGTCAGTGGGCTTTATCGGCAGGACCTCGATGGCGAATCAACTGAAGTCCGCACTCGATGCGAGCTCAGTGCGCGCGCGCGGGATTGCCGATCGGGTTGCGCAGGCCTCGTCCCAGACTGCCCAGTTTTCCATTCCGGGACAGCCGACGTCGCAGGGTGCTCCGATCGACCTTGAAACCGAAATGGTAGGCCTCGCGGACGAGCAGCTCCGCTATGAGGCGACTGCCAAGTTGCTAGAAAAGACCTACTCTGGGCTGCGCGACGCCCTGCGGGAGAAGTAAGCCATGCCAGGCCCGATCAACACCAACTCCAACGGCTCGTCGCAGCGCCCGATGTTCCGGACGCTCGGCATCGCCTCGACTGGTCTGTTTGCGCAGCGTCTCCGCATGGAGACCATTGCGACCAACATTGCCAACGCCGAGACCACGCGGACCGAAGGTGGCGGACCGTATCGCCGTCGTATGGTGGAGATGACCTCCGCCGCCGACACTGGCGTCGCCAACGCTGGACCGAACGAAGCCTCCACCCTGGCGCAGGGTCGCGGTGCAGCGGCCGCCGCGCTTGCGAGTGCGGACACGACGCTTGCCAATGCCACCGGTCAGGATGTCACGACCGGCGGCGTGAAGGTGACGGGAATCGTGGAAGACGCCACCGAAGGACCGCTGGTATACGACCCGAGCCATCCAGACGCCAACCCCGACGGCTACGTGCGCTATCCGAATGTGCGCGTGACCGATGAAATCGTCGACCTGATGGATGCCAAGCGCATCTATGAGGCGAATGCCACTGTGTTCCAGGCGGCGAAGTCGATGCTTCGCCGCGCCATCGATATCTGAGGATCGCGATTCCATGAGCA
>JAPLKT010000110.1:9587-12687 GCA_026387895.1 Gemmatimonadota bacterium | reverse complement strand
GCCAGGAGGCGATCGGGGACGTCGGACTCTTTGGAGAACTGCGCAATCTTGCCCAACACCGGGAGGTATTGGTTGGAGACTTCGAGTGGCGGGGCGACAATCAGAAAGAAGAAATGCACCGGCTTCTCGTCGATGGCCTTGAAGTCGAGCCCTTCCTTTTTACGACCAAAGGCCACGCGGAGCTTGTTCACCACCAAGGAACGGCAGTGGGGAATAGCGATACCGCGGCCAATGCCCGTGGAGCCAAGATTCTCGCGGCGCTTGAGCATCTTGAACAGCATGGCCTCGTTCTTTTCGTCGAGGGCGAGCAGTCCGATGAGCTCCTTGAGCACGTCGTCCTTGGTGGTACCTTCGAGGTCCAGCTTGACGGCGTCTTCGGAGAAAAACTCGCGCAGTTCCATACCGCTCCTCGGTGTCTGGAGGCGCAAGGCGCGCTCCCACGTTTCGTTGATTATCCCTGCAAACTAACGATGGGGCAGAGTTGCGTCAAATGTCGGCGTTGCAAGCAGTTGCAGTGTTGCTTAGCTTGCGATTATGCCTGTGTTCCCGTATCCGACCACCCATGATGTCCCGCTGATTCTCGCCCCGATGGCAGGGGTTTCGGAATCACCATTTCGCCGGCTCTGTCGGCAATGGGGGGCGGATGTGGTGGTGACGGAGTTCTTATCCGCCGAGGGGATCCGGCGCGAGAATGAGGCGACGATGTCGAAACTCCGATTTGGGGCAGATGAGCGCCCGATCGGGGTGCAGATTTTTGGTGCTGATCCAGATGCCATGCGTGAGGCAGCCGCATTGGTGACCGATGTGTTCCAGCCCGAGTTCATTGACATCAACTTCGGCTGCCCCGTCAAGAAGGTGGTGCGGCGGAACGGCGGGTCGGGCTGCTTGAAGGATCTCGATCTGGTGGAGCAGGTGATTCGCGCGGTGCGTGCGGGGACGAACCTCCCAGTCACATGCAAGATTCGCAGTGGCTGGAACGAAGAGATGCGCGACCCCGTCAAGATCGCGTTGCGTTGCCAGGCGGCTGGTGTTGGGGCGATTGCCTTGCATCCGCGCACCCGCACGCAGATGTACACCGGGCATGCACACTGGGATGAGATTGCGGCCGTGGTGGAGGCGCTCGAGATCCCGGTGATTGGCAATGGCGATATCAAGACCGCGCAGGACGCGCTGCGGATGCGCACCGAGACCGGCTGCGCCGGGGTGATGATTGCGCGCGGATCGTTTGGGCAGCCATGGATTTTCCGGCAGGCGCGCGCGCTGTTGAATGGCGAGCCGATGCCAGCACCACCCTCAGTGGAAGAACGATTCGCCGTTGCGATTGATCATTGCCGCATGGTGATGGCCTACGAAACTGATCTCGTTGGTGCGGCGCTCGAGTTCCGCAAACACCTCGGCTGGTATGTGAAGGGGCTCCCCAACTCGGCAGAGTTGCGACGCGCGTTGCATACCGTGAACAGCTTTGACGAAGTCGAGGGGATTTTTGCGGGGTATCTCGCGAGTGGATGGCACCGTGAGGCGCTCGATGCGGCCGCCGACAGCGTAGTGGCAGCCGAGCTGGACGCCGCGTTGCTGGAGGCCGAGCACTAATGCGTCGGGATCGGGTCCGCGCACTGCTTGAGGAACTCTCAGCAGGGCGTTCGACGGTCGATGATGCGCTGCGCGTCCTCGACGCCGAACCGGTGGAGTCGCTTGGCTTCGCCAGCATCGATCATCATCGTGCGCTACGGAGCGGATATCCCGAGGTCGTGTTCGGGGAGGGGAAGACCGTCGAGCAGGTGGTGGCGATCTGTGAGCGGATCGCCGAACACCGCGATGGGTTTCTGGTGACGCGCACCGATGCGGCACAGCAGGGCGCGATCGCGGCGCGGTTCCCCGGGGCCGATGTGAACGCACTTGGTCGGACCGTGTACTTGGCGCCGTCGAGTGCTGTGCCCGCCTCTGGGGGTGGTGCGTGCCTTATCGTCACCGCGGGGACGAGTGATCTGCCGGTGGCGGAGGAGGCGGCTGCGACGCTTGGGGCGCTCGGGATCCCAGTGCAGCGGCTCACGGATGTCGGTGTGGCGGGGATTCACAGACTGTTGGCCAAGCAGGACGTGTTGCGCGAGGCCGCGGTGATCATCGTGGTCGCCGGGATGGATGGCGCGCTGCCCAGCGTCGTGGGCGGGCTCGTGCGGGTGCCCGTGATTGCGGTGCCGTCGAGTGTCGGCTATGGTGCGAGCTTCGGCGGGCTGGCGGCACTGCTCACGATGCTGAACAGCTGCGCCGCGGGCGTGGTGGTGTGCAACATCGACAACGGGTTCGGCGCGGCGATGGCGGCTGCGCGGATTTTGGGTGAGCCGTCGGGGTGAGCCGGCGGGGTGAGCAGGTCCGTCGAGCAGAATGTCGGCGGGAGGTGTATATTTGAGGGGTAGGTACGGGGGCGACCGGAATCGATTGTGTAAGTGACCCCGTAGCTGCGCGCCCAGGTCCTCGGGTTCCTGGTAAAACACTCGGGAAAGATCCAACTGCGAACAACAACTTCGCTCTTGCTGCGTAACTTTTAGTTACGTCCAGCAGTGCCTAAGAGGAAGCCCTCCCGGGGCGTCTTCCTAGGTATCGCAAATCCGTGATAGCTTGGCGGCGCGCCTTCCGTCGTTGAGCGAAACTTTAGAGGGCTCATCCAACGATGGGCGGCCCACTGGCCAGCCGTTGGAAACATTAATCGGTGGGATACGCGCGTAGACGTTGCGGAAGATCCTATACAAGACGGGAGTTCGAATCTCCCCGCCTCCACGTTTTATTTTCGATGGATTATGACAGCGGGGAGCCTGAAAGGGCTCCCCGCTGTCGTAATTCGAGATGATATTCTGGAGTTCGCGTGCAGCCTTTTCCGCGTGCCGCGTGATGGGTAGGTCATGCGGCGGGGCTTTTCGCGGTCTAACCCGTGTTCGTGTATTATTTGACTTGGTGAGGCTTTAGTGCTACATAGATTCTGTGACCTCGAAGAACATGCCGACCTCATGGGTTTTCGTAAGCCGCCCAATGGCAATCGTCGTCGCGGCGGTCTTTTTGATTGTCGCGGGGCTGAGTTGCTCCGGTGGTGCTAACGACGCTCCTA
>JAPLKT010000110.1:0-9581 GCA_026387895.1 Gemmatimonadota bacterium | reverse complement strand
TACAGTAGTTGTCGCTGTACCGATGGCGGCGATGCTGATCGTTGCTGGGCAAGATCAGGCAGCGATCGTCGGGAAGGAACTGGCGCAGGCGTTGCAGGTGCGGGTGGTGGATTCGGCCGGTCGGGTGATCAAGGGGCAGCTGGTCAACTTCCGTGTGATATCCGGCGGAGGTAGCGTGTTTGCAGGCGCAGCCATCACCTCGGACAGCGGCATTGCCAAGGAACGGTGGACGGTGGGTACCGCGGTCACTGATAGCCAGCGCGTCGAAGCGCGAGCGGTGGACCCTGGTACGGGGAACAAGCTGGTGTTTGGGGTGTTTCGCGCAACGCCGGTGGCGGACGTCGCGACTACAGTGACAAAACTGGCCGGCGACTTCCTGGGTGCCGTGGCGGGAACCGCTGTGAACGACTCATTGGCGGTTCGGGTGACCGATCGATACGGGAATCCCTCGCCGAGCGCGTCCGTTACTTGGACGGTTACGGCGGGTGGCGGCACCATTGCGCCCGCCACTGGCGTGACGAACGCATCGGGAATCGCGCGTGCACGCTGGACGGTCGGGACGCGCACGGACAGCACGCAACGCGCAACCGTCAAGGCGGATACGCTCGCACCGGTGTCATGGAGCGCAACCGTGTGGCCGGCCGCGGCGACGCAACTAACGCTTACGCAAAGTGCGTCGGGGGCCGCGTCTGGTGCCGCGTTTACGCAGCAGCCGCGCGTGACGCTGTTTGATACGTATGGCAACCTCGCGAAGAGCACGACAGACGCCAACGCCGTGACGATGACTGTGAACAGCGGCGCAACCGTGATTGGTGGCGCGACCGCGATACCCGTGGATGGTGTCGCAAAGTTCGCCACGGTTGGCATCGGCGGTACAGCGGGGACGAGTTACACGCTGAGCTTTGCGTCGAGCGGACTGGCGTCCGCGACGCAGCCGATCACGGTAACTGCTGGCGTGGCGAGAAAGCTCGCGGTCACGATCCCTGCCGCGGGCGCAGCGGCTGGTGCCCCGTTCACGACGCAGCCCGTGGTGAGCGTTCTGGATGCGGAGGGAAATCTTGCTGCGACCAGCACAGCGACGGTGACGATGACCGTAAGCACCGGCGCGACGGTAGTGGGGACGGTAACAGCCACCGCGGTCAATGGTGTGGCAACGTTCGCCACGGTTGGCATCGGCGGTACAGCGGGGACGAGTTACACGCTGAGCTTTGCGTCGAGCGGACTGGCGTCCGCGACGCAGGCTATTACGCCAACGTTTGGTGCCGCGACACGACTCGCGGTCACGACGAACGCGGCCGGCGCGGCGAGTGGGGCGGCATTCAGCACGCAGCCGGTGATCACAATCCGTGATGCGAGCGGCAACACCGTCACAAGCGCGATTTCGACGGTGACGATGGCGGTCAGCACTGGCGCGACTTTGGTCGGGACCGCGACGGCCACGGCCGTCAACGGCGTGGCCAGCTTTGCGAATGTCGGGGTGAGCGGGACGGCGGGGACCAGTTACACGCTGACCTTTGCGACGAGTGGGCTGACGTCGGCGACGCAGGGCATCGTACCCACGTACGGCGCACCAACTCAACTGGCGGTCACGACGAGCGCGGCCGGCGCGGCAAGCGGGGCGGCGTTCAGCACGCAGCCGGTGATCACAATCCGTGATACGAGCGGCAATACCGTCACAAACTCGACGTCGCCGGTGACGATGACGGTCAGCGCGGGCGCAACTGTCGTCGGGACCGCGATGGTCATTGCCGTCAACGGCGTGGCGACGTTCTCTACGGTTGGAATTGGCGGCCAGAGCGGCACCTACACGCTCACATTTACATCCCCTACTATCCCGCCGACGACCCAGTCCATCTCTTTGCTGACGTTCACCGCGCTCAGTTCTCTCTACGGCAATGTTTGCGGCCTTTCGAACCTCGGGGCGGTCTATTGCTGGGGGAATACTAATACGGCAGCGTTTGGTCAGTACTCGACGAATCCACTCGCCGTACAGCAAACCGGTGTGACGTTCGCCTCGGTCGCTGCGGGCGGTGTCCATAGCTGTGGCCTCACGACTACCGGGGCCGCCTACTGCTGGGGAATGAACGCGTCGGGCTCTGTTGGCGACAATACGATTTCTGATCGCTCCGCTCCGGTTGCTGTTTCTGGCGGACTGACGTTTGCCGCCCTGTCCGCGGGCTATACTCACACCTGCGCGTTGACGAGCGCGGGCGCAGCGTATTGCTGGGGACAAGGCCCGCTTGGGTACTCTACCGGCGGGCCGAGCGGATCCAGCCCATTTTCCACGACTCCAGGCGCAGTCCAAGGCGGGCTTACCTTTAGCAAGATTGCGGCGGGACAAAATCATACGTGCGCGCTCACGAGCACCGGGGCTGCCTACTGTTGGAGTTCGTTATTCGGAGGCTTTTGCGACGGCACGAGCAACATATCGACCACGCCGACTGCGTGCCAAGGCGGGCTGGTCTTTGCATCCATTTTTGCGGCCGCGACTGAGATCATTCCTCCGAACGGCCCGCTTACGTGCGCGCTCACAGCGGCAGGAGCGGCCTATTGCTGGGGCTACAACATTTATGGCCAGGTCGGGGACGGCACGACTGGCGCCGATCGCCTGACACCGGTGCAAGTGCAGGGCGGGCTGGTATTCACGACGATGGCCCTCGGAGTATTTCACGCCTGTGGACTCACGGGTGATGGCTCCGCGTACTGCTGGGGCAGAAATTCCGCGGGGAATCTTGGGGACAATTCCACGACGAATCGATCATCTCCCGTGTTGGTGCAGGGCGGTCTGAAATTCACGGCATTGGCCGCGGGAAAGAAACACACCTGTGGGCTCACGGCCGCGGGCGCTACCTACTGCTGGGGTGCGATCGAGGATCGGACCACAGCGCCGGTTGCCATCATCATCTACGGGCCTGTTCCCAGAGCTGTAAAAGGTCCGTAAGGCGAATCGAGCGCCCGAGTGGTAGACTTACCTTATGCGCACATCACGAATCGCCGCGATTATCCTCGCGGTTGGTCTCGTCCTCGTTCCGCCCATCGCCGCGCAGTCGGCCGACAGTGGCCGCGTGCAAGTGACGGTGCACGAGGCGATGGGGATGCTCGGCGGCTTCCGCGTCCAGTCGTCAGGAACGAGTGCGCTGACCGACGCCGCCGGACAGGCGGTCCTCAAACTCGCCACAGGACGCCAAGTGGTCACTGTCGCGCACGTTGGCTTCAAGCCAGCCCGGGCGACGGTGATCATCGTGCGTGACAGCACGGTCACGCTCACATTCACGATGGCGATGAACGAAATGGCGATGGAACTCGCCGACGTGAAGATCAGCGCCACCCGGACGGAGCGGCTGGCGGGCGAGACGCCAATTCGCGTCGAGGTCGTCGACGAGATGGAGGTGGACGAGAAGACCCTGATGTCGCCGAGCGGAATCGGCATGCTGCTCAACGAAACGCCGGGACTTCGCGTGCAGGCCACCGCGCCCGGACTCGGCACCGGAAGCGTGCGCATCCTTGGGCTTCCCGGGAACTACACCGTGATGCTCGCCGACGGCCTGCCGCTCTACGGCAGCAGCAGCAGCGCGCTCGGCCCGCTCGACATCTCTCCCGTTGACCTGCAGCGTGTCGAGATCATCAAGGGCGCCGCGTCGTCGCTGTATGGCGCGCAGGCGCTCGGTGGCGTCATCAATCTCGTGTCCAAGCCGCCGACCGGAAAGAATGAAATCTTACTCAATCGCCGGACACTGGGCGTGACCGACGCTGCCACCTGGCTCAGTCGTCGTTTCGGCACCGGCACGGGCCTCTCGCTGCTGGCCGCCGGTACGGTGCAGAGCGCGGTGGACGTCGATCGCGATGGCTGGGCTGACCAGTCAAAGGCAGAGCGCTGGAATGTCCGGCCCCGCTTTACCACAGTCGACGCGCGAGGACGTTCGCTCTTCGTGACCGCCGGGTACGGGTACGACAATCGCGTTGGAGGTACGCTCAACGGCGCAGTCGCGCCCGACGGACTCCCGTTCCGCGAGGCACTGCAAAGCAGGCGCGCTGATGTCGGCGCGACGGCGCAAGTTCCGCTCCAGGGTTCGGGCAGCCTCTCGTTGCGTTTCGCCTACGCCAACAGCTCGCGCAGGCGCGACTTTGGGCCGGGAGAGAGCGAGAACGACGGCACGTCAACAGGCCTGCTCGAACTCACACGGTCGTTTGAGAGCGGAACGCACATCACCGTGGTCGGTAGTGCGCTGCAGCTTGACCACTACACCAATGCGTTGAACAATGTGTTCGACCACCGCTGGTACACACCCGGCCTCTTCGCTACGACAGAGCGCAACGCCGGTCCATTGACGATCTCGGCGAGCGCGCGCGCCGACGCACATCCGGATGCTGGGGTCCAGGTGACCGAACGTCTTGCGGTGCTCACGAAGCCGGCCGAGGGCTGGTCGGTGCGCGCGAGCGTGGGCACGGGGTTCGCAGCCGCGAGTGCAACGACCGAGGAGACCGAAGCGACAGGCCTTCGTTCGATCCGGTCCGGCGGGTCGCTTCGTCCCGAGAAGAGCGTCAGTGCGACGCTCGACGTGAATGGCGAACTCGCCGGCGCCGAGCTACTCGTCACGCTGTACGGGTCGCAGATCGCTGCGGTCGTGCACATGGCGGAGCTGCCGGGGTTAGTCGGGGTGGCAACGCTGCGCAATGCGAATGTAGACACCCGGATCGGCGGGGTCGAGGCACTGGCCGTGTGGCGATTTTCTGGTGGCAAGTTCATTGCGACCTATGGGTACGCCAACGGCAGCAGGCCCGACGCAATCACTAACGTGCGTGAAGCGATGCCGATGCTTCCGCGTCACCGTGTGGGCGCCGACCTGATGCTCGAAAAGCCGGGTGTGTACCGGATGGGGCTCGAGGGCACGTGGTATGGCGAACAGGCGCTGGATGACGATCCGTATCGCACGATGTCGAAGCCGTACCTCTATGCGATGGCGATCGCGGCCCGGCAGTTCGGTTCACTAGAGGTCGTGGTTAATTTCGAGAACCTCCTCAACGTGCGGCAGACTGACACCGATCCACTTCTGCGGCGCACCCGCGGCATGGCCGGACGGTGGACCACCGACGCCTGGGCTCCGCTTGAAGGCTTCATGGCGAACGTTGCACTCCGGTATCGCTGGGAGTAGGTACAGAGTCTGCCAGCAGCCGTGTGAGCGACCATTAGCGTAGGGTAGCTCTTGCGCTCCGCAACTCGATGGCCCCATGTTGACGACTTCCCCATAAGGAGAATCACCATGAAGATGAAATTGTTTGCCTCGGCGTTCGCCGCGGTTTTATTGAGCACCCCGCTCCTCGCCCAGGGCGCCGCTGCTCCCACGAAGCCGGCTGCGGCCGCTGCGGCCACGCCGAACCCCGTGCCCGATCAGGAGTTCCGCGCCGTTCACCTGCTCAACCTGACGGCAGCGCAGGAAACTGATCTACTGGCGAGCTTCGCTGATCTCAACAAGATGTTTGTGAAGCTCGGCTGCACAACGTGCAACTACCACCTGTGGAAGGTTGCGGGCCGTCAGGCCGGCGCGAACGCCTATCTTTGGGAATCGAGCTGGCCGGGGAAGGCGGTCTACGAGAAGCTGCATAGTGCCCCGGAGTGGAAGGCCTACAGTGCTACTCCGGCTGGCAAGAAGATGGAGGAAATCCAGAAGAACGAGGTCTACAACCGGTTCGTTGAGGTTAAGACCCCGAAGAAGTAGGTCCCACAGTGATGCGTTCAGCCGCAGGCAGCTGTCTTCGCTGATATATCGGTGGAAACGAATGCGGGGCATCTGCTTAGAACGACGCTGTGTCTTACTTGGCAGCGACCGGCGGATGATCCGGGCCCCACGCGTCGCGCGCGACACGCCAGACGCCGTCCGCTTCGCGACGGTACACAATGAAGCCCCAGCCGGTATCGACGATCGGCTTGCCACCGGCGACCGGCACGTCCGTCGAGGTGTAGTGATAGCGCTCGTAGGCGACATCGCCGGAGACCACGAAATCGTCAACCGGCTTGTCCCAGGTGGTGTGGAACGCTTTGAAGTAGCCGTCGATCCACGGACGAACGATGGCCTTGCCGACGTACGGCTTGGCGCCGGACTCCAAGTACACCACATCCTCCGTCACCATCGACATGAGCGAATCCGTGTTGTTGGAGTTGATCACACGGACGTAGTTCGCGTGCGCCTGGTGGGCGGCCGCGTCACTGGCGGTGGTGTCCGGCTTGCTCGCCGAGTTGCCAGCCGAGTTGCAGGCGCCGAGCACGAGCGCGCAGGCGGCAGTCGAGAGGAGGTAGCGGGCGCGATGGGTCATGGGCTTCTGCTCCTGTGGGATAGGGGGCGGGTTGACGGCAATACGATGAAGATTACGGGAAGCGATGGTTCAACCACGGCCTACAAGAAGAAGCGCTGATCGCTGGCGGTCCTCAGGCAGTATGTAACGCTCCTAATGTAACGCTCCTAATGTAACGCTCCTACGGCAAGAAAGAGTAAGCCAATTGAGATAACGATCGTCAAGGCCGAGCCGATTAGAATCTTTCCCATCGTGGAGATTCCTTGCTTGCTGACCATCCGCACGTCGGAGACACTCACGGCTACCCGCGCTGTGCTGCCTGGGGCTGTGCCGATTATGCTATCGCCAACAACTTGTGGTCGGGAAATCTGCACCACTCGGCCATCGGGCATGGTAAAGGAGAGCTCCGCGTTGCTACCGTCGGCCACCGCCTGCGGCACCGTCCTGGTCTGCACGGTCAACTGGGTGCAGGCCGTGGCGGCTACGGACACGAACGCTGCAAGCGTACGACTGATGGTACGGCTCGTAGGACGATGCATCCGAATCTCCGTGGTTCGAGCGGGAAACAGTATCCCGAACGTGCAGCGCGGTTACTCGGAGCGCAAGCCGGAGGCCATCGGCCTGTTGGGGGCATTCACGTGGGACCGCGCTAGTGACCTGTCCCCCCGAGGAGTACGTAAAGGATAAGCGCTGCGATTGCTGCGTATCCGTACCAGCGACGCAACTGTTCGGGTTGCACTAATGGGTATTCCAAGCGGTGGGTTTCTTTACTGACTATCCGAACATCTGCCAGATTCACTGCGACTCGGGCTGTGTTGGCTGGATCTATGCCGATCACGCTGTCGCCAACAATCGTCGGGCGGGAGATCTGCACTACTCGACCATCGCGCATCGTCAACTGCAGCTCCGACATGCCGCCCTCGGCAACTGCCTGGGGAACGGGTACCATCTGCACGGTCATCTGGGTGCAGGCCGTCGCTATAACGGCCGCGAACGCAACACACGATAGCCCTCTTTGCTGTTGCGTACGACGCCGCATATGGAGCTCTGTGGTTCGAGGGGGAATCCGTATCCCGAACCTACCGCCCCGTTACCTGGAGCACTAGGCGATCGCCGCCCGAACCGCTACCAGCGCCGCTTCGCCCACAATGCGACGTACACAAGACCAACGAGCGCGGGCACCTCAATGAGTGGCCCAACCACAGCGGCCAATGCTTCGCCAGAGCCGATGCCGAACGTGGCCACTGCGACCGCAATGGCGAGCTCGAAGTTGTTCCCCGCAGCGGTAAAGGCGAGCGACGCGGTTGTCTCATACGGGAACCCAACCTTCCGGCCGAGCCAAAAGGCGCTGCCGAACATCAGCAAGAAGTAGACAAGCAGCGGCAGCGCAATCCGCGCAACATCCATCGGCAGGGCGAGAATCCGGTTCCCCTGCATCGCAAACATCAGCACGACCGTGTACAGCAGGCCAATCAGCGCCGTTGGGCCAAAGCGCGGCATGAAGGTGTTGTCATACCAAGCCTCGCCACGCCGCTCCACTAAAATGCGACGCGTCAGGTAGCCGGCCACCAGCGGTAGACCAAGAAAGATCCCGACGCTCTTCGCAATCGCGCTCATCGACACGTGCATCGTGGCAGTGTCCGCGCCGAACCAACCGGGAATCACGGTGAGAAAGAGCCAGCCGAGCAGGGAGTAGGTGAGAATCTGGAAGACGGAGTTCAAAGCGACCAGCACCACCGCGATTTCTGCTGAGCCACACGCAAGCGCGTTCCAGAGCAAGACCATCGCAATGCAGCGCGCGAGGCCGATCAGCACGAGCCCGTTGCGATACGCGGGGAGGTCGGGCAGAAAGAGCCAAGCGAGCCCAAGCATGACCAGCGGGCCAATCACCCAGTTCAGCACGAGCGAGGTGCCGATCAGTTTCGTGTCGGCCAAATGTGCACCAATAGCGCCGTAGCGCACTTTCGCGAGTACGGGGTACATCATCCACAGTAGGCCAACGCCAATGGGTACCGACACGCCGGCGAGCTGCACGCGGTCGAGCGCGGCGCCCAGGTCTGGGTAGGCATGGCCGAGTCCCACGCCGATCGCCATGGCGGCGAAGATCCAGAGTGGGAGAAAGCGGTCGATGACCGACAAGCGTCGGAGGATTGGCGCGTCAGCAGTTGAAGCCGTGGTCACGAGATCTGTGATGAGAGTGTCAGAGTGGATCAAGCCGAGCGCCACCGCTGCGCACGTATTCGGCGAACTCCTGCGGCAGCCCCGCGGCAATAATAGCCGCGGCGGTTGTTTCGACGTCATAGGCGCAGCGCACGAACTCCAGCTGCCAGGCACCGTCGCGGTGCTCGGCGATTACATAGCCCGCGCGCGCATCGCCATCCTTGGGGCGTCCGACCGAGCCGGTGTTCACAAAGGTCATGCCGTCGACCACACGCGACCACGGGTGGTGCGTGTGACCAAAGACAATCAGGTCTCCGGCCTTGAGCTGCGCTTTCTCCGCCATGGAACGGCAAAAATCGTCGTCGCGCTCCGCGTGCCAGTACACCGTGTTGAGCACAGGTGTGCCATGCACAAGCACCAACTTTGCGCCCGATTGATGACCACCCTTCGCTCTCACGGTCAGCGAGAAGGGGAGTGCGCCGAGCCAGCGCTTGGAATCGGCCGAGGTGTGCTCGAGGGTCCACGCGTAACTCGCGTGCGCGAGCTGTTCCTGCCGCGGATCTTCGTAGCGGCAACCGCAGTGCTCATAGTGCGTCGCGACGGTGGAGTCGTAGTTACCAGCCACGCCGTTGATCCCGCGTGCGCGCAGTGCCGCGACCGCTTCGTTGGGCCAGGGGGCGTAGCCCACGAGATCGCCAATGTGGAAGGTGCCATGAATGCGGTGATGGTGCAGGGCGACGCGGTGGGCACCACGCTCTACTACGGCAAGGGCGCCGGCTCGGAGCCGACCGCCAGCGCGGTGATTGCCGACCTGGTCGACATCACCCGGCTGCACACGGTGGACCCGCTCAACCGCGTGCCGCACCTGGCGTTCCAGGCCCACACGCTGGACCAGGCCAAGACCGAGCTGCCGGTGCTGCCGATGGGCGAGGTGGTGACCAGCTACTACCTGCGTCTGCGCGTGGCGGACCAGCCCGGCGTGCTGGCCCGGGTTACCGGCATCCTGGCGCAGGCGGACATCAGCATTGACGCCGTGTTGCAGCGCGAGGCCGACGAGGTGGGGGGCGAGGGCTCGACCCAGACCGACCTGATCATCCTGACGCACGACTGCATGGAAGCCCGCATGAATG
>JAPLKT010000079.1 GCA_026387895.1 Gemmatimonadota bacterium | reverse complement strand
CGATCGGAAAGCGCGCCATGGCACGCCGCATGTGGCCGCCAATGTCGCCGTCCTGGAGACGACGAACAAAGACCGTGTCGATGGCTGTGCCGGAGACCACGCCAAGCTGCCCACGCGACGAAACCGCGTTGGCCAGCCGCCAGTTCGACACGGCGATTCCCATGCCTCCCTGAATGATCCGTGGAAGCGCCATCGCTTCAGTCATATATGTTCAGCGAGCAGAAGGTTGTCAGTACGGCCACCGGCAAAGCGACCCGCAAAAGGTACGCGCGGGCCGGGGATGCGGAAGAGCTTTACTCCCTAATTATACAACCATGACACGACCCTACGCTCACATGAACCGCCGGACGGGGGACGGGGTTCCCATGGCCCCCCCCCCGTCCGGCGGGGGGCCGGCGCTGTCATCATCCCGTCAGAATCGGCGCCACACTTATCATATTGTCGCTGTAAACACATCCATACTCTGAGGCTGAGATGACCCGCTCCCGTGCCATGCTCTCGGTGCTTGCCGCTACTGTTCTGACGTTCCCCGCCGCTGGGGCCGCGCAGTCGTTCAAGACCGAGAAATTCAACATCGGGGGAGAGGGGGGCACCGACTACCTCACCGCTGACCCCGCTACGGGACGCGTCTTCGTCTCGCGCAGCACTCACGTGATGGTGGTGGACGGGATGACCGGCAAGGTGGTCGGCGACATCATGGACACCCCGCGCGTGCACGGCATTGCCTTTGCGCCCAAGGAAAACCACGGCTTCACCACGAACGCCGGCGACAGCACCCTCACGATGTTCGACCTCAAGACGCTCGCCTTCATCAAGAAGGTCCACATCGGCACCGACGGCGCCGACGGTATCATGTTCGACGAGCAGTCCAACACCATCCTCTCGATCAACCACAGCCACCCGACCGGCACTGCCGTTGTCGTGGACGCCAAGTCGGGTGATGTGAAGGGCACGATCACCCTCTCCGGCGGCGCCCCCGAGGGCGGTGTGGGCGACGGCAAGGGTCGCATCTTCATCAACATCGAAGACAAGAACGCGATTGACGTGGTGGACATGAAGACCATGAAGGTCACCGCCACCTGGAAGATCGAGGTGTGTGACGGGCCGACCGGTATTGCCTTTGACACCAAGAGCAACCGTATTTTCGCCGGCTGCAGCAAGAAGTCGGTCGTGGTTGATGCCGCGAACGGCAAGATTGTCGCCGAGATCACCAATGGCGACGGCGTGGACGCGCTGGGCTACGACGCCACGGAAAAGCTCCTGTACCTTCCGGCGGGTCGCGAAGGGAACATCACGGTCGTGCATCAGGATTCGCCGGACAAGTACAGCGTGAAGGAAGTCGTGAAGACCTTTGCCGGTGCCAAGACGATCGCGGTGGACGACGTCAAGCATCGCGCATACGTGTTCACCCTCGAGTACGGCCCAGCGCCGGCAGCCCCGACGCCGGCAGCGGGTGCCCCCGCGCCGGCCGCTGGTCGCGGTGGACGTGGCGGCCCGCGCGGTCCGGTGGTGGGTGCCTGGTTCATCACGGTGAGCCACTAAGCGGTTCGCTGGTCAACGAGCCCGCGCGCAAAGAGCGCCCGACCCTGTAGAGGGTCGGGCGCTCTCTCGTTGTACGGATTGTTCCTACGGCGTCCGGTCGTCCCCGGGCCGCCCGCCGCGCCCGCCCATTCTCCCGCCGGAGGGGGGAATGGCGGGAATCGACTTCAGGAACTCCTCCTCCTGCTTATCGATCAACTCGGCGGCGGTCTTCTTCTGCTTGTCGTCGGTGAAGAAATCGAGGGTCGCCCGAACATCCTCGTGGCGCCAGTTCATCAGCGTGTCGAGGCGGGTGTTGAGCAATCGCTGCTGCACCGCCGCCGCGCGGCGCAGGGAGTCGGTCCACGCAGACTGCGTCTCTCGCGCGTCATACTTGAGTGGCTTGTAATCGGCCCGCACCGAGTCGTAGCGCGCCAAGAGCGCGCCCGTGCGCTCAAAGAACTTGGCACGCATGGCCGTGAGCGCCGTGACCTGAGAGTCGGTGAGCGACAGCTTCCGCTTCTTGTCGATCAACCCTCCGCTGCTCATTCCACCGCCACCACCCATCCCTCCCATGCCGCCCATCCCACCCATGCCGCCCATCCCACCACCCTGGGCGCTTACGAACTGAGGAACAACAACCAACACGAGTGCTACCAACAGCCACGATTGCTTACGCACGATGCGTCCTGTGTTGAAAATGTTTCAGCGAAAGAGCGCTGCTGACTTCAGAACTACCTGTGATACCCCCCACGCGGCGGGAAGTAACACCACCAGCCAGGTGAGTGCCAACGCGAGCAGATTGCGATCAGGCGTCGTGTCGTTGCTCATACCGCATCTCCCGCTTTGAATCGGTACTTGGGGTCCACCGCGCTCACCCACCAGTTGGCGGCAAAGCCCACAACGAGCAGCCCCGCCATCAGGTACATGGTGACTGAATACGCATCGGCCTTCGCCACACCGTGCGCAAGTTGATATTCGCGAATGTAGTTCACCAGAACAGGCCCAGCGACGCCAGCGACACTCCACGCCGTGAGCAGTCGGCCTGCCCAATCGCGAGGTGAATCGCGAGTGCGGCGGGCGGCACGCGCCAGCGGTCGTAGTTGGCGGGCGCTATGGAGCGCGAGCGGTCGAGGAAGTCAAAGGCCATAGCAGGAATATGTGCCTAACGCGTGATGGTCGTCCACTGGCGCGAGGGGTGTGCGCGGCATAACTATTCGGGGACAGCCGCCAGGGGTACTCCGCGCACGCCATGCGTATGCGGGGTTGAGAGAATCTCTTGGAACCTGACCCGGTTTATACCGGCGTAGGGAGTGCGGCGTGTCGCGTGCCGTTCTCGTCACGCGCCACCCGCTCGTCTGGGTGGCGCGTTTCCTATTTCAGGAACCGCACCGCTCAGGCGAGCGCACTCCGGATCGTCAATTCCTTTTTTGGAGCGACCCGGCAATGCCCCGTTTTCAGCACACGCGCATTTTTGCGCTCGCAGTATGTACCCTCGTGGCGGCGCCAGGAGGGAGTTTGGCACTCGGTTCGGCACTCGGTTCGGCACTCGGTGCGGCACTCGGTGCGCAGCAAGCGACACCGCAAGCGACACCCAAGGCCCAAACAGCAGCCGACACCAGCGCCGCGCGCCGCGACACCCTTGAGGCCGTGGCCATCCGTGCCGTGCGTGCCGCGACGCCCGCGCCGGGCGCGCAGCACTCCATGCAACGGGAGGAGATCCGCCTCCGCTACGCAGGGCAGGACGCGCCACTCTTTCTCAACAGCGCGCCAAGCGTCACCTCGTATTCGGAATCGGGAAGCTTCTCGGGCTATAGCTACATCCGACTCCGTGGCATCGATCAAACGCGCCTCAATATCACCTTCGACGGCGTTCCGCTGAACGACCCGGAAGACCAAGTCCTCTACTTCTCCAACGTCGCCGGTTTCATGCAAAGCGTGCAGTCGGTGCAAATCTCGCGCGGTGTTGGCGCCAGTAGCTTTGGCACGGCGTCGTATGCGGGGTCGCTGAACTTCCAGTCGCTCTCGCTCGCCACCACGCCGAAGGGCGGGGACGTGCAGTTCGTCGGCGGCTCCTACAACACCCAAGGTATTACGGCACAGTACGCCACCGGGATCACGCCGAGCGGGTTCACCGCGTACGGCCGCGTAACCGCACAGCGCACCGACGGCTACCGCCACCACTCGGGTAACGAAGCCAAGTCCACCTACCTGAGCGCGGGATGGTTCGGCGACCGCGACGCCCTCAAGTTCTCGGGCTTCGCAGGGCTCTCGGGGACGCACATGGCCTACTACGCCTCCTCCGAATCGGTGCTCCGCATCGACCCGCAGGACAACCCACTGAGCACCGCCGACGGCGATCTCTTTCATCAGGAGATGGCGAGCCTCCAATGGACGCACGCCTTCACCGACGGTATCCGCACAACCCTCACCACCTATCGCAACTCGGCGGCGGGTGGCTACGACGTAAACTTCGGCTCCGGCCCCTACGCCAACTACGCACTCGCGCACGTCTGGCTCGGCGCCATCGGCACCTTGCAAGTAACGCGCGGCGCCTGGTCGCTCGACGCTGGATTCCACGCCAGCGATTACCACCGCGAACACGCATTGGCCATTCGCCCCACGCTCAGCACGCGCCTGTACCAAAACACCGGCTACAAGCAGGAGCAGAGCACCTTCGCGAAGGTCGGCTACACCGTCGGCGACTGGCGCTTCGCTGCCGACCTGCAGCTTCGGCGTGCGGCGTTCCAGTACCATCCCTCGGCCGCCGCAGGCATTGCTCCGTTCGGGACCGACTGGACCTTCCTCAATCCCAAGCTCTCGCTGGCCTACACACTCCAGCCTGGCGTGGAGCTGTTCGGCAGCTGGGGACGCACCGGACGCGAGCCAGCACGTGCCGATCTCTTTGCCGGCGCCGACGACATCGACGCCACCACCGCGGGCTCGGTGCTGCCGCTGACGCGCGTGCATCCCGAGCAGCTCGATGACTTCGAAGCGGGCGTGCGCTGGCGGACCGCCACGTCCACGCTCACGGTGAACCTCTTCGATATGGAGTTCCATAACGAAGTGCTCGCGATCGGCACGATCAGCCTCACCGGAAATCCGCTGCGCAAGAATGTCGATCGCAGCGCGCGCCGCGGTCTCGAGCTCGACGGCGAATGGCGCCTCGCCGACCAGTGGTCCACCACTGCGAACCTGACCGTCATGACCGCGCGGATTGCCAGCTATCGCGACGACGCGGCCGCCAAGACCTATCTCGACGTAGAGCCGGTCGCGACGCCGCCCCTGACCTTCAACGATCGCCTCATCTATCGCGCCTCGAGCACCCTCTCGTGGGAGTTCGGCACCCGCTATCAGGATCGTGGGCGCCTGGCCAACGACGGCAACGCCGCAATGGTCACCCCGGCCTTCTGGATGTTCGACACCGGCCTGAGCTGGCACGTGGCGGGGATCGACTGGCGCGGTGACATCCAGAACCTTGGCGACATTCGCGCCTATGGCAGTGGCTACGAGGAAAACGGCGGACGCTCGTTCTTTCCTATCGCGGGACGTAGCTTATTGCTGACCGCGCGTATCGCGTTCTAAGCGATTCGCCTTTCCCTCCCTCTTCCTTGCGGATCACCATCATGCGCGCTCGCCTCGCTCTTGCCCTCACCGCCGCGTTGCTCCCCGGAGCCCTCGTGGCGCAGGGACAGCCGGATGTCGCCGTTGCCTACAAGTCGACGTCCGAGCGGATTATCTCCGCGGCCACGGCCGACAAGAGCGCTGCGTGGAACACCCTCGCGCGCTTTACCGACTACTCGGGAAATCGTCTATCGGGGTCTGCCGCGCTCGAACGCGGCATTGACTGGCTGGTGGCCGAGATGAAGAAGGACGGGCTCGAGAACGTCCACACCGAGCCGGCAATGGTGCCGCACTGGGTGCGCGGCAAGGAGTCGGCCACGCTCATGCAGCCGCGCGTGGCCAACCTCCCCATGCTCGGGCTCGGCGGGTCGATTGCCACGCCGAAGGGTGGAATCACCGCACCGGTGATGGTGGTGGGAAGCTTTGACGAACTCACCACACGCGCCGCGGAAGCTAAGGGCAAGATTGTGCTGTTCGATGTGCCCTTCACCAACTACGGCGCCACGGTTGCGTATCGCAGTGGCGGTGCATCGGCGGCGGCGAAAGTCGGCGCGCTCGCGGCGCTCGTCCGCTCGGTCACACCGTACTCCATGCGCACCCCGCACACCGGGGGCATGAACTACGACACCACCGTCGCCAAGATTCCAACCGCCGCCATCACCGTGGAAGACGCCATGATGATCCACCGCATGGTGACGCGTGGCGAGCCGGTTGTGGTAAAGCTCGAGATGGAAGCGCAGATGCTGCCCGACGTGATGTCGCGCAACGTGATGGGCGAGATCCGCGGTTCAGAGAAGCCCGACGAGATTATTGCCTTCGGTGGTCACATTGACTCGTGGGACGTGGGGCAGGGCGACATGGACGACGTCGGCGGTGTGATTGTCGCCTGGGAAGCGCTCAAGCTCATGAAGAAGCTCGGCCTCAAGCCCAAGCGCACAATCCGCGTGGTCGGTTGGACCAACGAAGAGAACGGCAGTCGCGGCGGCCGCGCATACGCCGAGGCGCATAAGAATGAAGTCGCCAATCATGTGCTTATGATCGAGAGCGATGGTGGTGTCTTCCAGCCCACACAGCTCGGCTTCTCGGGCTCCGAGTCTGGTCGTGCGATCATGCAGCAGATCGCGGCGCTCGTGAAGAGCGTGGGCCCCGTGGCGATTGGGGCCTCCGGCGGTGGCGCCGATATTGGCCCGATGATGCAGCTGGGAGTGCCGGGTGTCGGCTTTGAGGTCGACGGGTCGCGCTACTTCTGGTTCCACCACACCGACGCTGACACCGTGGACAAGCTGGACCCCGCCGAGATGCAGCGCTGCGTGGCGATTATGGCCGTGCTGTCGTATATCGCCGCCGACCTACCGGGAAAGATCGGCCGGTAAGCGGCGGAACAGCGCGCTGGTCACCACCGATGCCGACCCCGCGAGCAACGCGGGGAAGAGCAACGTGACGGCAAAGATTCCGAGCGTCCCCACGGAGATGATGCCGCCGAGGACCTCGGAGACGCGCGCGACGGGTCCTCGCAGCGACATCACGCCGAGCAGCAGCGCCCAGCTGAGCGCTCTGCGCTCGTGGCGACGCTGATATGATGCGCGCGTTCGCCGCGGGTTAGCAGCGACCAGCCCGCGGCGATCGCCGCGACGGTCCACCAGCCCGCGGCCATCGTACCTGCGGCCATTGCGACGGTGAGCAAGGCAAATCGCATGGGGCGCATGTTAGCGTCCTCCCGGCGTGAAGGTCAGCGTCGAACGCAGTGTGGCGCCACGCAGCTCGGCGGCCGCGTGCGGAAAGCGCAGGGTGTCGAGCGCGCCGCTTGCCCACTGCGGGAGTCGATCGGCGTAGCGTGCGCTCATTGGGTTGCCACTCTGGCCCCCCGGGTAGGTGCCCCACGCGCGCACCTCAGGGCCAAGCTCCACGACCATCCGCCAGCTGGCGCCGTGTGTGCCGTCGCCCGCCGAGGGACTCAGCGTGCCTGGGCCGCCCTGCATTGGGATGCGTAGGCGCGAGAGTGCGGGGAGGCGCAGCAGATGATAGATGTTCGCAAATCGGTTGCGGTCCCAGCGCCAGGCGGGGCCCGGGTTGCCGAGGGTTTTGACGGTGCGGTCGTAGGCGGCGGCGAGTGCGGCGCGCAGGATCATGTCGCGGTCCTCGACGACCGTTGGGGTGGAGCGATCGTCCCACCAGGGATTCTTTGGGTCTTGCAACAGTTCGGCGAGGATCATCGAGTTCGGGGTGGCGACGCGACGTGGCCGGTCCTCGCTGGGTGCGCCCGTGGCCGAGAGTTCGTCCCAGGTACGCCGCGTGAGTTCGTCGAGTGCGGCCTCAAAGAGCACGGCCTGCTCGCTGTCCTTGGTGAACGTGCGATCCCACTTTTGCAGTTGGCGGATCCCTTGTTCGAAGCTTGGGTTGGCGGGGGATCCTGCGGCTGAGGCGAGGAACGCGTCGGCGAAGATGTTGGTCTCTGCGCTGCGCGGGTCCGTTTGGTAGCGGCGCATCGCGTCCGGGGTGACCGCCGAATCTGCGCGGAGCAGGGCATTGATGCGCATAGCGCGCCAGGGGGCGGGCCAGTCCCACCCGAAGTAGCGGCCGTCGACCTTGGGATCTTTCGGCTGCTGATTGGCGCTCGCGATATAGCCCTGCGCGGGGTCGAACGATTGCGGAAAGTCGCTGACCGGCCACCAGCCTTGCCAATCGTTGGCGCTGCTGGCGCCGTCGGCGAGTTCGTCGCCGCGCGCGGCGGTGGCGGGGCGAATCGGATACTTGGCGATGGAGCGAATACCGATGTGTCCCCCGCGATCTGCGGCGAGGAAGTTCTGCGCGGGGCCTTCGTAGGTCGAGATGCCGCGCATCAAGTCGGACACGCTCCCCGCTTGATTGGCTTGGCCGAAGGCGCTGAGTGCGGTTACAACCGACACGTCGAGAATGGTCCAGCGGCGTGAGATCCATCGCGCGCCGGAGTGCACCATCGGTCCACGATGCGTGTGGTAGATCGTGTCGGTCGCGAGCGGCTCACCGTGCGGGCCGCGGACGGTCTCGATGCGCACGAGCAGAGGCTTCCACGCGCCGTCGAGTTTGTAGGTGGTGGGGTGCGTAGCGTTGTCGACTGTTTCGACGTAGTAGTCGGCGACATCGGCGCCGGTGTTGGTGGCTGTCCACGCCACGTTTCTATTGAAGCCGATCGGGATGAGCGGGGATCCAAGGAGCGTCACACCGTAGGTATCGAGTGTGTCGGGGACCACGAGATGCGCTTCGTACCAGATCGAGGGCAGCGAGAGCGCCAAGTGCGGATCACCGGAGAGGAGCGCGTGGCCGGCTGCGGTGCGCGAGGGCGCGACGGCCCAGTTGTTGCTCCCGACGGCAATCTCACCGGCGTCGCGCGGCAAGCTGGCGAACTTGGCGATGGCGCCGTCGAGCTCCAATGCTTGCGCTAACTTCTCGGCGCTCGCGGGCTGCGGTGCGGGGATGCGCTGCCAGTCGGCGCGCGTCGCGTGCTGTCCGTTGGGCTGTATGGGTTCCTGCAGCGGGGCATCAACCGGAAAGAGCGCGGCGGTTGCGGCCTTGCCGATGAGCGCCTGCACGTGTTCGCGACGCAGTTCGCCGTCGGCGTAGGCGAGGGTCAACCCCATGCGTGCCTGCAGATAGGCGGTGTACACCGGCTTCCAGGGCTGCGGGGTGGCGCCGAGGAGGCGGTATTCGAGTGGCAGGTCACCGGGTGACATCTGCGCGATGTAGGCGTTCACGCCTTCGGCGTAGGCGTTGATGGCGCGCGCGGCCTGAGACTGCGGATCGAGCGCGGCAAAGGTTTTTTCTGCCCCCCAGGCAAGACCCATAGCTCGTGCTTCGCGGTCCAGCGCCTTGGTGCGCGGGCCCGCGAGTTCGGCGAGTGTCCCCGCCACGGCGCGCGCTTGGAGTTCCATCTGAAAGAGTCGGTCGCGCGCGTGCACCCAGCCCAGTGCGCGGTAGGCGTCGGCGACGGTGGGGGCAAAGATGTGCGGGACGCTGCGGTCGTCGAAACGCACGTCGACCGTCGCGCTCAGGCCGGGAATAGTGTGCGATTCGGTAGCTGGCAGATTGGCGCGCGCGGCCAGCGCCCAGGCGCCGTGCACAGGATCGAGGATTCGCCCGAGTGGAGGGATCGGTCCGGTGGCGCGCGCGCCTACCCAGAGGAGTCCGAGCAGTAGGCTGCCGGCCAGGAGCGCGGTGGCGGTGCTGGTGGCGGTGCTGGTGGCGGTGGATCCGCGGCGGGGGTTCGGTCGCTGAATAAGCACGAAGGTGCGGTGAGTCGTGTGGTGAGGGAGTGACGCTCGCCCGGACAAGCGCGCGTTTGACTGTACAACAAACATCTACGTCATGATAAGGGTACTGCATACACAGGGCTTGATGTCCAATAACTAAACACCCCGTGGTCGAGATGACCATAACTTCATGTCATGGTGGTTTTTTTTGGGGGTTTCGACTTCGGTAAACTTATCGTAACTCTTCTTGGTCTGTTGGTACTGTTTTGTTACTCCCCCCATTCTCACCGCACGGTTAGTATGCAGCTCGCGCGTGGATTCCCCACCGCGGCTCATCGTGCCCAGCAGGGAGTCCGTGTATGGATGTCAGAGCGAGTTGGAGCCGATTGCGCGCGTTGGCAATGACGGGAGTGGTCCTTGTGGCCACCGCGTCGATTGCGTTCGCGCAAGGCGGCACTGGAACGATCACCGGTCGCGTGCAGGACAGCGTGACGAAGGCCTCCATTGGCGATGCACGTGTGGTCGTCATCTCGGCGTCGAACGCCTACGCCACCACCAACGCCGAAGGCCGTTACACCCTCAGGGTGCCGGCTGGCAAGTCGGATCTCCGCGTGCTGCGCGTGGGCTACGGCGAGTCGAAGTTCACGGTGACGGTTGCCGCGGGCCAGACCCTCAATCGCGACATCTCGCTGACGGAGTCGGTGGTGAAGCTCCAGTCGGTCGTCACGACCGCGACCGGCGAACAGCGCCGAGTCGAGCTGGGCAACTCCGTCGCGACGCTCGACGTCGCGTCCCGTATGGCCGAAGCGCCGGTCAAGAACCTCGGCGACCTTCTGGCCGCCAAGAATCCTGGCGTACAGGTGCTTCCGTCCAACATGACGGGCGGTGGTAGCCGCGTGCGTATTCGCGGTACCAACTCCTTTACGTTGAGCAATGACCCGATCTACGTGATCGACGGCGTGCGTATGACGTCGGGCAACGGCGCCGCGATTGGCGTTGGTGGCACGACGCAGAACCGCGCCAACGATCTGAGCCCGGAAGAAATCGAAAACATCGAAATCGTGAAGGGCCCCTCGGCCGCCACGCTGTACGGCACCGACGCCTCGAACGGCGTCATCGTTATCACCACGAAGCGTGGTCGTGCTGGTTCGGCGCGCTGGACGTTGTTCGCGGAGCACGGCCAGATCCGTGACCGCAACGAGTATCCGAGCACCTACGCGATTTGGGGTAAGCTCACCGGTGCCACGACCCAGACCAAGTGCAAGCTCACGCAGCTCGCGCTTGGCACCTGCACCGCGGACAGCAGCACGAGCCTGAACCTGTTCAGCAATCAGGATCTCACACCGATCAAGCTCGGCGCGCGCGACAACTACGGCGCGCAGTTGTCGGGCGGCACCGAGTCGGTCCGCTACTTCATGAGCTTCGGCGTCCAGAAGGAAACCGGCCCGTTCGGCACGCCGGCGTTCGACCAGCGTCGCTTGGACTCGACCAAGGTGCTGAACAAGGGCGAGTGGATTCGCCCGAACGCGCTGGGCCAGGCGTCGTTCCGCGCCAACATCAATGCGGCCGTGAATCCGAAGCTCGACGTGTCGGCTTCGCTCGGCTTCACGCGTAACGACACGCGATTGCCGCAGGTCGACAACAACGTCAACAGCATCTGGTACAACGGAATGACCGGCCCGGGCTTCACGGGTGTCATGCCGGGCGTCGTTGGCAACGTGGGCTCCACGGGGATCCCGCTCAACGGGTGGGCTGGCTACACCCCGGGCGAGCTCTTCCAGCAGGTCACCACGCAGAATGTGCAGCGCTTTATCGGCAGCGTTCAGGCCAACTGGCGTCCGCTCGATTGGCTCCAGGGCCGCACCGATGTTGGGTACGACCTGACGGATCGTATCGACTTCAACATCTGCATGTTCGCGACCTGCAATAACTTCGGCACGAACCGTCTTGGCCGCGCGACTGATGCTCGTACGAACATCCGCAACTTCACCTGGAACACGAGCGGGACGATCAACATCAACCCGTTGTCGTGGCTGAATAGCAAGACCACGTTCGGCATGCAGTACGTGAACTTCCTCAGCCAGCGCTCCACGGCGGGTGGCGCAACGCTGCCGCCGGGCGCACAGACGCCGGGCGACGCCACGACGCCGAGCGTCTCGAACTCGACGGTCCCGCAGAGCACGCTGGGTGCTTTCATTGAAGAGTCGGCCGCCATCAACGATCGTTTGTACCTGACGGCTGCCATCCGTACGGACCAGAACAGCGCGTTCGGTACGAACTTCCAGCGCGTGTACTACCCGAAGTTCTCGATCTCGTGGATCATGACCGACGAGCGCTGGTTCCCGAAGACGCGCTTCCTTGACGAAGTTCGCTTCCGTTCGGCGTTCGGTTCGTCTGGCGCCCAGCCGGGCCCGACGGACGCGCTGCGCACCTTCGGCACCGCCACGACGTCGATCGCCGGCACCGATATCGCCGGCCTTCGCTCGAGCCTCCCGGGCAACCCGGACATCCGCCCTGAGCGGACGTCGGAGTTCGAAGCGGGCTTCGACATCAAGATGCTCAAGCAGCGCTTGAACCTTGAACTCACGTACTACAATAAGCGCACGCAGGACGCGCTCTTCAACTTGACGATCGCTCCGTCGGCCGGTACTGCGGCCAGCGCGGTTCGTTCCAACTTGGGCGGCGTGCAGAACACGGGCGTCGAAGGGCTCATCAGCGCGCAGGTGTTTGACTCGCGTGTGATCAGCGTCGACATGACCTTCAGCGCCACGCACAACAGCAACAAGTTGATCTCGCTCGGCACCGATCCCGGTGGGCGTCCGATCCCGATCATCGGTCTGAACACGTCGGTTCAGCAGGTTCCAGGCTATCCGCTGAACGGCTACTGGGGCCGCTCGTACAGCTACGCGGACGCCGACAACAACAAGTACCTGTCGCCGGCCGAAGTGACCGTCGACACGCTGTGGCGTTTCCGCGGCTATTCGCAGCCGCGTGACGAGTTCGCACTCACGACGGGGATCGATCTCTTCCGTCGCCGCGTGCGCTTCAACATCCTCGTCGACGGCAAGGGCGGCTCGAATCTCAACAACAGCGAGACCGGCTTCCTCTGCCCGAACACCGCGTCCTGCGCCTACAACGCGAGCACGAAGGCGTCGCTCGGCGATCAGGCGCGCGCCGTGGCTGTGACCGACAAGGGCACGCTCAACACCACGTGGGGGTTCATTGAGCCGCTGCAGTTCTGGCGTCTGCGTGAGCTCGGCATGACGTACAACTTCGAAGAGAAGATGGCGGCCAAGCTCTTCGGCGGCGCGCGTACCGCCTCGATCAACTTGGCGGTCCGTAACGTGAAGGTGTGGACTGGCTACACCGCTGTCGATCCGGAAGCGAACTATGGCGAAAGCAACACGCAGCAGACGTTGCTCACGGCCGGTCCGCCGACGTATTTCCAGTTCCGTATCAACATCAACTACTAACCCAGGACCGACTCTCATGACGACCATCAGAAAGCGCGCGCGGCGCGCAACTTGGCTCGCTATGGCTCTCGCGCTTGGGGCCTGCGACTCAACACAGAAGCAACTGCTCAACGTCACCCTTCCCGACGTCATTCCGTCGACGGTCAGCTCGCCTGAGCAGTCCGAGGCACTGCGCATCGGTGCGCTCACCCGTCTCCGTAACATCACGGCGGGCGGCGAAGGGGCGTGGATGCTCGGTGGACTCCTGACCGACGAATGGAAGTCCAGCGACACCTTCTCCCAGCGCAACGAAACCGACCAGCGCTCGGTGCAGGAGAGCAACGGCAACGTGCAGGGCATGCTCCGCGAGATCTATCGTGTGCGCAACAGCTCACAGGAAGCGCTGATTGCCCTTGCGGCGTATCCGCCGTTAGCAGCAGCGCAGTACAAGATCGGCACCATGTACTTGGCTCAGGCGATCGCTGAGATCGAGCTGGCCGAGACGTTCTGCAACGGCATCCCGCTCTCGGATGCGGCGCGCGGCGCGATTGTGTACGGCTCGCCGTTGAGCAATATCGATCTGTACAACCTGGCCAAGGCGCATCTTGATACCGCCATCACGAACGCACTGCCAGCGGCAGATGCGAACGCGGTGACGCTCAAGACGACTGCGCAGATTCTGCAGGGACGCATCCTGCTCAACCTCGGCCAGCACGCGGCCGCGGCGACGGCGGTGTCCACGGTAGCGTCTTCGTACTCCGATCAGATCATGACCTTCTCGCTGACGTCGGGCGACAATCAGATCTGGTCGTTGAACTCGAACGCCAAGCGTTGGACGGTTGGCGACAGCATGGATACCGCCGGCCTCATTGGCAACGCGCTTCCGTTTGCGTCGTCGGGTGACGCACGGCTCAAGATCACCGGCTCGACCCTCGGCACGAGTGCCGGCGGGAAGGGCTTTGATGGCGCGACGAACTTCATCACGAACAATCTGTGGGCGCGCAGTGACGCGGCGATCATCGCCTCGGGACTCGACGCACGCTTGATTGAAGCGGAAGTGAAGCTCAAGGCCGCGGACTATGCGGGGATGATGACGATCCTCAATGGTCTTCGGACTGCGCCGCAGAAGCTGACGGCCACGAACGTGACCACCGCGTTCACGCCGACGGCCATGGCAGCAATCAGCACCACGCCGGCAACGGCCTCGGATGCTGCCAAGCTGTTCTTCCGTGAGAAGGCCTTCTGGACGTATGGCCGCGGCCAGCGTCTGGGCGACCTCCGCCGCATGATCCGTCAGTACGGCTTCACCCAGGACCAGGTCTTCCCGACTGGCACCTTCTTCAAGGGTGGGACGTACGGTACGGACGTGAACTTCCCGATCACCACGGACGAGTACAACAACCCGAACTACAAGGGTTGCACCGACCGTAGGGCGTAATCGGCTGCTCAGCTTTACGACGATGGGCCCGGGTCGCGGTTGCGATCCGGGCCCATCGCCTTTTATTCAAGGCATATGACAGCACTACGTGCAGTAATTGGCGTGACGGTTCTCTGCTGGACGACCTATGCTACGGCGCAGTCCACCGCCGGCGCCAAGGGCCGACAACCGGCTGTTGGGGCTCAGGTCCCGCGCGCCGAGCTGGTATTGCTCGGCACCGGGATGCCGCGGCCAAACCCGGAGGCCTCGGGGCCCGCCACGGCTGTGGTGCTTGGTGATCGACTCTTTCTGTTTGATGCCGGACCGGGGGTCATGCGCCAGTTGGCGGCCGCAGGGCTTTCGATCAAAGGAGCCACGGCGGTGTTCGTGACGCACCTGCACTCCGACCACACGTTGGGGTTGCCCGATCTGATTTTTACGAGCTGGGTGATGGGGCGTCAGAAGCCCATGGCGGTGTATGGGCCCCATGGATTGCGGGCGATGACTGATCACATCACGGCGGCCTGGCGCGAGGACATTACCATTCGCACCGACGGCCTGGAGCGTGAGGTGGTGGGCGGGTGGAAGGTGAAGGTGCGTGAAATCGCGGCCGGGGTCGTCTACGATAGTGGGGGAGTCCGCGTGACGGCGATTCCCGTGGACCATGGCGACTGGAAGGAGGCCTACGGCTACCGGATTGATGCTGGCGGGCGCAGTTTCGTTATTTCGGGTGATACCCGCTCCAGCGCCGCGCTACGGGCCGCAGCGCGCGGAGCGGACGTATTGGTCCACGAGGCTTATCCCGAGCTCCGATTGGCCCCAGAGGACCGCCCAGGGGGCGAGAACTGGCCGGCGTATATGAAGGCCTTCCATACGTCGGACGTCGAGGTCGGGGCGCTGGCCGCCGCGGCGGGGGTCAAGCAGGTGGTGCTTCACCACCTGGTGCGCATGAAGGGGACCGACGAGGAGCTGATTGCTGGAGTACGGCGTGGGGGGTTTAAGGGGCCGGTAGTGGTCGGGAAGGACCTCCAGCGGTTCTAGCGCCAGCAGGGAAGGCGCCGCACGCGTAATTTGGGGAATCGTCACACCCCCACCGGAGCACTGGATGCGTCCCCTACGATTTGCTGGCGCCGTTGCCTTCTCGCTCGGCGCCCTTGTTAGCCCCCTCGTAAGCCCGCTGCTCGCGCAGGCACCATCGGCTGCACCGGCCGCGCCTACCGCCGCGGCTACCGCCGCGGCGCCGACCTTCGACGCCAAGCTCTTCGGCGCCCTCAAGTACCGGATGATCGGCCCCGCCCGCGGCGGCCGAGTCACGACGATCACCGGCGTGCCGTCGCAGCCCACCACGTTCTACTTTGGGAGCTCGGGCGGCGGCGTCTGGAAGACGACCGATGCCGGCGCGAACTGGAACAACATCAGCGACGGTCAGATCCCGCTGGGCTCCATGGGCGCCATCGATGTCTCGCTCTCCAACCCCAGCGTGGTCTACGCCGGCACGGGCAGCTCCAAGATCCGCAGCAACGTCTCGACGGGGCGCGGGATGTACAAGAGCACCGACGCCGGGAAAACGTGGAAGTTCTCCGGGCTTCGCGACGTGGGACAGATCAGCACCGTCCGCGTGCACCCGAGCAACCCAGACATCGCGTACGTCGCCGCACTCGGTAACGCGTTTGTGCCGAATGTGGACCGCGGCATCTTCAAGACCACGGACGGCGGCAAGAGCTGGACCAAAATCCTGTATGTGAGCGACAGCACGGGCGCGGCCGATGTCGAGCTGCAGCCCGGCAACCCGAATGTGCTCTTCGCGTCGATGTGGCACGGACAGCGGAAGCCGTGGACGATTGTCAGTGGCGCTCGCGAGGGCGGCATCTACAAGAGCACCGACGGTGGCGAGCATTGGACGAAGCTCGGCGGCGGACTCCCGACCGACCTGTTCGGTCGCAGCAATGTGGCCATCAGTGCGTCGGAGCCCAAGCGCGTCTACGCGCTGATCGAGGCCAAGCCCGGCGGCGGTGTGTACCGCTCCGACGACGAAGGCACCACCTGGAAGCTCGTGAATGGCGCGCAGACGCTCTGGACGCGTCCCTTCTACTACACCACACTCGGCGTCGATCCAACCAACGCGGACATCGTGTACGTCGGCAACGAAGGGTGGTTCAAGAGCACCGACGGGTTCAAAACCTTCCAGACCGCGCGTGTGCCGCATGGCGACAATCATGACGTGTGGATTAATCCGACGAACCCGAAGATCATGATCCAGTCGAACGACGGCGGCGCCAACGTCTCGCTCGACGGCGGCAACACGTGGAGTTCGCAGTACAATCAGCCCACCGCGGAGATCTATCAGGTGGCGCTGGACAATCAGTTCCCGTATCGCGTGTACGGCGCGCAGCAGGACAACACCACTGTCATTGTGCCCTCGCTGCCACTCGGCACGGGTATGGCCGACGAATGGCGCACCGGCCCAGGCTGCGAGACGGGCCCGATTATTCCGAACCGAACGAACCCGACCATCGTCTACGGATCGTGTAAGGGACAGTTTAGCCGGATGAACATCGTGTCCGGCGACGAAAAGCAGTACTGGGTGGGCACGCAGTCGTTGTACGGGAACGGCGGAGCAGACCTGATTTTCCGCTTCCAGCGCGTGAGCCCAATGGAAGTCTCGCCGCACGAAGCGGCCACCGTGTACTACGGCTCGCAGTACGTGCACCGCACGCGCGACGAAGGCGTGACCTGGGAGAAGCTCAGCCCAGACCTCACCGCGTATCCGCCGGGCGAACCGCAGGAAGCCAGCGGCCGTCCGATCACGCGCGACGCCACGGGCGAAGAAGTCTACAGCACGCTCTATTCGATCCGTGAGTCGCCAATCACGAAGGGGCTCATCTGGACGGGCTCGAACGACGGCCTCGTGTACGTCACCCGCGACGACGGCAAGACCTGGACGAACGTCACCCCCAAGGGAATGCCGAGCGGTGGTCGCGTGCAGAATATCGAGCCGAGCCCGCTGCGTGCGGGGACGGCGTACATGGCGTACTATCGATTCCTGCTCGGCGATTTCGCGCCGTACATCTATCGCACGGACGACTTCGGCAAGAACTGGACGTTGCTCACCGACGGCAAGAACGGCATCGCCGCTGATGAGCCGACGCGTGTGGTGCGTGAAGATCCCGACCGCGCCGGGCTGCTCTACGCCGGAACCGAGTTTGGGATGTATGTGAGTTTCGACAACGGCACGCACTGGCAGTCGATGCAGCTCAACCTGCCGAACTCGCCGGTCACCGATATCAAGCTCACGCGCAAGGACCTCGTGCTCAGCACGCAGGGGCGCTCGTTCTGGATTCTCGATAACCTGACGCCGCTGCATCAGATGGATGCCAAGCTCGCGGCGGCACCGTCGGCGTTGGTCAAGCCAAAGGAAGCGGTGCGCATGCGCATTCGCGCCGGTGGTGGCTTTGGGCGCGCCAACTTGTCGCAGTACCCGACCGCTGGTGCGCAAATCGATTACTACGTGGCACAGGCGCCGACCGAGGATATCACGCTGAGCTTCCTCGACGCCGCGGGGAAGGTGATCAAGACCTTCTCGAGCGCCGGTGGTGGCGCCGCGACCGATGCCCCCGTTGCCGCTCCGGCGGACGACGACGAGGGCGGCGGGTTCCGTGGTCCGCGCGGCCCGGTGCGCGTGGACAAGTCGGTGGGCATGCACCGCTTCACCTGGGACATGCGGTACCCCGGTGCGTGGGCGAACGATCGTACCCCGGAGGGCCCGAATGGCCCGATGGCGGTGCCGGGCACATATGCGGTGCGCCTCAAGGTCGGCGACAAGACGTACACGCAGCCGCTGACGATCGTCGAAGACCCACGGGTCATCAAGGACGGCGTGTCGCTCGCGGATCTGCAGGCGCAGTTCGCGCACAACATGAAGGTCCGCGACCTCGTGAGCGATGCCAATCGGACGGCGGCTCGCCTCCGTGCCGCGCAGCAGCGGCTTCGCGGGGCGACCGGCGCCGATGCGGATCGCCTCAAGAAGCTGAACGAGCTGGCCTCGCACATGTTCACCCCGGCCGAACGCTACAGCAAGCCGGAGCTCATGACGCACATCACCTACCTCTACTCGGCGGCGAACAGCGTCGATCAGAAGGTGGGCAAGGACGCGATCGCGCGGTTGCAGGTGCTCAAGCAGGAACTCGATCAGCGCAAGAAGGAGCTGGACGCGATCCTCGGACCGGCGATGTAACGCGGCGTGCAGCGCGGATGTGAAGAAGGGCGAGGCCGATGTGGCCTCGCCCTTCTTTGTGTGCGTGCGTGCGGAGGACTACTTGATCTCGAAGTTCTTCGGTGGTTCGGCGTTGAGCAGCCAGCGCACGAAGTAATCCCAACGACGACGCATCATGTAGTTCGACGCAGCGCCGTAGCCGTGCGCGGCATTCGGAATCATGAGGAGGTCGAAGTCCTTGTTGGCCTTGATCAGCGCATCGACCACGAGCCAAGTGTTGTCGGGCGGCACGTTGTCGTCGAGCGTTCCGTGCGCGAGCAGGAGGTGCCCCTTGAGGTTGCGGGCCTCCGTCTGGTTGGCTTCGACGTTGTAGCTGTCGGCTCCACCGTCGACGCCCTTCACGAGCAGTCCCTGATAGCGCTCGCCCCAGTCGTCTTCGTAGTTGCGCTGGTCGTGGTTGCCGGACTCGGAGATACCGACCTTGAAGAAGTCGGGGTACCGGAACAGCGCATCGGCGGTGATAAAGCCGCCGCCCGAGTGTCCCCACATCGCGGCGCGATCGATGTCGATCCACGAATACTGCGTGGCCAACGCCTTCATGCCGGCGACCTGATCGGGGAGGGTGTTGTCGCGTCCCATGGCGCCGTAATAGGCGTCGTGGAAGCTCTTGGAGCGCCCTGGCGTGCCGCGTCCGTCGATCGTGACGACAATGAAGCCGAGTTCGGCGAGCGCCTGTCGGTCGCCGTGGGCGGCGGAGAACATGCGGCCGCCAACGGAGCCCGTCTGCGGGCCCGGGTAGGCGTTGTTGATGATCGGATACTTCTTGCTCGGATCGAAGTTCGACGGACGGAAGAGCTGTCCGTAGATGTCGGTCTTGCCGTCGGCTGCCTTGACGGAGAAGGGAATCGGCGCCTTCCAGCCCGTGGCGAGCAGCTTGGAGATGTCGGCCTTCTCGAGTGGCATCACGAGCTTGCCGGCACCGTCGCGGAGGTTCACGACCGGCGGCGCGTCAGCCTTCGAGTAGGTGTCGACGATCCACTTGCCGTCTGCCGAGAGCTGCGCGGTGTGGTCGCCGTCGTCTGGCGTGAGCGACGTGGCGTTTTTGCCGTCGAGTCCGACGCGATACAGATGGTGGAGATAGGGATCTTGCCCCTTCTCACGGCCCATCGCGGTGTAGAAGATGGTGCGCGTGGGTTCGTCGATGCGCACGATGCTATTGACCGGACCTTCGCCCGTGGTGATGCGGTTCTTGAGGGCGCCGGTGGTGAGGTCGTACAGATAGAGGTTGCCCCAGTCATCGCGCTGCGAATACCAGACGATTTCCTTGGTGCCCCAGAGTACGCGCCAGCCGGTGACCGATTCGAAGTGCGTGGCAACCTTCTCCTCGAACAGCTTTTTGACTTCGCCGGTCTTGGTATCGGCCAAGCTGAGCCAGGAGGCTTTGTGGTCGCGCGTGGTGCTGGCCACGACGAGCTGCGAACCGTCGGGGCTCCAGTTGTAGTCGGCCATCGTGATGTTGTCGCCAATCGTTCCGCGGTGTGGATCGGCGGGCATCTTGAGGCGGATGACCTGCTTGGCATCCACGTCGATGACGACGTGATGGATCATCTGGATGACGCTGTCGCCTGGCAGGGGATACTTCCACGCCTTCAGCTCGGGATGTCCCACATTTGTCTTGACGAGATACATCTCGCCGACGTGGCGTTCGTCCTGCTGGTTGGTGGCGATCTTCTTGGAGTCTGGCGACCAGAGGAGAATCGCGCGGTCGCTGTGGACCCAGCCGGCGTTATCCGTGGCGTATCCGAAATCCTTGACGCCGTCGGTGGTTAGCTGTGTCTCAGCGCCGCTCGCCACATCGCGGACCCAGAGATTGTTGTCCTTGATGAATGCGGCGCGCTTACCGTCGGGGGAGGGAACGGCGTTTGCCGCCGCGCCGCGTCCACCAGCGCCGCCGGCTCGTCCACCGCCACGGCCACCACGACCGCCGCCTGCTCCGCCCGCGGCGTCGCCGGAGGCGGCGCAGCTGTACTGCTCAATCACGCAGGTGAACCGCTTGGTTCCGACATCAACACTCACGGACTTTGCGTCATCGCTGACGGTCAGTGTGCCGTAGCCGAGCGTCGCCGGCGTCACCGTGCTTGCCGATGCCGTCGCGAGTCCCGCTGCGAGCTTGGTGTTGTCGAGTGCGGTGCGTGTTTTCTTGGCGCCGTCCACCAGGTAGACCGTCGTAGCTGTGGCGCCTGTCGCTCCAGCGGCTTCTGTGGCGCGATACCAGAACCGGCCGTCGGGGAGCCAGGTGGCCTGCACGCTACCACCTACGACGAGGGTGTTGACGTTCTGGCCGAGCATCTTCACCGCACGATCATAGTCGGCGGTGGTGAGTTGCGTGCGCTGCGCGCCAGCAGATGTGACAGCACACGCGACGGCGAGCACGCTTGCGAGCGCGCTTGCGAGCGCGTTCGCCGTCGCGTTCGCGCCGACGAGCGAGAGGAACCGAACGGTTGGTCGGGTCACGAGTGGCTCACGCGTTGAGTTGAGTGCCGAGGGGCAGGGAACGGATCCGCTTGCCGGTCGCAACGAAGATCGCGTTGCACAGGGCGGGAATCACTGGCGGGAGCGCCGGTTCGCCGAGTCCGGTCGGTGGGTTGTCGGTGATGAGGAAATGCGATTCCACCGGCGGCACCTGATTGATACGGAGCAGCGGGTAGGCGTCGAAGTTGGTCTGGACGACATGCCCGTTGCTAATGGTGATTTGCTGGCCGAGGGCGTGCGAGAGTGCTTCGAGTGCGGCACTCTGGCACTGCTTCTCGGCGCCGTTCGCGTTGATGATCTGACTGCCGATGTCGCCAGTGATGTAGATCTTGTGGATCGTGAGTACGCCCTTGGCGCCGACGGAGGCGTCGACCACCGCGGCAAAGTAGCCGCGATGACTGAAGTGGAAGGCCACGCCCATGCCACGTCCTTTGGGGAGAGGCTTCTTGCCCCAGCCGGACTTGTCACGCACGAGTTCCACAACGCCGCGCGCGCGCACGGCGTCGAAGGCGAATCCCTGCGCGGGGGGTGGAATCGCCGGGCCCGAGAGGAGGTCGATGCGGAACTGGAGCGGATCCTTGCCGGCCGCGTGCGCGCATTCGTCAATGAAGCTCTGGTGCACGAACGATTGACCGTTGCTCACTGGAGCGCGGAGCGCGCCGGTGGGGATGCCGTTGGTGATTGGCGAGAAGGCGATTTCGAGATTCGGCACAAAGCGGGCCGGGAACTCGGTTGCGCTGACCGTGTCCATGATCGAGTGATCGCGCCACGAGACGAGCTTGCCGCTCGCGTCGAGTCCACCCTTGTAGTTGTGCCAGCCCTGCTGGCGGAAGTGGCCGTGCGCCATGTCGTCTTCGCGCGTCCAGAGCAGCTTGACCGGCACGCCAGCCTGCCGCGCGATCCACGCCGCCTCGACCATGTAGTCGTTCTTGAGACGACGGCCGAAGCCGCCGCCCAATCGGGTGAGGTGGATGATGATGTCGGTTTCCGGGATACCCAGCGTGCGCGAGACGAGCGTGCGTCCCGGTCCCGGCATCTGCGTCGGGGCCCAGATCTCGCACTTGCCGTCCTTGTTCATTTGCGCGGTGCAGTTCTGCGGCTCCAGCGTCGCGTGCGTGATGTAGGGGTAGTAGTACTGCGCTTCGACCTTGGTCGCGGCCGAGGCGAAGGCGGCATCCGGATCGCCGTCCTTCCTCACCGAGCGCGCCGGGGCCTTGGTCGAGAGCTCCGCGGCGGCCGCGGCAAAGGCAGCGCTGCTCTGCGCAGCGGTCGTCCCTTCGTCCCACTTGATCTCGAGCTGCTTCCGTGCGGTCTTCGCGGCCCACCACGACTCGGCGATGATTGCCACGCCGCTGAGCAGCCCGTCGAGCGCGATCTGTCCCGCCTGCGGGCCAGTGGTCGGCGGTGCCGGGGGCTCGACGATGAAGGCGTCCTTGATACCCGGAAGCTTCTTGATGGCGGCGATGTTGGCGCTGATCACCTTGCCGCCGAACACCGGGCACTTCTCGAACACCGCGTGGTACATCCCCGGCACCATCACGTCGATGCCGTACATCGGCTTTCCGGTGACGATCTCCTTGACCTGCACCGAATGCACGCGCGTGCCAATGATGGTGAAGGTCTTCGGATCCT
>JAPLKT010000010.1 GCA_026387895.1 Gemmatimonadota bacterium | reverse complement strand
CCGCGAGCGGTACCGACGTTTGTCGTCGGCGCTGTCGGGTATTCCACATCAACTGCATTTCACGTTGAAGGCCAATAGCAATCGTGCGGTGTTGACGCTGCTGCGTCAACTCGGTGCCGGCGCGGATGTGGTGAGTGGTGGCGAGTTGTTTCGAGCGCAGCAGGCGGGCTTCGCGGCACGCGACATTTTGTTCGGTGGGGTCGGCAAGAACGCGCTCGAGCTTCGTGAGGCGGTGCTGGCGGGGGTGAAGCTGATCAACGTGGAGTCGCTGGCTGAGCTCGAGTTACTCTCGAGCATCGCGCAGGAGCTTGGCGCTATGGCCGCGGTGGGTCTTCGGATCAATCCGGAAGTGTTGGTCAAGACCCCGCACGCGTACATCGCCACAGGAGCTAAGGGACATAAGTTCGGGATTCCGTGGGACGACGCCATGCACTGTGCGGAGGCGGCGCTACGGTTACCCGGGATCGAACTTGCCGCGCTCGACATGCATCTCGGGTCGCAGTTGGCGACGGTGGGGCCGTAGCGCATGGGCGCGGAACGGATCGCTGAACTTGCGGCCCGCGTGACCAAGGCCGGTGCGCAACTCCGCTACGTGGATGTCGGCGGCGGATTGCCCGTCAGTTATCAAAGCGGTGATCCAGAGCCTGATTTCGAGGGGTACGCGGCGATTGTCGGTGCGCTCGCTCGCGAGACGGGGACAGAACTGCTCGTGGAGCCTGGGCGGTTTTTTGTGGCAGCAAGCGGCGTGTTGCTCGCGCGCGTGTTGTATCGCAAGCACAGTGGTGGAAAGGACTACGCCATTGTGGACGCGGGGATGAACGATCTGCTGCGGCCGTCGCATTACGACGCCTACCATCAGATTGACGCGGTACGCCCGAGCGGAGCCACGACCCGGCTTGATGTGGTTGGCCCGGTCTGCGAGAGCGGGGACTTCCTCGCGCTCGACCGCGAAATGGACGATGTTTCTCCTGGTGATTTGATCGCGGTCCACACGGCAGGTGCGTACGGCTATGTCATGGGGTCCACCTACAACGCTCGTCCGCGGCCGGCCGAAGTGTTGGTGGACGGTTCACGCTACGCTGTTGTCACCGCACGTGAGCAGTATGCCGACCTCGTTCGACTCGAGCAGTCCGACCCTGTCTGGAGCGATGCCTCATGCTGATCGGCCTGATGTCCGACACGCACGATCGTGTACCTGCCGTGGCCGAGTTGGTGCGCCGCATGACCGACCTCGGCGTCGGGCTCGTGTTGCATGCCGGCGACTTTTGCTCTCCGTTTTCGCTCAAACCGTTTCAGGACGCAAATATCGCACTGGCCGGCGTGTTTGGTCACAACGATGGGGATCAACAAGGCCTCAAGGCGTTCGCTGCGCAGGGCATGGGGCACGAGTTGTTTGAGTCGCCGCACAGCCTCACGATTGGGGCGCACAAGATTTTACTCGTGCACGATATTGGTGATACCACGTCGCGCTCGATCAGCGCGCACCACTTTGTGGTGCACGGCAGTGAACATCAGCAGTCCATGAAGACCCGTGGCGACACGATGATTATCAATCCCGGTGAGGCCTGTGGCTGGCTGCATGGCGCACCGACCGCCGCCGTTCTCGATCTCGACAGCAAGCACGTCGAGTTCATCAAGCTGTCCGACCCCAAGTGGCAATTCTGATCTCGTGACGTCTCGGATCCTCATCCTCGATTGCGGTAGCCAGTTCACGCAGCTGATCGCGCGCCGCGTGCGCGAGGCGCGCGTATACAGTGAGATTCACCCGCCCACCCGTTCACTCCAGTGGATTCGTCTCTGGAAGCCGACCGGCATCATCCTGAGTGGCGGCCCGAACTCCGTGACCGACGAAGGAGCCCCGAACTTCGACACGGGGATTCTCGACATCGCCCCACTGCTCGGCGTCTGTTACGGACTCCAGTGGATCACACATGCCGCAGGGGGCGTGGTGGCCGCCGGTGGTGGCCGTGAATACGGCCGTGCCATGGTGACGGTGGACGAAGCCGACGGGATTTTTCGTGGATTCGCCGTGGGTGAGGAAACGCAGGTGTGGATGAGTCATGGTGACCACGTTGATGAGCCGCCGCCGGGCTACGTTCGGACCGCGAGTTCGGGCGGGATTGTCGCCGGCTTCCGGCACGCCACGAAGCCTATCCACGCGATTCAGTTTCATTCGGAAGTCGCGCATACTTTGCGCGGCGCCGAGATTATCCAGAACTTTTTGTTTGACGTTTGCCACGCGACGCCGGATTGGACCCCGGGATCGTTTATCGATTTAGAGGTGGCAAAGATTCGAGCACTTGTTGGTGACAAGAAGGTGATCTGTGGCCTGAGCGGCGGCGTCGATTCGAGTGTCGCGGCGGCGCTGGTACATAAAGCGATCGGCGATCAGCTAACCTGTGTCTTTGTCGACAACGGCTTGCTGCGACTCAACGAGCGCGAGCAGGTCGAGCGCACGATGGGTGAGCATCTTGGGATTCGTCTGGTGACCGAGCGCGCTGAGGAGCGATTCCTCACGGCACTCGCCGGCGTGGACGAGCCCGAGGCGAAGCGGAAGGCTATTGGTCACGCCTTTATTGACGTGTTTGAGGCAGCCACCGCGCGTGCGGGCGAGCATGCCGAATTCTTGGTGCAGGGAACGCTGTACCCCGACGTGATTGAGAGTGTGAGCGCCAAGGGCGGCCCGAGCGCGACGATCAAGACGCATCACAACGTTGGTGGACTCAAGGCCGACATGAAGTTCAAGCTCATTGAGCCGCTGCGCGAGTTGTTCAAGGATGAAGTGCGCAACGTCGGGCGTGAGCTTGGCTTGCCCGAGGAGATGGTCGGACGGCATCCGTTCCCCGGCCCTGGGCTCGCGATCCGCGTGCTCGGCGCCGTTGACCAGCAAAAGCTCGACACCCTGCGCGCGGCCGATGCGATTTACCTCGAAGAGATCCGTTCGGCTGGTTTGTATAACGAGATTTGGCAGGCATTCGCCGTCTTCCTTCCTGTGCGTTCAGTTGGTGTGATGGGCGATGGTCGCACCTACGAGAACGCGATTGCGTTGCGTGCCGTGACCAGCACCGACGGCATGACGGCTGATTGGTATCCGTTCCCGTACGATGTGCTCGCCCGCATTTCGGGGCGGATCATCAATGAGGTGAAGGGTGTGAACCGCGTGGTATACGACGTGAGTTCCAAGCCGCCGGCCACAATCGAGTGGGAGTAAGTCCCGCCACATGACGAACTTCGCGGAGCTCGTGCCGACCCGTGACGAGCTGCGCGAGATGTTGCGGCTCGCCGTGCCAATTGTGCTGGCGCAGGTGGGAATCATGCTCATGGGGGTGGTCGATACGGCGATGGTCGGGCGGGTGTCGCCTGAGACCGTGGCTGCTGTGGCACTTGGCCACCTCTTGTGGGTGAATCTGACGATGCCGGGGCTTGGGCTCCTGCTCGTGCTAGACCCGGTGGTGTCGCAGGCGGTTGGCGCCGAAGATCATGAGGCGATCGCGCGCGGTGTGCAGCGTGGCGTATTGCTCGCCTTCGCGCTCACGATTCCCACGGTGCTGCTCTTGATGCCAGGGGAGCTATTCTTTGCGGCCATCAAACAATCGCCGGCGGTGTCGGTTATTGCCTCACAGTTCGCACGGTGGTCGGCGCTGGGCGTGCTGCCGTTCTACCTGTTTGTGGTGATGCGCGTGACGCTGCAAGCCATTGGGACCGTGCGCGCCGTAGTAGTGGCGATTGTCGTGGCCAATGTGGCGAACGCGTTCTTCAACTGGGTGTTCATCTACGGCCACCTCGGTGCGCCGGCGCTCGGTGCGCTCGGATCCTCGCTCTCTACGGTGCTCAGTCGCTGGCTGATGTTCGCGATTATCCTCGCGCTGGGCTGGAAAGCGATCGGCCCGCAGCTCCGCCCATGGCGTCCCGATGCGGCGCGGCTCAAGCCCTTGATGCGCATGGTGAGTATTGGTGCGCCCGTCGCATTTCAAATGTGGCTGGAGATGGCGGTCTTCTCGCTCGGCGCGATCATTATTGGATGGCTCGGCGCCGGGCCGTTGGCCGCGCATGAAATCGCGCTGAACCTCGCGTCGATCACCTTCATGGTGCCCCTCGGCGTTTCGGCCGCGGCGGCGGCGATGGTTGGCCGGGCGATTGGCCGTGGCGATCTCGCGGGTGCGCGCCGTGACGCGGTGGCGGCCGTGGTGCTCGGACTCGGCTTTATGTGCTTCGCGGCGGCGGTGTTTATTCTGATGCCGACTGGATTGGCGCGATTGTTCATCGCTGACCCAGAGACGGCAGCGCTGGCCGCCTCACTGATTATGATTGCGGGCACGTTTCAAATTTTCGATGGGATCCAGTGCGTGTCCGCGGGCATTCTGCGCGGTACCGGCGACACTCGCGTGCCGATGCTCCTGCATCTTGGCGGGTTCTGGGGACTTGGCATTCCCCTGATGTTCGCACTCGCCTTTTGGGCCGGCCTTGGCCCACAGGGCGTGTGGTGGGCGTATGTGATCAGCCTTGCGGCGGTGGCGCTGCTTCAGGTGCTCCGCGTGCGGTGGCGGCTGGCGCAGGATGTGCGGCGGCTACAGATCGACGAGACGCAGGAATACGAACTCGCCGATCTCGCGGGCTAGTGGCTCAGGAGAGGTAGGGATCCGCAGGATCCAGGGCCGCTAGTTCCACGAAGTAGCTCGACACCCGTGCGCACACGGCATCAAAGTAGACGCGCCCTTTTTCCGACGTCGCGGCTGCCGGAGTCCCTATCCCCGTGTCGGCCGTGACTTTGGTCCACTGACGCGGCGCCCACGCCCATCCCTCGCGTATCCCCTGTAGCCGACTCTTGTGCTCGAGACCGGGGCCCGCTTCATCGAGTGGGCGCACGAGCGACGGCTGGATGTGCTGCATCACGCTTGTCTCGAGCTCTCCGGCGTGATCGCCGAGGTCCGCGAAGTGATCACGCGGCTCCACCACCTTGTACCAGTTGATGGCGGAAAGGAAAACGTTTGTGCGCGGTTGCACCTCGCGGATCATCTGCCGGAAGTCGTTGCCGCCGTGTCCGTTGAGGATCACGAGTTTGGTGATGCCCTGACCTTCGAGGGCGTGCACGACATCGGCGAGAATCAGCGCTTGCGTCGAGGGATTCAGGTTGATGCAGAAGGGAATATCCAGCTGCCCTGTGTTCACGCCGAAGGGAATGCACGGGAGCACGGCGGCCCGCGTACCGCTGACCCACGCGAGCCGCGCCGATTCGGCAGCCACGGCGTCGCTCTGGTAGTTGTCAGTCGCGTAGGGGAGGTGGAAGTTGTGCGCCTCGGTAGCACCCCACGGCAGCACAGCCAGATCATAGGATGTTGCCCCCACGGTTCGCCAGGTTGATTCCGCGATCATCCAAGGGTGCGTCATGGCTTTGGCTTGCTGAAGGGAGGGGGAACGGGGCCGTAGTTCGTCGCGACTGTCAGAATCACGGCGTCCTTGGCGGCGGTTGGTGTACCGCGAATGTACGTGATGATTCCATCTCGTGGGGCGAGTATGTCGGTCACGGCGGCGCTCGAACTGTCCGCGAACGTTCCGACCTTTTGCCCTTTTCGCACTTTCACGCCGCGCGCGAACTCGGGCGTGAATACGCCGCTCACCTCAGCGTGTAGTTGCTGGGAGGTGCCAATCCACGACACTTTCCCGTTCATGCCGACGGCGCGTGTGATCACGCCGATCGAGCCGAGCACATTGAGGCAGCCGGCGACGACGGAGTTCGTGGCACTCGCGGCGGCTGCGTTGGCGCGGCCTCCTTCGACGAGCAGTACACTTTTTCCGCCGGCGAGCGCGCTACCGAGTACATCGTCACGGTTTGGCGTTGTGCCAACGGTGATATCGCGAATGGAGATGACGTCGAGTCCAAATGCCATGGCGAGTGCGCCGCCCGCTTTGTCTTGGGCAGTGATGCCGGTGCGCGACCAGTAGCCGTACGGGTGCAGGTCGTCGTCGATCGGCTGGCCGGAGAACGCAACGATGATATCAGCGCGGGCCGTGATCTGTTCGACGATTGCTGGGGCTGCATCGGCGTCGAACCAGGGGACGATAACAATCGACCCACTGACTTTCGCGGGGTCGATCAAGTTGATGAGTTTGTTGAGGCCAGCTACGGTGCTGAATGCGGAGTCGGGTGCCTGCGAGAGGTACGCCACAATCGGGCCGGCTTTGGCGCCGTGAATAACGGCGAGTGGAATCGCCCGTGTGGCTCCGTTTGAGGATGTCGCGTTGAGCGTTCCAAGGACGCGCGTATTTCGCGCTGCTGTGGCGGAGCCAACGGTGATCGTGTCTGCCGTATACCGATGGGTGGGGACCGGGGCGGCGACTTCCTTTTCGCTCTTCTTCTTTTTCTTGCTCGACCCCTTCTTGGACTTCGTTCCAGCCTTGGACTTGGTAGTCTGTGTTGACTTGGCCGACGTCTTGGACGTACTCGAGGCCTGCGCAGTCAGCGGGGCGCTGGTGCCCAGGAGGAGTGCGACGCCTAGGACCAGCGACCGGGCTTGTCTGGTCGCGATGGCCAGGGCGCGTGTGGGCGCGTG
>JAPLKT010000148.1 GCA_026387895.1 Gemmatimonadota bacterium | reverse complement strand
AAAGTCGCCGCGGAACGGAATGCTCGGATATGATTTCGCGACGGTCGTTACGGCGAAAGGGAGCGCCGCCGCCGACACATCGAAGATGATATTCTGCGCCATCGTGATGCGGCCGCTTCCCTTGAATCGTGAGACGGCCGCATCGTCACCGTCACGATGCGTGAGATCGCCGTCGCGGAATCGCAGGTCGGTCCAAATCGAATCGAGGGTCGCTGAACCAGCAACGACCCCACGAAGCGATGGAAAGTCAGGGTTCACGAACTGTGCCGTGCGCAGATCGAATTCCGCGACTTCCACTTTGAAGGCATGGAACTTGAGATCACCCGGATGCAAGATGTCGAGCTCGCCGCGACCGACCCCCCGCATGACCGCGCCCGGGACGTTGGCATCGCGGAAGGTGAGGCGCGCGCGATCGACGACAAAATGATTCACCGGACCGCCGCGCGCGCGCACCGTTCCTGAGATGTCCCCTCGCCAGGGATACGGGAACGGCTGACCGTTCAGTGTCTCCAGTAACGCGAAGTTGGCGGGGAGAAGCTCCAGGTTCACATCTTTGAGAATCAGCACGGGGCCGCCGACGCCGTACGTCATATTGCCACGCAACCGCGAACCGTTACTGCGCAGGTCCATGTTGGTGATCGCGTAGTCCATCACCCGTGGGTCCTTCGGCTCATTCTTGATGTGCAGGTCCATCGTGCCGCCACCCGTGCGCGGCAAGGTTTTGTAGATCCACGCGATGTCACGCATCGCGGTGGAATCACTGTGGATCTTGATGTCGTACCGCACTGGGCCTGTCCCCCACCGGATCGTGCCTGTGGCGCGCGCCACCGAGTTGGGGAGTTCGAAGTGCGGGAGGTTCAACCAGATGGTGTCGCCTAGCCAATACAAGCCGCCCTTCATATTGCGGAAGTCGAAGGGCGGGATTTTCTCTACCACATCGAGTCGGGCAATGTCGAACTGTCGGCCGGTGCTGTCGGGATGCCGGAACCGGATGCGATTCAGCGTGGCGTTCGCGTCGGTCCAGCGCCAGGTCCGCTGGAACCCGGGCACGCCCTTCGTGGTCACGCGGCGAATTTCTAGCTGCTCCTCACCAACGTTGTAGGCGGCTGCGCTGTCGCGGCGCGCACCTTTCAGGGAGTCGTCCGGTTCCCACGGCAAGGTGAGCTGGAAGTGGAGTCCATGCACGCGCACGTTGTTGAATAGCACCAACGATCCGAACGCCGTGCGTGGCCCGCGCGGGCGAGGCGGCCCCTCAGCTTCCGGAGGAAACACCTTGCGGAAATTCCAGCGGTGATCGTTTTCCTCTCGGAAAATGACTTTCGGATGCTGGATGTCCGCCGAGCGGACGATAATGCGACCATCAAGGATATCGCGCGGGTCGTAGGTCAGGCGCACCGGACCGCTTGCGAGAAAGAGCGAATCCTCTGGGTCGGTGATGTTGAGTGAATCGAGCTGGATGTCGGTGAGGAATGAACCGCTCATGCGCCCGATATGCACGTGCCCGTTCATCCCCGTGACCAACTGCCGTTCGAGTTGCCGGCGAATCCAGTCGCGCCCCCCTTCACTTTGCGTGGCCGCTACGAGTCCGCCAATCGCGCCCGTGCCGATCACGAACATCAGCAGTGCGCTGTAGAGGACGACGAGTTGGCGGCGAGGCTGCATCCTAGAACGCTTGACCGATGGAGAAATTGAGTGTCAGCTGGCGAAAGAACGCCGACTCACGCGACGGCTGAAATGCAGCCGGACAACTCCCCGCAGCCTGCGCGAGTTGCCCGGTCGTATTCGCGGTCACACGCAGCGTGTTGCCAGGACTCACACAGAAGAGCGCGCCACCCTGTGCTAGGGGGGCATCGAAGTAGGCCGCACCGGTCGCGCGCTGATACGGATTGTGCGCGACGTCCATACGAATGAATCCGATCAAGGTCGAAACGCGCACGCCGATGCCCGGTGTGAGCACGAACGACTTGAACGCAAGCGTCGACCCCGGCGTCCCGCGATTCCACACTTGTCCGAGATCGGCGAAGGCCGTCCACTGGATGAGGTCTGGGTAAAACGGACTTCGGATACGCGCTTCGAGATTCGCGACAACCAATGCGTTGCCGCCGGTTGGGACCGTGCGAATACTTACGGAGTCGGCGCGGGCGCGGAAATACACGGTGTCGGCCGCGTTCGCCGGATTACCGCCGCGTGTGCCATTGGCCCGCACGGTGTCGTAGGCGCTTGGGATGTAGACCGCAGGCCCCAGTTCGTTCTGTCGGAATCCGCGTACGGTTGTCGGGCCACCGCCGAACAGGCGTTCCTGTGGCGGAACACTGAACGCAGCGTCAGAGAAGGAGAAGGAGGAACCCACGACCGCGCCAAAGCGGAACCGCGCGGCCACGATGATGTCCGGCGTCAGCGGATAGTACACCGCGCCGTCCGCAAGGAACTTGTTGAACCGCAGGGAATCCTCGGCGCCGGTGAGACGCGCAGCGGAGCGTAGCTCCAACCGCAGTGCCGTACCGCGTGAGGGGTTCTCCGGGTTGTCCCCGCTTTCCCGCGAGAGCGAGACACTTGCCACGCCCAGTCGCCTGAAATTATTGAATGATGCTTGATCAGCCTGCGTGCAGGCATTGAAGACCGCGCAGAGCAGCGCGGGCTGCGCCTGCGTGCGACCATACTCCACCGTGTATGACAGCGACTGTGACAACCGACCAAGCGCGCGCGTGAAGTTCAGATTGCCGCCTACGGGGGTCGTGCGCAGATACGCGTTGTATTCGCTTCGCCGCTCGCTGAACACGGAGACCGATGGGAGAAATTCGTGCCACCCGGCGAGCGCGCTCACCGTCGCATTGATCGTGTAGTTGAGGTCGCCACTGTACACGTCGCTCTTGGCCTGCGGGCAGAGATTCTCGAGTCCGGTCACGGGCTTGCCGACGCCAAGCTTGGAGACCCGCGTGCGAATATCGAGACGCGTGGCCCCGTTGAACAGGTTGAACTTGGTAAGGTCGGCGTTTGCCCGGAAACAGTCGAGCGTCCCCCAACCGAGTCCGGTGCGGACCGCATGCATCTGGCCCTCGGTGAGCTCGAGGCGCACGCCGATGGTCGAATCACGCGGATTCACCATGCTGTCTGGTGTGACACGCACGAAGTTGAACGCCTCGGTCCGGTAGAGCGCCCGTTTGACGGCCTCCAGATCACGTTCCACATAAAGGGCGCCAGACTCAACATTCGCCACGCGACGAATTGCCTCGTCCGTGATTCCTCGCGTCTCACCGGGTCGTGGGGTCACCCGAAGTTCAACGGCACCGATCCGCGCCCGTGGACCAACGGCCACCTGGAACGAAAGGTCTGCGCGCCGATCTAACGTGTGCGTGTCGTATCCCACAAACGCTTCTGCGTCGGGATATCCGCTGTTCCGAAGCCGCCGCACAATTGTGTCGCGCGAGGCATACATGGAGATCGTGTCGAACGGCTCGCCTCGACTCAGCGGCAGGTTGCGGAGCAATGCTTGATTGTTGGGGACCGAATCGAGGCCGTCGACAAAAAAATCGCGCACGCGCACCGGCTCGCCTTCGCGGACCAAGAACAGCACCGCGACGCGATCCGGTCCCATCGCCGTCACCACCGTGTCCACGCTGGCGTCGCGATAGCCATGCACCCGATACCACTTCAGCACGCGTGCGACGTCGAGCGGAAACGCTTGCCGATCAAGACAGCGACGCGTCCCAAACACCGTGAATGTCCGGCGGGCCCAGGTGCTGGAAGCGGTCACAATGCCCGAGGCGAGGACAGCCGTGGGGAACGAATGATTGCCTTCGAATGCGAGACGACCGACCTCGACGCTGCCAGGGCCGCACACGGCCCCCTGGGCCCACGCCGTCGGCGCGGCGATGCTGAGCAGCGCCGCAATCCCCCAGCACGCGCGCGGTGTGCTAATCATCCTTCTGGCCGAACACCGCCAGATTGGATGAGTGCCCGGGATTCACCTTCTTCTCGGGATAGATGTGGTGCACGGCCTGATTCACCGCCGTCGCGGCTTCGGCAAACCCCGTTGCAATGAGCTTGAGCTTTCCAGGATAGATCGTGACGTCGCCGCACGCATAGATCCCCGCGCGCCCCGTCTCCATCTCGGAGTTCACCACGATCTCATCCTTCGCCAGATTCAGCCCCCACTCCAGCAAGGGGCCCATGTCACTCACAAAGCCCAGCATCGGGAGCACGACATCGGCGGGGATGCGCTTGGTGGTCTTGGCCTTGATGTCCTTGAGCTCGAGTGCCACGATCCGCCCGTCCTCGGCGATCACGTCAGCCAGTTCGTGGAACGTGTGCATCGCGGTGGTCCCCGTCTCGCACGCCGCCTGCACCTGGGCGACCGTCGCCGCATGCGCGCGGAATCGGTCGCTCCGGTGCACAAGCGCCACGCTCGCGGCAACGCCGCACAACTGATGCGCCCAGTCGAACGCCGAGTCGCCGCCGCCAATGATGACCACATGCTTCCCCTCGTACACCGAGAGACTCCCGACGCGATCGTCGATCCCCGTGCCGTACCACGGCTCGGCGCACGCCTGCGGCAGACGCCGCGGCGTGAATGCGCCGATGCCCGCGGCGAGGACGACGGCGCGTGTCGGAAACTCATCCGTATCGGTGACCAGCACGAAGTGCCCGTCCTCCTCGCGGAGTGCGATCACGCGTTGATTACAGTGCACGGGGGCGTTGAACTGTGCCTGTTGCGCCATTAAGGCCTTGACCAAATCCTTTGCCAAGACCTTTGGGAACCCCGCGACATCAAAGATGTATTTCTCTGGGTAGAGCGCGGCTAACTGACCGCCGGGCTCTGAGAGCGCGTCGAGGATCTGTGACGTGGCGCCGCGCATCCCGGCGTAGAACTGGGCAAACAGACCAGTGGGTCCGGCGCCAATGATGGTGATGTCTCGGATGTCATGTCGCATCTGTTAATAGTCGCCGTCCGCCGACGGCGAATCAACCGGTCAGTTCAGGTTTAGTTAGATTTCATTATGGCCCTCAAGATCTATACAAAGACCGGCGACGATGGTCGCACGGGACTCTACGGCGGTGAGCGCGTCCTCAAGGACGACGCGCGCGTTTCCGCCTACGGCGACGTTGACGAGCTCAACGCCATCATCGGCATGGCGCGCTCCACCGACATGATGCCGCGCATCGACGAAGTGCTCGCCCCGGTCCAGCGGGACCTCTTTGCTATCGGGGCGCTGCTCGCCACGCCAAATCGCGAGAAACACAAGGAACAACTCGAGAAAGCGCGCATCTCCGACAAGCGTATTGCCCAGCTCGAGCAGGCAATCGACGACGCCGAGGATGAACTCGACCCGCTCAAGGCGTTCATTCTCCCCGGCGGCACGGCCAAAGCGTCGGCGCTCCATGTCGCGCGCACGGTGTGCCGTCGCGCAGAGCGCGCCATCATCAGCTTGCAAAACACAGGGGCTGACGTCCCGCAGGTCATCATCGTCTACCTCAATCGTCTCTCCGACCTGCTCTTCGTGTTGGCGCGCGTTGCCAACAAGCGTGCCGGTGCGGGCGAGGTCATGTGGTAGCGGAGCACCTCAGGCCGCGCTCGTGACCGCCGGTACGCCGAGCCGAGAGCCCGCGTTCGAGCTGCACGGATCGCGCATCTACATTGGCGCCGCGCTACTCGACGACGTCGGGCCCCTGGTTCGTCAGGCACTCGGTGCACGCCGCCTCGTGATCCTGAGCGACGACACCGTGGCGCCGCTCTACGCGGCGCGCGTGGCCGCGAGCTGCGGCGTCGACGCACACGCCATTCTCACAATGCCGGCCGGCGAAGCGCATAAGACGCGAAAGAGCTGGTCGCGCTTCACCGACGTCATGCTTGACGCCGGCTACGGACGCGACTCGGCGGTCCTCGCCCTCGGCGGTGGTGTCGTCGGCGACATGGCAGGGTTTGTAGCCGCGACCTACATGCGCGGGATCCCGGTGGTGCAGATTCCCACCACGCTGCTCGCCATGATCGACGCCGCCGTTGGAGGGAAAACGGGCGTCGACACGCGCGCCGGGAAGAATCTGGTCGGGGCATTTCATCACCCAACGCTCGTGATCGCAGATCCGCGCACCTTCTCGACGCTCCCCGTGGAGCAGCTGCGCAACGGACTCGCCGAAGCCGTGAAACACGGGGTGGTCGCCAGCGAGGAGAACTTCGCATTCATTGGGGCCAACGCGGCGCAGATTGTGCGCGTCGGGGGGCCAGACGATCTGCTCGGCACGGAGCTCGTGCGCCGGAATATCGAGATCAAAGCACGCGTCGTCGCGGCCGACGAGAAGGAATCCGGCCTGCGGAAGATCTTGAACTTTGGGCACACCATCGGCCACGCCGTGGAACTGCTCAGCGGCTACACGCTGCTTCACGGAGAGTGCGTGGCGATCGGCATGGTGGTCGAAGCACAGATTGCCGCGGCACTCGGCTTCGCCGACGCATCCGTCGTGGCGCAGATTCGTCATGTGCTACGCGAGGTCGGGCTTCCCGTTGGAGTGCCGAACGACCTGGACGCGCGCGCCGTGCTCGACGCCACACGCACGGACAAGAAGGCACGCGATGGCGCGGTTGAGTACGCCCTTCCGTCGCGGATCGGCGCGATGGTGGGCGGCGAACGAGGCTGGGGAACCCCCGTGCCGGACGCCGTTGTGTTGGACGCATTGCGCAAGATGGCGCAATAGATCGTCCGCCGGGGCTGGGCTCGCAGATTTGTGACTATTTCGTAATAGCATACCCTACAACAGCTTAGGGGCCTTTATACCCCTCTAGACCGAGTTAGGACTGTTTGCGGGTGTTGACCGCTGGCTGCCCCTCTACATATCCTGCCCCGTCAGAGTATTTGGCACGTACGAGTCCAGAACGGCACGACGAAGGCCTGCCCGCGACCCAATCCAGCGATGGATCGGGTGTTCACGACCCAACGCCGTACCGGGGTGTGTATGCAGCATGTGACTCAGCCGAAATCGAAGGGGTTCTTCCGTTCGTCCGCATCGTCGGCGTTCGATCAGTACCTCTTGGACATCCAAAAGCTCCCGCTCATCAAGGATGTGCAAGAAGAGCGCCGCCTCGCCCGCCTCGCCCAGAAGGGTGACGAGGCCGCGGCCGAGCGATTGGTGACGGCGAACCTCCGATTCGTCATCTCGTACGTCAAGAAGTACCAAGGACACGGACTCGACCTGTCCGAACTCGTCGCCATCGGCAACGAAGGGCTCCTTAAAGCGGTCCGTAAGTTCGACCCCGAGCAGGGCGTAAAGTTCATCTCCTACGCCGTGTGGTGGGTGCGCCAGGCCGTGCTAAAGGCGCTCGCCGAACAGACGCGCTCTGTGCGCATCCCGCTCAATCAGAACTCACAGCTCATCCGCCTATCGCGCGCCGAAACGGTGCTGGCGCAGGTGCTCAAGCGTGACCCAACCGATCACGAACTGGGTCGCCTGCTCGACGAGACCCCAGCGCAGGTCCGCGCCGCCAAGCAGATGTCCGCCACCGAAATTTCGCTTGACGCGCCGGTCGACCGCAGTGACCGCGAAGCCAGCACCCTCGGCGAACGCTTTGCCGGACAGGATGGCCTCGAGATTGAGGAAGTCACCGACTTCAAGCTCATGCGCGAGACGATTGACCGCGTCTTCCAGCACTATCTCACCCCGCGTGAGCGCAAGATTCTCCAGCTCTACTACGGCCTCGACGAAGGCGCCGAAGCCATGACGTTGGAAAAAATCGGCGCACTCTTGGGCGTGACCCGCGAACGCATCCGCCAAATTCGCGAACGCGCCTTTGAGAAGTTGCGCTCCTCGCCGGAAGGACGCTCGCTGATGGGCTTCTGGTCGCCCACCTGACCTAAAGTTTCCCCGCCGTTGGACCTCCCGAGAGGGCCCATCGACGGATCACGAAGGGCCGAGCCTTTGATTGGCTCGGCCCTTCGCGCATCTTATGAGGGTGTCCGTGGAAACCCTCCGCCGAATCGTCGGCGACCGCCATGTTCTCACCCGCAGCAGCGAGCTGCTGGTGTACGAGAACGACGCCCTCCCAGGCTATCACAAGCGCCCATCGCTGGTGGTGCTCCCGGGAACGGCTGACGAGGTCGTCGCGGTGGTTCGAGCGCTCTACGCCGCTGGGCTCCAATGGGTGGCACGTGGCGCTGGCACCGGCCTCTCAGGAGGCGCACTCGCCGATGATGTGGTGCTCCTCGGCCTGCATCGACTTAAGAAAATCATTTCGGTGGATCCCATCGCGCGGCTCGCCGTGGTGGAGCCTGGCGTGGTGAACGCCAATCTCACGAAAGCGGCCACTCCGTTCGGGCTGCACTACGCCCCCGACCCCTCGAGCCAGACCGCCTGCACGATTGGCGGTAATGTGGCCGAGAACGCTGGGGGGCCGCACTGCCTGAAGTACGGCGTGACGCTCAATCACGTACAGGCGGCAACGGTCGTGCTCCCCGACGGCGAGATCGTGAAACTCGCCGTCCCCGCAGATCACGAGGCAGCGCTCGACCTGATGGGCGCCTTCGTTGGGAGCGAAGGGTGCTTTGGCGTTGCGCTCGACGTCACGGTGCGTCTCACCCCGAATCCCGAGGGGATCCGCACCATGCTCGCGGACTTCTCGAGCATGGACGATGCCGCGCGTGCCACCAGCGCGATCATCGCGGCGGGGATCCTACCAGCAGCGCTTGAGTTGATGGACCAGGCGACGATCGCGGCAGTCGAAGCCTCCGTGTATGCCGCCGGCTATCCCACCGACTGTGCCGCGGTGCTGTTAGTGGAGGTCGATGGCCCGGAATGCGGCCTCGACGACGATGCCGCGGCGATTGCGGCACTCTGCCGCGAGTGCGGCGCGCGCGACGTTCGTACCGCGCGCGATGCAACCGACCGCGCCCGACTTTGGCAGGGACGCAAGAAAGCCTTTGGCGCCATGGGCCGTGTAGCCTCGCACCTCGCCGTGCAGGACGCCGTGGTACCACGCACACGACTCGCGCCGATTCTCGCGCGCATTGCCGAAATCGGCACGCGCCACGGGGTGCATGTGTGCAACGTCTTCCACGCCGGCGACGGCAATTTGCACCCCAATGTCCCGTACAACGCCGACGATCCAGACGAGAACGCGCGCGTCCACTCGGCGATGAAAGAGATCATGGAGTTGTGCATCGCCGAAGGCGGAACGATTAGCGGTGAGCACGGCGTGGGGTTCGACAAATTGCCGTACATGGAGAAGCTCTTCCCTGGCGACTCGCTCGACGCGATGTGCCGCCTCCGCGACGCGTTCGATCCACTGCGTCGCGCGAATCCGGGCAAGGTCGTGCCCTCGCACGCCTGCCGCGAATGGATCTCGGCGCCGGGGTTCGGGTCATGAGCACCGTTCTCACACCATCGACCACCGACGAGCTCGCGTCAATCGTGCGCGAGAGCGTGGCCGCGCACCGCTCGCTTGCGGTTCGTGGAGTTGGGAGCTGGTCACTCGCGCTCGCTCGTGCGTCCGCGGCGGCGACGCCGCTCTCAATGGCGAAGATGTCCGGGATCGTCGAATACGTCCCGGGTGATCTGACGCTCACGGCGCGTGCAGGAACGACGCTCGTCGAGATTGAGGCCGCCACTCGCGCCAATGGGCAGTGGTGTCCACTGCTGCCGTGGGGAACAGACGACGGGACACTCGGTGCAACGTTTGCGACCGCAACGACTGGCCCCTTCCGCGCTGCCCTTGGTGCGCCTCGTGATATCGCGATCGGGGTGGAGTTCGTGGACGGCACCGGCGCCATCGCGCGTGGTGGTGGACGTGTGGTGAAGAACGTCGCCGGCTTTGATCTCACCCGCCTGATGGTAGGATCCTGGGGAACGCTCGGCGTTATCACCGAGATTAGCATGCGATTGCGCGCGCTTCCCGCGGTCGACAGCACCCTCGTGGTGCAGTGCGATGTTGAGGACCCCGCGGTACTGGCGCGCATCGACGCGTTCCGGCGCGGACCGTATGTCCCGCTCGCGTGCGAGTGCATCGGCGCCGCGCACGCGATGACGCTTGGGCTGGGTGAGGCGCGACTGCTCGTGCGCGTTGGAGGCAACGCAGCGTTCGTGGCGGAGTCTGTTCGGCGGCTTGGGGAGCTCGGAACCGTTGAAGCGCACGCTCCTGAGCTGTGGGCGCACTACCGTGAACGCGACCCGTACCGCCGGCATTTCACCGATGCGTATGCTACGCCGCTCGCCGCTCGAGTGAAGCGGAAGTTCGACCCGCACGGAATCTTGAATCCGAACGTCCTCGGCGAGGTCACATCATGAGCGCGTCGGCAAGCGAAGCGGCCAAGCGGTTGCTCCCCGGTTCGGAGCTCTGCGTGCATTGTGGCTTCTGCCTACAAGCGTGTCCGACCTATCTCGCCCTCGACGACGAGAACGATTCGCCGCGTGGTCGCATTGTACTGATGAAGGCAATCGCTGACGGTTCGATCAGCACCACCGACACAGCGGCGCTTGAACATCTGGACCGGTGTCTTGGTTGCCGAGCCTGCGAGACGGCGTGTCCGTCGGGCGTGCCCTACGGACAGTTGCTCGAGGCGACCCGCGAACGCTTGTCTCCGGAGCGACCGCTCCCTTTTGTCGCCCGCGCGATTCTCTGGACTTTTGCGCGGCATTGGGCGCTCCTCGTGGCGATGACTGGCGCCCGCGTTCTCCGTGCCACGGGAATCGCAAAGGTCCTGTCGAAACTCCCGGGCAGCTCCGGCTTCGGCATGGCCATGCTCCATTCCACCCGACGCGGCGTGCACAACCAGCCGTGGACGCCGCGCGCGAGCGGCGCACTGGGGACAGTGGCCACACTCGACGGCTGCGTCATGGAAGGACTGTTCAGCGATGTGAATCGCGCCACCGAACGGACGCTCAGCGAGAATGGATATCGACTCACGCACGCGACCGGCCAGCGGTGCTGCGGCGCGCTCCATGCGCACACCGGTGATGCCGCCACGGCCCGTGACCTGGCGCGCACCAACATCGCCGCCTTCGAGCGAAGCGGTGCGGAGTTCGTCGCCGTCAACTCCGCGGGCTGCGGCTCGATGCTCAAGGAATACGGGCACTTGCTCCACGACGACGGGGCATGGCACGATCGCGCGGTTGCGTTTTCGGCGAAAGTGCGCGACGTAAGCGAGTTACTCGCCGTTGCAGGCCCAGTTCCAGGCGCAGCCATCGGGAAGCGTGTCACCTACGACGCCCCCTGCCACTTGATGCACGGGCAGCGCGTCGTGAATCCCCCCCTCGCCGTGCTCGGCGCAATCGAGGGACTCAACCTCGTGCCGCTCAATGATTGCGAGCAATGCTGCGGCAGCGCCGGCATCTATAATTTGATTGAGCCCGACGTCTCCGACCGAGTGCTCGCGCCCAAGCTGGCCAACATTGCCGCAACGAATGCACAGATCGTCGCGACTGGGAACCCCGGCTGCATGATGCAGATTGGCGCGGGGCTCGCTCGCACAGGAAGCAAGACCGTAGCCCGCCACCCAATCGAACTCCTCGACGCATCGTACGGACGGCGCGCCCGTCTCGGTGGGTCGTCGTGACTCGGCCGGTATTCCTTTTTGAGTTTCACGACCTGCTCGTCAATACGCGAGCAGCACGCTTCGCCCCACTCCGCGACGCGCTCAGTGCCGATGGGATCACCATCGATGACGAAGACTACGATGGTCGTTTTGCCGGCTTGGCGGTCAGTGACGCGGTACGCGAGGCAGCACGCGGCACCCCCTTGGAACTCGACGAGACGGGGCTCGATCTCGCGACGATGCGCACCACGGCTGCGCAGATGGCTGCAGCGTCGCGCGGGATCACGCTGATGCCTGGCGCCGCTGAGTTCGTTCGGCACGCCGCGTCCCGGGCCACGATCGGACTCGTCGCCGCGACTTCACGCACGGAAACAATGCACGCGGTGGAACTCGCTGGCCTCAGGGATCAGTTCAGTCACATTGGATGCGAAGACGATGGAGGGCCGCGCGCCACACTCGCCGAACGGTGGCAGGGTGTTCGGCGTCGGCTCGTCGCCCGTGTGTCGGCCAGTGAGGGCGATGCCGCCGTGATAATCGCGCTGTGCGGGACTGGTGCCGGCATTGATGCGGCAAAGGGGCCCGGCGTTCGGGTATTTGCCGCTGGTGCGATTGCTGCACCGATTGCCTTTCGCGCCGACGGCTGGATTCCTACGCTGGACCTCCTGACGGTGTCCGAATTGTTAGCCTTGGAGGCCCATTCCGAATGATGACGCCCACTGCACTTGCCCCTGGCTTTGCGTCACAGGATGATTTTGGCGACGTACGCGCCGAATATCACGCGTTGCGCGATACGGCTGGCCTGATAGACCGTAGCAACCGCTTACGCATGCTCTTCACCGGGGGACAGCCGGCCGCGACACTCACCGGACTCGTGACGAACGACGTGCTGTCCCTGCGCTCGGGAGAGGGACAGTTCGCTGGGGCGCTCACGGCGAAAGGCAAGGTCATCGCCGACCTGCGCATCTTGGCTCGTACCGATGACGTGCTGGTGGACTGCGGCGAAGACTGTGGACCCGCGTTCGCCGCAATGATCCGTCGGTATGGGAATCCGCGGCTTGCCAAGTACACGGACGTGTCGGCGGTGCTCCGCTGCGTTGGCGTGTACGGCCCCGACAGTGCGGCGGCCGTCGCCGCCGTCCTCTCGTGTGACACGCAGGCGCTCATTGCGCTCGCGCCGCACCACCATCTCGTCGCGCAGTTCAACGATACGCCAGTGCTTCTCCTGCGCGCTGTGGCAATCGACGGCATGGGATTCGACTGTTGTGTGCCGGTGGAACAGGCGTCGGCGCTGTGGGCCGCATTTGAGCGCTACGGCGTTCGCCCGGTTGGGCGCACCGCGTTTGAGATTGCACGTGTCGAAGCGGGGATTCCCCGCTGGGGGATCGACATGACCGAGGAGACACTCGCGCACGAGGCGGGCCTCGATGCGCTTGGAGGTATCTCGTACACCAAGGGGTGCTACACCGGGCAAGAGACGGTCGCGCGCCTGCATTTTCGCGGCCATGTCAACAAGCTGCTGCGCGTCATCCGTGCTGCGTCGCCACTTACCACCGGAGCGTCGATTCTGAACGCGACTGGTGACGTCGTCGGCGACGTCCGCAGCGTGGCATCCTCTCCGCGTGCGGGGCATGTGGCCATCGCCATGGTGCGCATCGCACACGGCGAGGGGCTGGTGGCGGTTTCCGAGAGGGGCACGCAGACGCCGATCACCGTCGACGCGGAGCCGCCGTCCTGATCGTGCGTACGCTCGCCACGCTGCTCGCCAGGTTGCCAGTCCTTGGCGCACGTCGCAGAGCGTCGCTGGCGCTGTGGGCTGCACTGCTTGTGGCGATTGGCTGTGTCCGTGGCAGCGGCGCACGATCGAGCAACATCGCGCCCGAGGTACCGTTCACACAGCTCGTGCTCGCGCGCAGCGGCGAGGGCGCGCCCGTGTATCGGATCCCCGCACTTACGGTGACAAAAGCTGGCAGCGTGCTCGCGTCCTACGATGCGCGACCCACCGGCAATGACCTTCCGTCGCATATCGCCGTGATGCTGCGCCGCAGCTCGGACGGTGGCCGGAGTTTTTCTCCTGCCATCACCGTGCGCAGTGATACCGCGCCACTCGGTTTCGGCGATCCGAGCTTCGTTGTGGATCGCGTCACAGGTCGCATTTTTCTCTTTTACGCCGCTGGCGCGCAACAAGGGTTCTTCGGCGCACACGCTGGCGTTGGTGACACTGATCCCGATGTTTTACACGCGGACTACAGCTACTCCGACGACGACGGCCTCTCCTGGCGCCACCGCCGGATTACCGCGCAAATAAAGGACAGCGCGTGGGGCGGGCTTTTCGCCTCATCGGGCGAGGGAATCCAGCTGCGTCGTGGAGCGCATACTGGGCGGCTGATTCAGCAGTATGCAATACGCTATAAAGGCGCCAATTGGGCGGCGAGTGCCTTCAGCGACGACCACGGCGAGCGGTGGCAGATGGGACAGCTGGTTGGCCCTGGCAGCGACGAAAATAAAGTCGTCGAACTCGCCGACGGCGCTCTCATGCTGAACATCCGCGCCAAACCTATGCGACGCACCGCACTCTCTCACGATGGCGGTGAGACCTGGTCAGCCCCGCGTGACGAACCGCTGCTCCCCGACCCGGGGAACAATGGATCGATCATCCGGTTCGCCCCCGAGGCTTCGTCGCAAGATACGCGTGCGCACTGGTTGCTCTTTAGCAACACCGAGAGCACCAACGCACGCGTGAATCTCACGGTAAAGCTCTCCTGCGACGACGGACGCACCTGGCCCGTCCACCGCACCGTCGAGGCGGGACCATCCGCCTACTCCACCCTCACGCCCTTCGGCGACGGACGCTTCGCGCTCCTCTACGAAGGCGGAGACTACACAACCATCACGCTTGCCCTCTTCGACCAGCGCTGGCTCGGCGCTGGTTGTCGTTGAACGGGCTAGGCCTGCAGCAGATGGCGACGTCTCACTTTGGCCAGCCCGCCTGCGGCAGCGCCTTGGTGATCCGCAGCGCATTCTGGAAATAGAGCTTTTTGAGGACCGCGTCTGGGAGATCGACACCGTAGAGCTTCCAGAAGGCGTGGTAACCCCTGTAGTAGTCGAAGTACTCGTCGGCGGTCTCAAACACACGCCAATAGTACGGATACTCCTCGGGATAGTAGGCATCCTTGCCGAACAGGATCCGATCTTGGTACTTCAAGAAGAAATCGTGCGCGCCGCGTGGTTGGCGCCCGATGTCATAGAGCACCGCACCGACCTCCGCGTACAGATTCGGCATGGCGTCAAACATCTTGCCAAGTCGCGCCAGATTGTTGGCGTGCCAGCCGAGGTGTGCGGCGACGAACGTCGTCTTGGAGTGCTTGCGGAACAGGTTATCGCGCTCCGTCATTAGTTCTTCGAACTTCGGAAAGCGATCACTCGGATAGCGCCGATCTCCAAAGAGCGCGATCTCAAGCCAGCGTTCGTTGTTCAGGTCCATGACTTCAAAGAACTCCTGCGGATCGGCGGTGTGAATGAACACCGGGATCCCCAGACGTGCGCAGGCATCCCACACGGGATCGAGCTCGGGGTCATCGATCTTCAGGCGCGTGCCGTCCGCCTTCTTGATGGTGAGACCGAGGCTCTTGGCGATTTCGCCAACGCCGACGGCGCCGGCCTGGACATCTGCCTCGAGTTGCGCGACGGCTTTCTCGCTCCAGCCTGGGCCGACGTTTCGGAAGTCGATTCCTGCGAGGACCCGGATGCGGTCCTTGGATTTGGGATTCGCGTTCACCGCGGCCATCGCGCGCACAATGCGGTCGCCCGACATGTTGTCGGCGGCAACCATCATGCGGACGTTCAGCGTGTCGAGCTGCGCGACCAACCCCGCCACGGACTCCGGCGAGTTGAGCAGTCCCTGAGGATGCCCGTGATAATCGATCGCCGGGTACTTGGCGCTCTTCACCATGTGCACAGGCGTGACGAGCGTCGAATGCGGGCGATAGTCCACGATGCTTGGCGCGGGGAACTGCGGGGCCATGCAGCTTCTCGGGCGAATCTCGGCCATGCCTGGCGGGCAGCTCTCACCGGCGGGAATCGTCATGCCGCGACCACTGCCCTGACCACCACCCTGCCCTCGGCCGCCGGCGGGTGCTCCCTGCCGTCCGCCCGTCGGGTCCTGCGCGAGCACGACGGTCGCAGGGAATGCGCAGGTGAGGAGAAGCAGCAGCAAGCGATAAGTCAGCGGGCGACGCATGGAAACTCCTGATGATTTGGTGGTGCTGTAATCTGATAGCAGAACGGCGAAGGGCGCGACCACCGAGGTGATCGCGCCCTTCTGCTGTCTGAGGAAGAGAGCCGAGATTACGGCTTCTTCGGGGCCGGGGCAGCGGCCGGAGCAGCCGCAGGAGCGGCGGCCGGGGCGGCCATAGCGGTCGTGTCCTTCTTGGTGGTGTCAACAGCCGGGGCAACAACGGCGGCTTCCGGGGCCTTCGGGGCCTCTTCCTTCTTCGCTTCGCCGCACGCCGTGATGGCGAGCACCGAGGCAACAAGAGCGATCTTCTTCATGTGGATCTCCTTACGAGTACTGGTTGGCACAGTCGAGACTGCGCCAAATACGCAGTCCTCCGACAGCAACGCAATCTACACTAACTTGTCATAGTGGTCAAGTGTCCGCTGACACCCAAGTGTCGTAGCAGCAAGACGTTCGCCCTGTTTCGCATGCAGAATAACGACACAGGGAATGCGATGCGGCGTATCGACATTCATGCAAAGAATTCGAACACCGCCGTTCAAGTTGTTGAAAGAAAAGCACTTATATCCATATACAAGCAGTGATCCGACATCGGGGATCATATCGGAGCACCCGCGCCCTGCCCACGGTTACATTTGCTAAGTCCACCACAGCCCCGGCGAGGTTCCAAGATGGCCAATCCCCTGCCGACCCTCGACTCGACGCCGCTCACGGTGCGCGGGGCCTGTCCGCACGACTGCCCAGATACCTGCGCCATGCTCGTGACAGTCGAGAACGGACGCGCCACGCGCATCCAGGGCGATCCGGATCATCCAGTCACCAGTGGATTTCTGTGCGCGAAGGTGAATCGCTACCTGGAACGCACCTACCACAAGGATCGTCTCACCACGCCACTGAAGCGCGTGGGCCCGAAAGGCAGCGGACAGTTCGCGCCCGCCAGCTGGGACGAGGCGCTCACCGACATTGCCGCGAAGCTCAACGCGATTCGCACGAGTGCGCACGGACCACAATCCATCCTCCCCTACTCGTACGCGGGGACCATGGGCTACGTGCAGTCACAGTCCATGGACCGACGCTTCTTCCACGTGATCGGCGCGTCCAAGCTCGATCGCACCATCTGCGCGACAGCCGGCGCGACGGGCATGCAAATGACGGTCGGCGCCAACCTCGGCGCAGACTCCGAAGGGGTGAGTGAGAGCGATCTGATTCTGCTCTGGGGAACGAACACGCTCACGTCGAACCCGCACCTCTGGCCGTTTGTGCTTCAGGCGCGCGCAAAGGGCGCGCGCGTGCTCTGCATTGACCCAATCCGCACGCGCACCGCGGACCAATGCGACGAATGGATTGCAATTCGCCCTGGCACCGATGCCGCACTCGCGCTGGGCATGATGCATGTGCTCTTCGCCGACGGCCTTCAAGACGACGATTACATCCACCCTCGGCGGTGATGCGCTCCGCGAGCGCGTGCGCGAGTATCCACCGGCGCGCGTTGCACAGATCACGGGGCTCGCCGAGGAGCGAATTGTAGCGCTCGCGCGGGAGTATGGACGCGCGAAGGCTGCGTTTATTCGCGTGAACTACGGACTCCAGCGTCATGCCGGCGGCGGGATGGCGGTGCGTACCATCGCCTGCTTGCCGGCCGTCACCGGACACTGGCGCCGGCCGGGTGGTGGCGTGCTGCTCTCGAGCAGCGCGAATTTTCAGTTCAACAAGCAACGGCTCGAGCGCCCAGAGCTGTCGCCCCCCGTGCGAACGATCAACATGATTCGGCTCGGCGAGGCGCTCAACGCCCCCGACGCCGGCGTTGGTGGCCCGCCGGTGCAGGCGCTGATCGTGTACAACTCGAATCCGGCGGCGGTGGCACCGGACACCAACGACGTGCGCCGCGGGCTCGCTCGAGACGATCTTTTCACTGTGGTGCTCGAGCACTTCCAGACCGACACCGCCGACTGGGCCGACTGGGTGCTCCCCGCGACGACGCAGCTAGAGCATTGGGATGTGCACTTCGCCTACGGACATCTGTACGCGACGCTCAACCAACCGGCAGTTGCCCCGCTGGGCGAGGCCAAGTCGAACGCCGAGATCTTCCGCCTGCTCGCGGCCACGATGGGGCTCGACCACGAGTGCCTGCGCGACGAAGATATCACACTCGTGAAGCAAGCGCTCGACACCACGGGCGAGCGCATGCACGGGGTGACCTTTGACGCGCTCATGGAGCACGGCTGGGTGCGGCTCAATGTGCCGCGGCCCTATCTGCCGTATGCGGAAGGTGGCTTCACAACGCCCAGTGGGAAATGTGAGTTCTACTCGGAACGGATGGCGCAGATGGGGCTCGACCCCCTCCCCGCCTTCACTCCGCCGTACGAGTTCCCGGAGCTCGTGCCCGAACTGGCGGCGCGGTACCCGCTTACGTTGATCTCAAGCCCGCGGCATCAGTTCTTGAATTCGACGTTTGTGAATGTGGAGTCGCTCCGTTGGAACGCCCAGCCGGAGATAATGATTCATCCGGTAGATGCCGCGCGTCGCGGGATCATGAATGGGGCCCGAGTGACGATTGCGAACGACCGTGGCGGTTTCACCGCGATCGCGCAGGTGACCGATGCCGTGCGCGAAACCGTGGTGTGGGCCCCGTCGATTTGGTGGACCAAGCTGGCCGGCGATGGCGAGAATGCCAACGCCACAACCTCGCAACGCGAGACCGACCTAGGGCATGGCCCTGTGTTTTACGACAACCTGGTAGAGGTATCAGCCGCGTGACCGCTCCGACCCTTCCGACCACACTGGGCGCCCTTCGGCGCTCCCCCTTCGCGACTCCCGACCGTGCGCACCTCACGGTGAAGGACGAGATGCGCAAGAACCTCATCGCCAAGCTCGCCGCCGGCGGCCCTCTGTTCGACGGAGTGCTCGGCTACGAAGATACGGTGATGCCGCAGATCGTGAACGCACTGCTGTCGAAGCACAACTTCATCCTGCTCGGACTGCGCGGGCAGGCCAAGTCGCGTATCCTGCGTGCGCTCACCACGCTGCTCGACGAGGTCATGCCGATCGTGGCGGGCAGCGAAATCAACGACTCGCCTTTCCAGCCGATTTCCAAGTTCTCACGCGAGCTTATCGCGAAGATGGGAGACGATACGCCAATCGAATGGGTGAGCCGTGACCAGCGCTACGTGGAGAAGCTGGCGACGCCCGACGTGACGGTGGCCGATCTGATCGGCGACTTGGATCCGATCAAGGCGGCGCGTGGCGGGCACATGCTGGCCGACGAGCTGACGATCCACTACGGGATGCTCCCACGTGCGAACCGCGGAATCTTCGCGCTGAACGAGTTGCCAGACCTCGCGGGGAAGGTGCAGGTCGGTCTGTTCAACATCATGCAGGAAGGGGATGTGCAGATCAAAGGCTACCCCGTGCGCCTGCAGCTCGACGTATTACTCTGCTTCACCGCGAACCCCGAGGATTACACCGCGCGCGGTAAGATCATCACGCCGCTCAAGGACCGCATCGGGAGCGAGATCATCACACATTACCCAGAGACGGTAGAGCTCGGCATGAGCATCACCGCGCAGGAGGCGTGGACCAAGCGCGGCGCCGAGCGTCCCGTGCGGTTGTCGCCGTTGCTCAGCGAGTTGGTGGAGCGTGTGGCCTTCGAAGCGCGCAACGACAAGCGGATCGACAAGCGCAGCGGCGTAAGCCAGCGCATGCCGATCACGGTGGTCGAAAATGTGGTGAGCAACGCCGAGCGCCGCGCGATCCGGAATAATGAGAACGAGATCGTGCCGCGCTTGGCGGACGTGTACGCTGCGCTGCCGGCAATCACCGGGAAGATTGAGCTTGAGTATGAGGGAGAGCTCGTCGGTGGTGCCGCGATTGCGCGCGAGCTGATTCGTCGCGCAGCTGATGGCGTGCTCAAGGAACACGCGCCGGGAGCGGATACCGACAATATCGTGATCTGGTTCGACGGTGGCTCGGCGCTGCAGGTGAGCGAGGATGCCAGCGCGAGCGTGATGCGGAAGGCCTTTGAGGTGGTGCCCGGGTTGATCGATTTGGTTACGAACAACGGACTCGCCAATCCCAAGGACGATGCCTTTACGGCGGGTGCCTGCGAGCTCGTGCTGGAGGCGCTCGTAGCGCGTCGAAAGCTGAGCCGGAGCGATCAGGGGCAGTATGCTCGGGCGGCGCGGGAGGAAGGACGCCGCCGGCGCGGGAATCCCGAAGAGATGTAAGCGCTCACGCGCGTAAGAAAATGGGCGCCTCAAGTTGAGGCGCCCATTTTCTTACGCCTCCCGCACCTCAGGGTAGCGCCGAAACGCCCAGAGCGTGAAGACGAACATTGCCGCCGCCATCCCGCCGATCGCCCAGGCGGAGCTACTCTGCCGCGCCACCCAGCCGGCGAAGAACGACCCGATGGGGTTCATACCGACATACACCATCACGTAGATCGACATCACGCGGCCGCGCAGCGCATCAGGGACACGCGACTGTAGCAGTGAATTAATCAGCGCGTTGTTCGTGATGGCCGCGAGTCCACAGAGGAAGAGCATGAGCCCGCTCAGCACCGGTGACGAACTCGCCGCGAACACCATGATCGCAACCGCCATGCCGATTGATGACATCGTCAGCATCTGCCCGCGCGGGAGCAACTGCCCAGCCCCAGCAATCGCCAGCGCTCCTGCCAGTGCACCAGCGCCGAAGCACATCATCAACGCGCCATACCCACCAGCATCGAGATGCAGATGATCGCGCGCCATCACAGGGAGCAGCGTGAGCACCGGGATGCTCAGCAGCGAGAACACCGTGACCATACGCATCAGAATCCACATCACGCGATCGCCACGCACGTAGCGCAACGCGTCCTTGAGCCCCTCGATCGGTGAACCATGCGCCACCACCGGAACCGACGGATCGCGGGGCGGCAGTTTGATCAACGTCAGCCCAATCAGCACCGAGAGATAGCTCAGCGCATTGAACCCAAAACACCAAGCTAATCCCAGCTGCGCAATCACCAACGCCGCAATACTCGGCCCTACAATGCGCGCCAAGTTGAACCCGCCGGAGTTCAGGGCGATAGCGTCGAGCAAATCATCCTTGTTCACCAAATCGATAATCAGGCTCTGACGTGCGGGAATCTCAAAGGCCGCGAGTGTCCCGCCGAGCAATGAGAGCGCGACCAGCCAGTGGATCGTCATGTGTCCCGACCAGGCGAACCACCAAATAACCGTCGCTTCGATGAGCATCGCGCCCTGCGCTAAGCGCACGAGCTTCAGCTTGTGTGTCCGATCCGCGAGTACGCCCGCCGGCAACGACAGCAGGAGAATCGGGAACGAACCCGCTGCGCTCACCAATCCCACCATGAAAGGATCGTTGGAGAGCTCAAGCGCGAGCCAGCCGACAGCGACCTGCTGCATCCAAGTGCCAATCAGCGAGATCGTCTGGCCGAAGAAAAAGAGCCGAAAATTCCGATGCCGCCCAAGAATCCTGAATGGGTTGAATGCGCGGACGGAGGTGGCCATAGCTTATAATCTCGCTCCCCGGAGTCACGGTTTGCAGGGTTAGCGCACAAGTCGTTATCTCGCATGCAATTACGTCACACGAACGCTCCCTGACTGGGAACCGGATACGCGATTCGTTGGTTTCCCTTGGAGATACAATCCGTTTGATTTAGAGTAGAAAGGAGACGCATGCGCGCACATACCTACACCAAGTTCAGTCCCGAGGCCGCCGATCAGGTGGACCTCCAGTCGTTGTTGGACAACTTGGCCGATTTCCTGCTGCAGTCTGGCTTCGCCGGCGGCACGCAGTATCACCCGTACTGGGGCGAAACGGGCGACGACGCCGACAAATCGCTCGACGGACTTCGCCAAGCGATTCTCGACGCGCTGATTCAAAGCGGACAGTTCACCCCAGAGATGCTCGAAGCGCTCCGCGGCGACGGCGACGACCTCTCCGAGGAGAAACTCGCGCAGCTGCTCGACGACATCGTCAAGCGCCTGACGGAAGAAGGGTTCCTCAAGATGGAGAATCCGCCGGAGATGCCCGCCGGGCACCAAGCGGTAACCGGCAAGGGTGGGCTCGCGCAGCAGGCGGCGAAAGACGTCCAGTTCAATCTCACCGACAAGGGCGTTGACTTCCTCGGCTACAAAGCGCTGCGCGGCATCCTCTCCTCACTGGGCAAGTCGAGCTTCGGCTCCCACGACACGCCCTGGCTCTCCACCGGTATCGAGTCCGACGGATGGAGTAAGCCGTACGAGTTTGGCGACGTGCTCAATCTCGACGTCAACGAAACGCTGAAGAACGCCCTGGTGCGCAACGGGAATCTCGACGTTCCGATCGACCTCGACTACGGCGACCTGATGGTGCGCCAGGCCGAGTATCGCTCGAGCTGCGCCACGGTGCTCATGCTCGACTGCTCGCACTCGATGATTCTCTATGGTGAGGACCGCTTCACTCCTGCCAAGAAGGTTGCGCTGGCGCTCACGCACCTGATCCGGACGCAGTTTCCGGGCGATACGCTGAAAGTGGTCCTCTTTCACGACTCCGCCGAGGAGATCCCACTTGCTGCGCTGGCTGGGGCGCAGGTGGGGCCGTATCACACAAATACCGCCGAGGGGCTGAAGATTGCCCGTCGGTTGCTGATGGCGCAGAAGAAGGACATGCGCCAAATCGTGATGATCACCGACGGGAAGCCAAGCGCGTTGACCATGCCCGACGGGCAGATCTACAAGAACGCGATGGGGCTGGACGCGTGGGTGCTGCAGGAAACGCTCAAGGAGGTCACGGATTGCCGACGCTCCGGGATCATGGTGAACACCTTCATGCTCGCGCGCGATCCGGCGTTGATCCAGTTCGTGAAGATGGTCTCGAGTATTACGCGGGGCCGCGCGTATTTCACAAATACGATGTCGCTCGGGCAGTTCATCCTGATGGACTTCTTGAAGCGAAAGACCAAGTCGGTTTCGTAGAGATATTGTGAACCGCACCTTCCTCGCGCTGAGCTTGCTGCTGTCTGCCGCGATTGGCGCTGCTAAGGCGCAGCCCGCACGTGGAGGGCTTTTTGGCGGTCCGAAGGTGAAGCCGGACACCGTCGTGGATACTACGTTCTACATCACGAATCGTGTTCGCCGTGGGGGGATCCTGCAGCAAGCCCGCAGCGACTCACTCGAGTTCGGCTTGATGGTGGTGCGTTTCACTGATTTCCCGTCGATCGTGCTGGCGGATCAGTTGCTGCGTCCGTTTTCGTCGAAGGTCGTGGACTCGGTGCGCTTGTCCCGCGAGGAGTTCGTACGCGCGCTCCGCGACGCCGACGAACGCAGTGCGCCCACAGGCGATGGCGCGGTGATGTATGTGCATGGGTATGCCACGTCGTTCCGCCGCGGGATTTCGCAAGCGTCGGAGATTATGCATCGTGGGCGGGCCGAAGGGCCGCTCATCGTGTTTTCGTGGCCCGCGCACCGCGCGCTCGCTACGCTGCCAACGCGCCGCGCGCTCATTTCCGGGGCGTATCGAGAAGATTCGGCGACTGCGGTTGCGAGTCAGCCTGCGCTGCGCGATGCCATCCGGGTCGTCATGCGCGCCACGCACCCTGGAACGCTGACGCTCCTCGGCCACAGTATGGGAGCACAGCTGCTGGCAGAGTCGCTGCACGGAGAGTCCGCAGAGCGCGCTTCGCTCATAGCGCAACCCGCACGGGCGCTTGTGTTTTTCGCCGCGGATATCTCCGCACAACGGTTCCGCGATTCTCTCGCGGTGTCGGTCGTGGCGCTCGCGCAGCGCCGTGTGATTTACGCGGCGAACAACGATCGTATGCTCTCGATCTCGAACCTCGTAAACCACGCACCGCGTGTTGGGCAGGCGAACACCGCTCGACTACTCGGCGCCGAGGACATCGAGATCGTAGATGTCACCTCTGGCGTTCGCTCCGATGGTTTGTTGCGTTCGCTGGTGGACCCACACCACGGCATGCGGTTCGCGGGCAGTGCGTTGTACGACTTCTTCGGTGTCATCCGCGGAATCCCAGCAAGCTGCCGAGCGACGTCCGGAGTTGCGGTATTGACCGGGGGCCGCGTCTGGCGACTCACCAAGGCACCGATCCCACCGACGCTCGGTGCGTGTAGTGTCACCGAATCTGTTATTCGCAAATGATCGATGACTCGGTGATCCCTTCGGCGATTTCGGCCGCGATCCTCGGTTTTCTGCTCGGCCTCCGCCACGCCACAGACGCCGACCACGTGGTGGCTGTGACGACCATCGTCGCGCGCGAACGGACGCTCGGCCGTGCCGCACGCGTCGGTGCTCTTTGGGGGATTGGCCACTCGATCACGCTGTTTGTGGTTGGGGGTGCGATTGTGTTGTTCCGGCTGGTGATTCCACCTCGCATCGGGCTTGGGCTCGAGTTCGGTGTCGCGCTGATGTTGATCCTTCTCGGCTTCGACAACCTGCGCGGCAAACATTACCCACACTCTCACGAATCCGACGCAGCGGCGTCTGGAGTTCGGCCGTTGGTCATTGGCGTCGTGCACGGGCTCGCAGGTTCTGCCGCTATCGCGCTTCTGGTCCTCGCAACCATTCGTGATACGGGATGGGCGCTCGCGTATCTCGCGGTGTTTGGCGTTGGGACGATTGCGGGAATGATGATCGTAACCGCGCTGCTCGCCGCGCCTGCACTCTATGCGACCACGCGCGTTGTTCGGTTCCAGCGCGGAATTCGTCTTACGGCCGGCGCGTTGAGTTTGATCTTCGGGGCGCTGCTCGCGCACGAGATTATCGTGACCAACGGATTGTTCAGCACGACGCCGAGCTGGACCCCGCGCTGATGGTCAAAGGGAAGGCGAATCCGAGCGCCGCGGCCGCTCGCGATTTCAGCGCACGGCTCCGGCGATGGTTCAAGCGAAACAGCCGCGACCTCCCGTGGCGCCGCACGCGCGATCCGTACCACGTGCTTGTCTCCGAACTGATGTTGCAGCAAACACAGGTCGCCCGCGTGCTCGACTATTACGCCCGATTCCTTGAGCGCTTTCCGACCTTGGAAGTGCTGGCGGACGCACCCCCCGGGCGGGTTATGGAGTCCTGGGAAGGGCTTGGTTACTACGCGCGCGCGCGGAACCTACATGCGTTATCCAAGCAGGTCACCGGCCCCGAGGGTACCGGAACACTCCCCGCGCACCACGAAGAACTGCGGAAGCTTCCCGGCATCGGTGCGTATACCGCGGGAGCGGTCTCGAGCTTTGCCTTTGAGCGACGGGCCGCACTCGTGGACACGAATGTGGCACGCGTACTCGCGCGCGTCTTTGCGCCCACGTTGAACCCCAAGCGGCCTCGTGATCTCACCCAACTGTGGGTGATCGCCGAATCGGTGCTTCCGCGCACCGGTGCGGCTACTTGGGTGCACAATCAGGCCGTCATGGAGCTCGGTGCACTTGTCTGTACGGCACGCGTCAAGCGCTGTGAGGTCTGCCCGGTGCGGACTATCTGTGGAACGTACGCCGCAGATCAGAAACGCAGCAAACAGCTAGTCAAGAAGCCCGTCAGAAAGCGAAAGGCCCCGACGCGTTAGCGTCGAGGCCTTTCCTTCCTGCCATAGAAACCGCGTTGCTTACTTCGTGATCGTGTGGCGATAGTCGAGCGTCGACGTATATGGACGCTCCGCATAGCCCGTGAAGATCTGACGCGGACGAGCAATCTTCTGCTCCTTGTCCATCACCATCTCCTCCCACTGCGCCATCCATCCCGACGTACGGGCGATCGCGAAGAGCACCGTGAAGTAATCGGTCGGGAAGTGCATCGCGCGATAGATCAGCCCGGTGTAGAAGTCCACGTTCGGGTAGAGCTTGCGCTTGATGAAGTACTCATCGGACAGGGCGATCCTCTCGAGCTCAAGCGCGATCTCCATGTCCTTGGTCATGCCGGACACCGCCAGCACTTCGTCGCACAACTTCTTCACGATCGTGGCGCGCGGGTCATAGCTCTTGTAGACGCGATGTCCGAAGCCCATCAAACGGCTTTCGCCCTTGCCGCTCTTCACTGCATCGATGAAGGCCGGGATGTTCTTCACATCGCCGATCTCATCGAGCATGCGCAGCACAGCCTCATTGGCCCCGCCGTGCAGCGGACCATAGAGCGCCGACACGCCAGCGGCGACCGCCGAGTACGGGTCAACGTGGCTTGAACCGACGGCGCGCACCGCGTTCGTCGAGCAGTTCTGCTCGTGATCCGCGTGTAGGATGAACAGGATGTCGATGGCGCGGGCATACACCGGATGCGCCTCGTACTTGGGCTCCGACATCCGCGCGATCATCGAGAGGAAGTTCTCGGCATACGGCAGCGAGTTGTCGGGGTACACGTACGGCATCCCCTTCACGTGACGATACGCAAACGCGGCGATTGTCGGCATCTTGGCGATCAGGCGAATGAACGCAATGTCGCGCTCGCGCGGATCATGGATGTTCTTGGCGGTCGGATAGAACGACGACAGTGCAGCAACGCCCGCGGAGAGCATGGACATCGGGTGCGCATCATAGCGAAACCCTTCCATGAAACGGCGGATGTTCTCGTGTACGTACGTGTGGTACGTGATATCCTGCACGAACTGGTTGTACTCGGACTGCGTCGGGAGCTCCCCGTGACGCAACAGCCACGCGACTTCGAGGAAGCTCGCTTTCTCAGCCAGTTGGTCGATCGGATAGCCGCGGTAGCGCAGGATGCCCTTGTCGCCATCGATGAACGTGATGGCGCTGCGGCACGACGCGGTGTTCATAAACGCCGGGTCGTAGCCCATGATCCCGAAATCTTCAGGATTGACTTTGATTTGCTTGAGGTCGGCGGTGCGGATCGTCTCGTCGGTAATCGGGGCGTAGTAAATCTTGCCCGTGCGCGAGTCCTTGATCTCGAGATGGTCGCCGATGGGTGCCTTTGCTTCCGTGCCAGACATTGTTCGATTCCGTTATGCATCGGGTGAGTAGCTCTGGCAGCGGTCGCAGTGCTTCCGCGTGTGGCCGAGCCATGTGTTAATAGTATCGACCGGTTCGGCGGAGGGGATGCCCCCCCCAGACGGCAATAGCTCCTAGGGGGGCCTTGCGACCGCAAAGACAGAGCGGGCGGCCACCAAAAGCTGGTGGCCGCCCGCTCTGTTTCCGTGACCGAAGGCTACTCGGTCGGCGGCTTGATCCGCTTGCCCCAGAGTGGCGACGGCGGCTCTTTGGTCGCGCGCTGGACCGGCTTGGCCGCGAGCTGCTTGAGCCCCTCGGCCACGGCACGCTCGAGCTGGGCATCGTGCCCGGCCGCCATATCCTTCGGCCAGTTCTCGACGTCGATATCCGGCGCCTGCCCAACGTTCTCGACATCCCACTGATTGTCGCGGCGGAAAAAGCCGCCACGTGGCGCGATCATGGAACCACCATCGATGAAGCCTGGCGTGTCGGCGGTATGCACGAGGCCGCCCCAGGTCCGCTTGCCCACAAGCGTTCCGATCTTGCGATAGTGGAACATCCAGGGCATGAGATCGCCGCCAGAGCCCGCCATCTCATTGATGATCATGATCTTGGGGCCCCAGATGCCGGCCGCGGGACTCGTGAACGGCATACGGTCGCCGGCCACGTTGTTGAAGTAGCCGTCAAAATCGCGCTGTAGCACGTCGATGATGTAGTCCGCAGCCTGACCGCCGCCGTTGAACCGCTCATCGAGGATCGCGCCCTTCCGGTCCTGTTGCGCGAAGTAATAGCGATTGAAACTCGTGTAGCCCGGCTGACCGGTGTTCGGCAGGTACACGTAGGCGAGCTGCCCCTTGGAGAGGGAGTCGACCACATGGCGATTGTGCTCCACCCACGCGCGGGTGCGGAGCCCCTGATCGTTTGCCACGGGCATCACGGTCACGCGACGTGCACCGTCCATCGCAGCGCGTGAGTTGAGCGTGAGCACTACCTGATGGTTCGCTGTACCCTCGAGCATGCGATACAGATTGTCCGGCGTCTGGAGCTCCTCGCCGTTGATGGCAAGGATGTAGTCGCCGACGCGCACGTCGATACCCGGGCCCGCCAACGGCGCGCGCAGGTCAGGGTTCCAGCTTTCCGCGTCATAGATCTTGGTGATCTTGTAACGTCCCTGATCAATCGTGAAATCAGCGCCGAGCTGGCCGCCGCTCGCGGCTGGGACTTCTGGGATGTCGCCGCCGCGGACATACGAATGTCCGATGGCGATCTCAGCACCCATTTGGTCGAGCAGGTAGTTGAGATCAGCGCGATGCATCACGAAGGGGAGCAACTGCTCGTACATTGTGCGCATCTTGGGCCAGTCGGACCCGTGCATGTTCGGCACGTACAGATAGTCCCGCTGATTCCGCCATCCCTCATAGAAGATCTGCTTGAACTCGGCCTTCGGATCGATGTTCGCCCGCAGGGTAATGTTCAGACGACCTGCGCCAGACTGCGGAACGGCGCGATCCGCATCGACGACGAATACTGCTGGCCCACCGGCTGCCGCCGCACCACCACGCCCGCCACCACCACCACCGCTCCGATAGATCAGCTTGTGACCATCGGCGCTCACATCGTAGTCAGCAACGCCCGTGACAAACGATGTCGCACGACGATCGCGGAGTTGGTAGCGATGGAGCGTGGCGCTCGCACCACCGGCCGTGCCTGACGCGGCAACGGTCTCGGTGAAGTAGACCGTGCCGGCTACGCCAGCCTTGAGGCGGCCATACTGACGGTTGGTCACGCCGGGCACGGCAATGATGCGCCCTGCGAGCCCATCCCAATCGATCGTGACTGGTCCGGATGCCGCACGCGGCGCAGCGTCTGCGCCATCAGCGTTGGCTCCACCACGTCCGCCGCGGCCACCAGCACCGGCTGCCGCAACACCCGTCTCCTCGTCGCTCTCGGGGAGGAACGGCGATGGCTCATTCTTGCTGAGGACCGCGAGATACAGAGAGAACGTTTCGTCGTGGTCGTAGTTCGACATGTCGAGCCACTGCGACTTGAGCCCATAGTCCGTGCTCGCAAAGAACCAGAGATATTTGCCGCTTGCGTCCCACGCCGGCGAAATCACGTCGGAGAGTCCGTCGGTGACCTGCTTGGTCACGCCGGTCTCAACATTGTACGCGGCAATCGCCTTGTAGAGCGAGTTTAAGTGCTTCACATACGCAATCCACTTGGAGTCTGGGCTCCACACAGGATTCATCGTACGCGTCGGCACCATCCAGGGATCCTCGCCAACACTCTTGGCCTGTCCGCTCGCGACATCAAGCACCCAAAGCTTCAGGTCGGTGTCGGTATAGAGGATTTTCTTGCTGTCCGGCGACCAAGCCGGCGTGTAATAATGCTTGTTATTCGGCAGCGAGATTTCACGCGCTGGCGTGAGGCCGTCCTGCGCCTCGATGTAGAGTTTGTACTCGCCGCTCTTGTCACTGAAGTACGAAATCGACTTGCCGTCCGGCGACCACGACGGATCACGCTCGGCGCTCGCACTCGAGTTCGTCAGATTCCGGACATCACCCTTGTCGGCGGGAACCGTGAAGATCTCGCCACGCGCTTCGATCAGCGCGCGCTTGCCCGTGGGCGACAACGTGATGGTCGAGATACGCCCCGTCACATCCTTCCACCCCGGCATCATCCACGGAAAATCGCCCGTCGCGCTGATGCTCACAACCTTGTGCTTGTTGGTCTTCGGGTCGAGCTCGTGAATGTATCCCGCCTGCTCGAATACGACGGCTCCTGCACCGGCATCGAGTGTCTTGACGTCGAAGTCCGAGAAGTCGGTGCACTGCGTGAGCTTCTTGCTCTTGGTGTCGTACGACCAGACATTCGCGACGCCATCGCGGTCGGAGATGAAATACACCACGTCGCCAAGCCACGCCGGCTCCATGTCCTTGGAGTCTTTCCAGGGGGGCGACTCGAGATCGAGGGTCTTGAGGTCAACAATCCAGATCGGACGGTTCTTGCCGCCACGATAGTTGCGACGCTCTTCGTCCCACGAGTTGTTCATGCGATACGCGGCGCGCTTGCCGTCCGGCGAGAGGCGTCCCTGAAAGGCACGATTCATCGGAAGCGCCACTTCGACGCCGCCGGTCGCGGGCACCGTGTAGAATTTCGGCGCGGCGGTCGGTCCGTTGGTCTCACGGGTCGACGCAAAGAGCACGCTCTTGCCGTCGGGGGTCCACCCCTGCACGACGTCCGGCGCACCATTCCACGTCAGTCGACGCGGCTCGCCACCATCAATGCTCACGACATACACATCCACGTTCCCGCCGTACTCGGCGCTGAACGCGACCGTCTTGCCATCAGGGGAAATCTTGGGATACTCAGTGGCGCCTTGGAAGCTGGTGAGGCGCTTGGCCGGGCCGCCAGCACGCGACGCCACCCAAATATTCTGGGCGTAGGCGAAAGCGATGTTGGCCGCGCTTACCGACGGTTGACGCAGCATCCGCGTCTGGGCGCCCAGCACCGATGCGACGAGCATCGGCGCTGCGACGGCCACGCGGGTAAGGAGCGAATGGGTTCGATTTATGAGTGAGGTCATTGGGTTACTTCCGCTTGGGAGCTTTGTCCGGATCTTCCGCGGCCCACGGGAACACGCCCGCCGGCTTCTGTCGTGGATAGACCTCGTCCAGCGTATTCGCCTCATACAGACGGCCGTTTTTCATCACGTACTTGATCGCGGTGCTGTTACGAATGCTCTGCAATGGGTTCTTGTCGAGCACCAGCAGGTCGGCAAGCTTTCCCGTCTCGAGTGAGCCGATGTCCTTGCCGAGTCCGATTGCTTCGGCGCCCATCTGGGTCGCGACACGGAGCGCGTCATGCGGATCCATGTTCGCCCACGCGACGTTCCACAGTTCCCAGTGGAAGCCGATGCCCTGCTGCTGACCATGCGAACCGATGCCAATGCGTCCACCAGCGGCGAGGATGTTCTTCATGTCCTCAGAGATCACCTGCATGCCATACTGCGAGTCGTGGAACCACCCCGCGCTCGCGCCGGTGGTTACCGCGCCCGGCGAACCGCCGCGGCGTAGGATTTTTCCTTCGAGATCACTCCACGGCGTGAAGCGACGCAGCTTCATGTCGTTGAGCAGATCCATGTGCTCGTACCAGTAGTTCTCGCCCCAAGGGGCACCATACGCCACGATGATTGTGGGCGTGTAGACCATGCCCGATTCCTTCAGCAAACGCAGCACGTCGCTCTGCAACGGGTACGTCGGGATGGTGTGCTCATGCCCGCTGTAGCCGTCGATGGCTTCGGTGATGTTCATCTTGATGTCGAGCGACCCTTCGGTCGTCGGCATCAACTTGAGCTCGTTGGCCGCCTGGATGATCCACTGCCGCTGCTCGCGGTTTCCGGTGGCGTACTCCTTGAGCGTCTTGGTGTCGTAGTACTCGGAGTAGCGCTTGAGCACCGTGCGCGCGTGCGCCAAGTCGCGGATGTTCTCGCCATTGGCATTGCTTGCGCCAAAGAGCCCGGGACCCGTGGAGTAGATGCGAGGACCGAGGATCTTGCCGGCCACGACCTGGTCTTCGTACGAGAGCACATCGGTCGTGCCCGTCTGCGGATCACGCCCGGTAGTTACACCGTAAGCGAGGTTCGCTAGGTAACTCCACACCGGCTCGCGGTGCACGCTATTTGAGACGCGCAGATGCGCGTGCGTGTCGACGAAGCCCGGGATGATGGTCTTGCCGCTGACATCCATTACCTTTGCGCCAGCCGGCACGGTCACACTACCCCGCTTGCCGACGCCGACGATGCGGTTGTTGGTGATGACAATGTCACCACCTTCGATGACTTCCTTCCCCTTCATCGTGACAATCCGCGCGCCGCGGAGCACCACGCTTCCCTCCGGCATATCACGGGGCGCTTGAATACGAATGCGGTGTTCTGCCGGCTGGAACATCGGCGCGGCAGCTGCGCCACCGCGGCCACCGCGGCCACCCGCTGCGGGCGCGCCCGTGCTGTCGGTCGCGACTGCGCCGCGGACACGTCGCACCGAATCGTCGAAGGCGCGCGCACGGTCGATGTCGTACACGACATGCGCATTGCCGATCGACCAGTGCACCGTCTTGCCGTCCATTCCCCAGGCGGGGAACTGCGCGCCGATATCGGAGAGCTTCTTGCTCGGGAAGTTTCCGCCGTCGCCCACGGTCACCGTTGGGGCATCACCACCGAGGTACGGGATGGTGACGAGATAGACGTCGTTGCCGACCTGGGCCAGCGCTTGATCGCCGAGCGGCGAGATCTGCGCCCAGCTGGCGCCGCCGCCACGACCACCACCGCCGCCTGCATCAGCACCGCCGCCGCCCTTGGCGATTCGGAGATGCGTCTTCACATCGGTGCCGTCCCAGCGCATCGAGGCGAGGCCGCGCTGACCGCCGTACAAATAGATGCGGGTGCCGTCGCCATTTACGAAATGCGGATTGCTGAGGCCGCCGGACGGAGCGATCAAGGTGAACGCGCCACCCGAGGCCGGGATCCACACGAGGTCGGCGTTCCCACCACCACCACCACCGCCACCCGTCGACATCTCGGAGAAGCTGCGTGAGGGGCTCTTGAGGGCAACAACACGCTGTCCGTCTGGCGTGAACGCGGGGCGCTGCCAGAAGAAGCTCTGCGTGGTGAGTTTCTGCGGTGCCGCGCTCCCGTCACCACGCACGCGGAAGAGTGCACCGCCGTCGCTGGCGGTGAAGGTGGTATACGCAATCCACTGACCATCGGCGCTCCAGGCTGGCTGGAACTCACCCAAATCGCCGGTCGTCAGACGCTTGGGCGTGCCATTCGGGTAGTCCATCACATAGAGATGGTCGAGCGCCACGAACGCCAACCGACGCCCGTCGGGCGAGGGAACCGCGTCGCGGATCTGCTTGATCGTAAAGGTCGACGAATCGGCGATCGGATAGTCGTGATGCACGGCCGGTCCGAGTGCCTGCTTCACATCGGCTTCGTACACAATCTCCGTTGCAGCGCTCCCATCGATCGGCTGCTTCCAGAGCTTTCCATTCCAGGTCGCAATCAGGAACTTGGAATCCGGAGTGAAGCTCATACCCGGGTAGACGTCGAGCGACGCGCGGGATTCCTGATCGTCGCGCGACACGGGGCCAACGAGCCACTTATCCTCGCCGCTCGCTAAGTCGCGGATGCGGAGATAGGTCTGATCGATATGGCGCGTGCCATACACGAGCCACTTGCCGTCAGGCGAGAGCGTCGGACGGAACGCCGAGCCCCAGCGGCTCTCGCGAATACTGACTTCACCAGACTCGCGATCGTACACGGCGAGCTGGTAGTCGCTCATCGGCGTGTTGTAGATCCACGAGCCACGCCGCTCTGCGAACCAGAGGTACCGTGCGTCCTTGCCAAAGGCGGCGCCGATTTCGCGCATCACGTCGGTACCCGCAGCGCCACCGCGCCCGGCAGCTGCGGCATCGCGGCGAATCAGCGCTTGCCCAGTGCCACCGTCCGTGTGATAGATCCACAGCTTCGTGCCGCGCGCGGTAATGATGTACTTACCGTCGGGCGTGAACTCGGGCGACTGATAGTCGTTGGTCTTGCCACGCGTGATCTGCACAGTGTCCTTCTTGTCGAGCGACATCGTGTAGACGTTCCACCCACCGTCGCGATCACTCACGAAGGTGATCTTCTTGCCGTCTGGCGAGTAGCGCGGCTGACCGTCGAAGGCCATTCCCTGCGTGATCGGCATTGCCTTCCCACCGGTGATCGGCATCGTGTAGATGTCGCCGAGGAGATCGAAGACGAGTGACTTGCCGTCCGGCGACACGTCGAGCGAGGTCCAGTTCCCCGTCTTCGTCGTGAAGGAGAAGGTGCGATCAGGACGGAGCGGCAATCCCTCTTGCATGGGATCGCGGGGCGGTTGGGCGCCGCGCTGAGCCAGCAACGTGACAGGGAGCGCGAGTAAGGCGAGGAGCCGCGAAGGGCGCAATGCCATGGCAGGACCGAAAGCGAGAGGGAGGGTGACGCGAGGTGGCTTGAAAGTGCGACAGTCGACCGGATTCGGCAATATGCACCCCCTGAACAGTCGGGGGCTGGGCGCGATCCGTGCTCTCAGGTCGCCCGTTGGAGCCGCCCCGACTATCGTTCTTGGATGCCTCTTCCGCGCCACGACGCCGACGCCTCCCTCGACCCGCACGACTGGGACGCCTTCCGAGCCCTCGCCCACCGTATGGTGGACGACTCGCTCGCCTTTACTCGCGACCTCCCCGACACCCGCCCCTGGCAGCCGATTCCGGGTGAGGTACGAGCCTCGCTGACGGGGGAGCCCCTCCCAATGGCCGCTCAGTCCCCGGAAGCGGCCTACGACCAGTTTGTACGGGAAATCCTCCCCTTCACCAACGGCAACCGACACCCCCGGTTCTGGGGATGGATCCAGGGCAATGGCACCCCACTCGGCATGATGGCCGACATGCTCGCTGCCGGCATGAACGCCCATCTGGCCGGGTTGGATCAGTCGCCCAAGCTGGTCGAGCTGCAGGTGATCAAGTGGCTCGCCGAGTTGATGGGGATGCCCGCGACGTCGAGTGGATTGCTGGTCAGTGGCGGGTCGATGGCGAACATCCTGAGCCTCGCGGTGGCGCGGCACGCGAAGGCGGGATTTGACGTTCGTACCGAGGGGCTGCACTCCCAGCCGCGGCTCACGGTGTACGCCTCGGTCGAAGTGCATTCCTGGGCGCAGAAGGGGGTAGAACTCCTCGGCATGGGAAGTGCTTCACTGCGAAAAGTCCCGGTGGGCTCGGACATGCGAATCGACCTCCCGGCCCTGCGTGCCGCCATCGCGGCCGACCGCGCCGCCGGCATGCGCCCGATCTGCGTGATTGGCACCGCCGGCACAGTGAACAGCGGTGCCACCGACGACCTGAACGCGCTGGCGGACCTCTGTGCGGCCGAGTCGCTCTGGTTCCATGTGGACGGCGCCTTTGGCGCGCTGGCGCGCCTCTCACCCGAGTTGGCGCCGATTGTGCACGGCATGGAACGGGCCGATTCGCTCGCCTTCGACCTCCACAAGTGGATGTACCTCCCCTACGAGATCGCCTGCTTCTTAGTGCGCGACCCCGAGGTGCACCGCGCAACCTTCGCGCTAACGCCAAGCTATTTGCGCGACGAAGGGCGCGGGGTGATTGCGGGCGGAATCCCCTTTGCTGATCGGGGGCCGGAGCTCACCCGCGGGTTCAAGGCGCTCAAGGTCTGGATGTCGCTCAAGGCCCACGGGGTGGACGCTTTTACGCAGCTGATTGAGCAGAATGTGGCGCAGGCGCGAGAACTCGAGCGGCGACTGCGGCTGATGCCGGAGGTGGAGGTGGTCACCCCCGTCACGCTCAACATCGTCTGTTTCCGCTTGGTACGTCCCGGACTCACGGGCGAGCAGGAGGACGCACTCACCAAGGAACTTCTGCTCCGATTGCAGGAGGAGGGGACCGCGGTGCCCAGCGGGTCGCAGTTCGATGGGCGGTATATCATCCGGGTCGCCTGTTCGAACCATCGGGCGAAGTGGGAGGATTTTGAAGTCTTCTTGCGCGCGGTCTCGAGAATCAGCGGGTCGCTCGTTCCTCACTGAGGTCGCCGCGCAGTGCAGTGCAGTTCACAGGTCTGAGTCGGACAGAAAACGTCAGCGCCCACCCGTAAGGAGCCCTCATGCTATCACGTGTACGCGTCCTCCGTCCGCTCACGGCCAGTGCCCTGCTCCTCGCCGCGGCCGCATTTCCGCACGCCACCCCGTCCGTCGATCCGGTGATGGTCGCAAAAATCCGCGAGGAGGGACTCCAACACTCCAAAGTCATGGAGTTCGAGAGTTACATCGCCGACGTCCTCGGCGCACGCCTCACCATGTCCAACGACATGAAACGCGCCCAAGGCTGGGTGCAGAGCGAACTCAAAAGCATAGGGCTCGCGAATGTCGCCGCCGAACCCTTTATGGACTACGGCGTCACGTGGGACAACGAATACGTGTCGCTCCACCTGCTCGAACCGGACTACACGCCGATGGTCGGCTACCCGATCGCACATACAGCCAGCACGAATGGCAAGCTCGACGTGTCAGCGGTGATCGTCGACCTGCAGTCGCGCGACGATCTGGCGAAGTACCGCGGCACGATCAAGGGAAACCCAGACCTCCTGAACGCTGAGGAGAAAATGGCCTTCTACAAAGCCGAAGGGGTGGCGGTCGTGCTCCAATGCGAAAGCGGATGGCTCGGTGCGGTGCGCGGGTATTCTCGTCCTGGGTCTGCAAAGGACGGCTGGTCGCGTGAGGGAATGCTCAACTCGGTTCCGCTCGTTGCCATCACTCCCGAGCACTACAACCGGATGTACCGCATTCTGAAGCGTGGAATCCCCGTCAAGGTTGAAGTTGACGTGCGCAATAAGATCGGCGATCGAGTGGAACAGGCCATGAACATTGTGGCCGAGATTCCAGGATCAGACCTGAAAGACGAGATCGTCATGATGGGCGCGCACCTCGACACCTGGCACGCAAGCCCGAACGCGAGCGACAACACCTCTGGCGTCGCCGTGGTGATGGAAGCTGCGCGAATCCTCAAGGCGGTGGGGGCTAAGCCGCGGCGCACGATCCGCATTGCCCTCTGGGCCGGTGAGGAGCAGGGACTCTTTGGATCACGCGCGTACGTAAAAAAGCACTTTGGGAATCCCAAAGATTCTGCCGTCGGCGCGAAAGCAGAGTACGAAAAACTCTCTGCGTACTTCAATCAGGACTACGGCGCGGCGCAGTACCGTGGCATTTACTTGCAAGGCAACGAACAAGCGCGTGCGCAGCTCACCGCGTGGATGGAACCCTTCCGCGACCTCGGCATGACGACGGTGTCGAACCAAGGCGTTGGCAGCACGGACCATATCTCGTTCGACGAGGTCGGACTCCCGGGGTTTCAGTTCCTCCAGGATCACACCCCCGGCACCGGCGGCCACACGAACATGGATTTCCTCGAGGGAATCCAAGCCAACGACCTGATGAAGAACGCGACGATCATGGCATCGTACGTCTACCACGCCGCCATGGCCGACAGCCGCATGCCGCGAAAGATGCATTAGTCGTCCGCCGAATTCTCCGCGCGCCATGACAGTCGTGCAAATTCGTCCCGCTCGCCTCGATGAGGTTTCGACACTGAACGCGTTTATCGCGCGTTCAGCGCGCGCGCTGAGCAAAGGCTATTACTCCGACGCCGACATCGAGGCGCTGGTGGCGTATATCTTCGGCGTAGACACACAACTCATCCACGACACATCGTATTTCGTTGTGGAACGCGATGGCGCTCTGATTGCCTGCGGTAGATGGAGCGATCGTCGAACGTTGTTCGGCGGCGATCAGACAAAAACCGCCGAGGACCCGCGCCTCGACCCAGCGTGCGACGCAGCACGCATTCGCGCGTTCTTCGTAGACCCAGACTGTGCGCGCACCGGCGTCGGGCGCGCACTGCTTGCTCACGCAGAAGACGCTGCGCGAGCGAAAGGCTTTCACCGCGCAGCGCTCATGGCCACCTTGCCTGGCGTTCCATTCTACGAGCGCTTGGGGTATCATGCGGTCGAACGGGTGGAACATCCCGTGCACGGCGGCATGCACGTCAACTTCGTTCGAATGGAACGCTCCTTATAACTCCGCTGTGCCAATCGGATTGTCTCGCAGCAGCCATTCACTCTGGCACGGTCCCCATGTCGAATCGTTTTCGCACGCTCTTCCTCGGATTGACCCTTGCTCTCACCGCACCGTTCGGCGTTTCGATTGGTGCGCAGGAGGTCAACCCACTCCGGGTTCTGTTCGTCGGGAACAGCTACATCTACTACAATGATCTGCCAAGCGTGATTGGCGACTTGGCCACCGCGGCGCATGAATCCCGGCCATTCGTTGCCGAACAGGTGCTCGTTGGCGCCGCAACGCTCGAGCGACACCTCGCACTCGGCGACGCCATGTCCGCGATTCGGCGTGGTGGCTGGGATGTGGTCGTGCTGCAGGAACAGAGCACGCGCCCGATCAATAATCCAGCGCTGATGCTTCGGGATGCGCGCACGATCGCCGACGCGGTAAAGAAAATCGGCGCCAAGCTCGTGTGGTACGAGACCTGGGCCAAGGAGATTGACTCGTCGACACAGGATTCACTCACGCGTGGCTATCATCGTGCCGCGGCGGCAACTGGCGGCAAGGTCGCGCATGTCGGCGAAGCGTGGGCGGCGTTCCGCGCAGCAGAGACGGTGCCCGCAGGTACGCATTCAGCCCTGTTCGTAGCGGACGGTAGTCATCCAAGCGAAGCAGGCACGTATCTCGCCGCCTCGGTCTTCTACGCCACACTCTACGGCCGGAGCCCTGTTGGGCTCCCTGCGACCTCACGTACCACGCACGAACAGCCTCCGCATGGGCCGCCAGCAAGTGCACCGAAGGTCGAGATCTCGAAAGAGCTGGCGGCCCGCCTGCAGGCCTTGGCTTGGACTGCGACGAACAACGCCGCAGCTTCGAGCGACCGCTAGCCGTCGCTCGCCGTAGCCTCTGGGGATCAGCGCGGTGTGCGCTTATCGACAACCACCGCCCCGCCCTTCATCACCCAGCGCACCTTGGTGATCGCGACGTCGATATCGTTCAGCGGATTTCCTTCTACCGCCACGATATCGGCGTAGTAACCAGGGGCGATGCGCCCAATCTTCTCGCTCAGTCCGAGGAGTTCGGCGCCTCCTGTTGTCGCTGAAGTAAGCGCCTGCGCGGGCGTCATCCCGGCCTTCACGAGCCACGCCAGTTCGCGTGTGTTCTCACCGAACATCCAGTAGACCGCGTCCGACCCCATAGCGATTTTCACACCGGCCTTCACTGCGCGCCGTGCGGTTTCGAGATTCAGCAAACGAAACGAATCGAGCCCAGCCACCTGCTCCGGCGTGTAGCCGAGCAACACCGCGTTTTCGGCGTAGAAGCGGTTGTGGTCAATGGTTGGCACATAGTAGGTGCCCTTTCGCGCCCATTCCGCGAGCGTGACGTCCGCCATTCCAGACACATGCTCGACGGATTCTGCCCCGGCGCGCATTGCCGCGCGTCCGCCGGTGTCACCGTAGGAGTGAATTGCAATGCGCCGTCCGAGTGCGTGGGCGGCATCGACGGCCACCTGCATTTCGCGATCGGTAAAGGTTTGACGCCCTGTCACGTTCGCGTAGGTGCCGGTTGAGCCGTACATCTTGATCCAGTCAGCACCCGCGGCAACCTGCGTACGAATCGCTTCGGCAATGTCGAGCGTATCCACGATGCGTCCCGTGGTAGGACTGCGCGCTGGCGGCCCGCCGTTGCGTCCAGCGGTCGCGCGTGAGAGTCCGTAGCCGACCACATACATCCGCGGTCCGACCATCACGCCTTTATTGATAGAATCGCGCAGTGCGATATCGACGTAGTTCGACGCACCAAGATCGCGTACCGTCGTGACGCCGGTTTCCAACGTCTTGCGCAGATTCTCGACGGCGAGCATCACCACCGAGTCCTTGTTGCGCGTAACGCCCGTCCCGAGCGGGTTATCGCGACTGCGCCAGAACGACATGTGCGTGTGCACGTCGACCATGCCCGGAATCGCAGTGTAGGGGCGGAGATCGTGGACCGTCGCGCCCTTGGGGACTGCAGGATCTCCGGTCCCGACGCTCACAATCCGATCGCCATCGATAACGATCACCGCGTCGCGCACCACACGACCAGATCCTTCCACGAGCGAACCGAAGCGGAGTGCGATCGGGTGCGGTGACGACTTGGCGGGAGCCGTTTGCGCGTTCAGGATTGTCGCGAACGAAGCAATCAGACTCACAGTATGAGCGATATGAGCGATGTGGCGGCGCAGAGCAATCTTCACGGGAGGACTCGGAACGAGGGTGAGAATAATCAGTGCGACGTCGAGCGATCGTCCATGCGAATAATCCGCGCCATGCTCAGCGGATGCTTGCGTGCATACGGGAAGCTGGCGGGATCGGGCAGCTGCAAACGGCGCCAGAAATCATGCATGGGCGCCCGGTGCCCCGCCTGCACGAGCAGTTGTTGTGTCAGGTCGTCTGCGCGCTGCTCTTCCCTATCATCGGCCGGATTCTCGGGACGCGCACGCTTCATGCGCGCCCATCGATCGTCGGTCGCGTAGCCCACCGCGCCGGTGGCGACATCCGCCGTCGCATCGAGAAACCGATCCCATCCGGTGTGCGCGGTGCCACGCCGAATGATCGCGTGTGCGATTTCGTGGGCGAGGACCACCGCCATATCGCCATCGCCGTGGGCATAAGCGATCATACCGGTCGTGACGGCAATAGTGCGCCCATCGCTCCAGGCATCGGGGGCATCGTCGCGCCACGACATAAATGTCATAGCGCAACTGCTGTCGAGTGGGACGGTGTAAGCCGACTCACGGCCCTCTCGACGCACGGTCACGTTCACACTCGGCGCTCCGCGGGCCGCCGCCGCCGTCACGCGAGTGCGCATCGACTCCACAATCCCGGAACCCGGTGTGGCCGTAACACCGTCAATCGACACAATGCGGTCGGCGGCTCGTAAACCAGCACGATCGGCACCGCCGCGCTTCGCCACTGATACCACTTGCACCGTGTCGGTGTAGCCAAGGGCCGTGGCGTACGACTCCCAGCGTCTGGTAAAGGTGGGCGCGTTGGCAAATCGGAAGCCCGCGCGACGCGTTCCCTCGGCGCATTGTGGTGCGGCAGCACGCAGCAGGGCCGCGCCGATATCATCGAGACGCGCGTCATCGGTGAGCTGCTGTTGGAGCAGCGCGGCAGATGGCGGACTCGCTGCGCCAGAGAGATCGGGAGCGAGTTGCGCGGACTTTATAGCAGGAATCGTGCACGCTGCGCTAATAACGGCTACGGCAAGAACCCACGTGTGCAGCTGTGATCGCAGCTGTGATCGCACCAGCATGTGCAACTTCTGTAGACTCATTCGGCCATCCTCAGAATCGTCTTCCACTCCGTAGTGGAGACCGGAATCACCGACAGTCTGCCGGTACGAATTATCGCCATCTCCGCCAGTGACCTGGTCGCCTTAATGGCCGCCAATGTCACCGGCGTTGTAAGCGGCGCCACAGCCTTGAGGTCGACCATGAACCAGATCGGCGCGGCGGGGTTGGACTTCGCGTCAAAATGGTCGTGCGTCGCATCGAGCGTGCCATCGCGCAGAAAGTTGCGCGCGGAAAAATTCCGCACACCGTCCCAACACGTGGTCTGCTTGGGCGTCTTGAGCAGTTGCTCAAACGAGAACACATCGGGCTCACTCTTCACGAGCCAGAACCGTGTTTCCCCTGGCGTACGCACGAACCACTCGGCCCACGCACCATCTTGGTGCGGGGCCGAGGTCACAGCTTGCGTCTTCGCTACCAAAATGAAGCTCCTTTATGCGATGCCCTTCTGGATGGCCTTGAGCACGGCCTCCGAGAAGATGTCGATTTCGTCGATGCTGGTGTAGACGTTTGGCGTAATGCGAATGCCCTGGAACTCGGGATGCACGATCGGCGTGTTGACGATGCGATAGTTTGCCATCAACCAGCCGCCGAGCTTCACCGGATCGATGCCGTCCACATTGAACATGCAGATGGCGCCCGACTTGTCCGGGCCCAACGGAGTGAGCACCTTCACGCGATCGCTCTCGGCAAGAAGGCGGTTCGCCCATCGGTCACGCAGGTAGCGCAGGCGCGCAATTTTGCGATCGGCACCAATGCCACGGCTGAAGGCGAGTGCAGCGCTCACCGCATTGAAGTTCGCCTGCGGGTGCGTGCCAATCTCCTCGTACTTCCGGATGTTGGCCACATTGCCTTCGCCTGACCCCATGAGCGACCAGAGCTTGGAGATCTTTTCCTTGCGGACGTAGAGAAATCCCGTGCCGATTGGCGCGAGCGTCCACTTATGCAGCGACGTGCCGTAGTAATCGACTTCGAGGTCGTCGCGCTTGAAGGGGAAATGATTGAAGGCGTGCGCACCGTCTACAAACACTTCAATGCCCAGCGGCCGCGCCATGCGCACGATATCGCGCACCGGCATGATCTGCCCGCTGAGGTTCGTGATATGCGTAACCTCAATGACCTTCGTCCGCGGAGTAATCGCTTTCCGGAACTGCTCAACGATGTACTCGTCCGACGGCGGCGGCACCTTGAAGGAGATCTGCTTGAGCACGATTCCCTCGCGACGCTCACGCTGCTGCCAGGAGTTGATCATCCGGCCGTAGTTCTGATTGGTGGTCAGCACTTCGTCGCCGCGCTTGAGATCGATACCGAAAATCATGATCTCGTTCGCTTCCGATGCGTTGCGCACCACTGCCATCTCTTCGATATCGCAACCGAACTCGCGCGCCAGATCGCGGCGCGTGCTCTCCATGCGTGGCTCCAGAACGCGCCACATGTGCTCCACCGGAAGTTCATTCACGAACCGTTGATCGCGAATCAGCTGTTCGAGCACATGGGTCGGCGTGGGCGAAATGCCGCCGTTGTTCAGGTTGATCATCGTGCGGTCGGTGTCGAACGCGCGCTGGATCAGGGCCCAGTACTGTTCGTCCTCAGCCACCGCGAGTGCGGGACGATCGCCCGCGATCGCGTTCGCCTTGAAGATCTGACCGAATGCGTTCTCCCGCATGATCGGCAGTGCAACGCCGGCTCCAGCCAGCCCTTTCATGAACGTGCGACGGGTCGTCATGTCGTCCTCAAGGAATGATGATCAGGCCGTTTTGGCCGCCAAACTCGTCCTTCATCTTCGCCAAGTTCCCGGGCGAGCGCCACGGGCCGTTGTCAATCTTGACTGCAATCCGGTACCGGCCTGGCTTCAAGACACGCTCAGCCTCCCACCCATCCGAGACGCGCCGGAGCTGGATCGGCTCCCAGCCCGAGAAGCTTCCGGCCACGGTAACGAGTGCCGCCTCAGGTGCGACGACGTGGATAAATACCGTGCCACCCCCATCCGTGGGAACCATTCGGACGTAGGAACTGGCCCCGTAGTCGTCGTCCGACTCGCGAACCGTGGCCCAGGTGTAGCGGAGAGCCGCGGAGAGAATCCGCGCGTCAGGAGCGCCGCGAACAGGGTCTGCCAGTTGCCGGCCGCCGGAGACGGTAACCGCGTACCGCGGGCTGAACTTCCAAGCGAGCGCGCCGAACAGCGCGGACTGCGTCACGTCGGTCGTCCGCGTGCCGTCGCGCCAGCTCTGCGAGGCGTCCAGCGTGAGATCGCCACGCTCGTAATGCAGCGCGACCGTGGCATCGTTGACATCATATGATGCGGCATCGCGGTTCAAATAAATTCGCGCTGCCTCGAAAAGAGGCCAATCATCAGTCCGATACCGCGCGATCATCATGGAGCCCTGCAGGGCGCCGATTCGCCCCCAGGCGCCCATATCGACCCCAGTGCCATGACTCGTCGCTGCGTCGCGCATGGAGCTCCCGAACGCCGCACCGCCCCACAGCCCGCCCTCGCCGAAGCGCACACGCTGGCGCAGATACGTGCTGGCGTTCCCCCCCCGTCCGATATTGGAGAGCCCGGAAATCGCTCCGGTTGCCCCTGCCTCTGTGGTGAATCGGCTTTCCGCGGACGGCCGCCACACGAGTGCGGCAACGCTCTGCAAGGCAGCCATGCTGTCGCGCGCCCAAGTGGCACCGGTGGAGAACATCGACGCAAACCGAGTCTCCGTGCGCTGCCAGGACACGTTGAGGAGCGTGGCGGTGCGAATGTCGCGTCCGAGTTGCTTTAACTCCGCGGCTCCTACCTCCACACGGAGTTCCTGAGGAGACTGCGCTCGTCCCGCCACTGGTGCGGTGAGCAGCCCCCCCAAGAACATCACCCGCGCGGCTAGCCGCGGGGTCATCGCAAGGCCTTAAGGCCTCGGCGTCGATCGAGGATTCAGCGTCGACACGGCAGAAGGCGGGGGAAGGAGGGACATGATGCCGCGCCCTCGCAGGTCGAGCGCCATGGCCGGAGCAAGTCCGGCCTCAACGTCTTCCTGAACGGCGCTGCTGAGTGCCGTAAGTTGCGTCCCTGTCGCCTTCCGCGCCATAAGCTCGAGCACCATTTTCGATGCCTGTCCGGGCTCCACATTGCGGGCCACGAGCTGCGTCAACACCCCAATCTCCAGCGCAATCGACCGGCCGGGCGCCAGCTTTCTGAGCGACCGGAGCGCAGATTCGGGGACGTTCTGCTGCAGCGCATCCGCGCCGGCGCCCAGTTCGTCGTCGGTCGGATTCGGCGCCAGCGCCTTCGCGGCGCGGTGCCAGTTCTCTTCCAAACGCGCCATCGCGGCCCTAATCGACTTGGTGCTGGCACGCTTGGCCACCCCTTCGAGCGCCTTGGCCATCATCGGCTCGACCGGCACCCCCCGCGACAGAGCACCGCCAAGTTGCTGGCGAACCACTTCACGGGTGGCGTCGTCGCGAATCAGGGTCAGCCGAGCGTCCTGTTGCGCCGACGCAGTACTGGCGACCGCAACAACGAGGGCGGCGACCGTGGCACAGCTGCGAATGAAATTCATGGAGGAGTCACCATCAGCACGGAGGCATCGCCACCGTAATCAAGGTCTTTTGTACGGGGTGCACGGGGGTCGGCGACCAGCGTGGTGCCGTCCACCAAGAAGGCGTAGACATGACGGCCGGGCTTCGCGAGCACCGTTGCCGTCCACGGACCGTCCTTGCCATAGCGCACCATCGGGGTCTTGCTGTCGTCCCAGCCGTTGAAGTCGCCAACGACCACGACACTTTTCGCGTTCCGCGCGTCGAACACGAGTGACACAGGCAATGCCCGGACCTCATGCGAGTTGCTGGCAGGGAGCACTACGCCTGCCGGGATCGGGAACTCGCCCGTCGGCTGTCCTTCGAGGGTTGAACGGGCACTCTGATCGGATCCGGCATTGCCGAATGCCCCGCGCGAGAAGAACCCGAGCACCAATGCCGCCGCCGCCAACGCGCCCGCCGAGGCCACCGAGAACGAGGGCTGACGCATCCATTCCATAACGAGCGTGAGCCGGCTTGGCCGCTGCGCCTGGTGCGCGTGGACCGCCGTCATCACGCGCGACACGGCCTGCGCGTCGCGTGGCGGTAACACCGCCAGCGTCTGCGCTACCCGTTCGATTGTTTCGTCGCGTTCAAGTTCCATTTCTACGTTCCACCTCAGTCAACCGTATGCGGAGCGTGTCGCACGCCCGCTTCACTCGCATCCGCAATGCCGACAATCCAGCGCCGGTGATTACGGCAATATCCTCGTAACTCAGATCTTCCACATGCCGGAGTAGGAAGGCTTCTCGTTGCTCGGCCGGAAGGGTCTCCAGTCCAATCCGCACTTCCTCGGCCCAGTCGGTGCCGAACTCCTCTTCGAGCTCAATGGGAGAGGCCGCTGACGCGATAGCCAGTGGTACCTCCCCATACTCAATCAGTTCCCGATGCCGCTTGGCACGTGCCAACAACGTCCGACACCGATTGGCCAAGATTCGGAAGAGCCACGGATCAAACCGCGCCTCTTCACGGAAGCGGGGGAAGCTGTCGTGCACACGCACGAAAGAATCCTGAACCGCTTCCTCAGCATCCTGTTCGTTCCCCATCATGTTGCGGGCAAAACGGAGGCACCGCGGATAGTAGAACTCCACGATCTCCAGAAACGCCTGTTCGTCGCCTCGCTGGGCACGAATGGGGACACTTGGATCAATTTCAGTCACAGACTCGCGTTGGTCGGGGGGTAGTCCCGCAGATTATCCCTGCGCCTAACAAACCGCCACCGCTAATCAACGTCGAGTTCGCTCTGGTTGCTACACTTGTAATACTCGGCAAGCCGCCGCTGTGTCACCATATTTGTATAAGAGGAGCTTGCCCAGAAGTTCCAGCCCCCCCCGAGCCTGGCCCAGCCACCGCGCCCATGACCCTCCCGACGTCCTCCCCTCCCGCCCCCACCGGCACCCCCGCGACCGGCACCCCCTCAACCGGCGCCCCGGCCCGGGCGGTTGAATCGCGTAACCCGGCGACCGGGGAGGTCTGGCGCCGATTCGAACCGGCCACCACGAGCGAGGTCGCTGCGGCGGTTTCGAGGGCCCGTTTGGCCCAGCCGGCGTGGGCCGAGCGCCCGCTGACGGAGCGAATTCGGGTCCTGCGTCGCTTTCACACCGCGCTGTACGCCCGTCGAGCGGAGGTCGCGCTCGCGCTGACCCGCGAGAACGGCAAGCCGCTGGCCGAGGCGCTCGGCTCGGAGATCGCGATTTCCTTGGATTTCGCGAACTATTACGCTGCCCAGGCGCCCGCGTTCTTGAAGGCCCCGTGGAAGACGGCGGGGCAGCTGTCCATGAAGCGGAAGCGGATTCGGATTGAGCACGAAGCCCATGGGGTGATTGGGGTGGTCTCGCCCTGGAACTACCCCTTTATGCTGTCGGCTGGACTGATCATCCCCGCCCTGGTCACCGGCAACACGGTCCTGCTCAAGCCTTCGGAGTTCACCCCCACCTCAGGCGCGCTGCTGGCGGAGCTATTTGGTGAAGCGGGGGTCCCGAGCGATGTGTTTGCGGTACTGCAGGGCGATGGAACTGTGGGCGCCGCGCTGGTGAACGCCGGGGTCGACAAGGTGTTTTTCACGGGCAGCGTGGCCACCGGACGAAAGGTCGCGGTCGCTTGCGCGGAACAACTGATACCCTGTTCCCTGGAGCTCGGGGGCAGCGACCCGGCGATTGTGCTCGCAGATGCCGATCTGGCGTACGCCGCGAGTGGCATCGCGTGGGCGCGGTTCAGCAATGCGGGGCAAACCTGCGTGGCTCCCAAGCGAGTGTACGTCGAGGCGCCGGCATATGACGCGTTCGTCGCGGCGCTCTCAACCACCGTCCGCGCTCTTCGGGTGGGTTCAGGGGAGTCGGGCGATACCGAGGTCACTGGGGTAATCCGTCCCTCGGCACAGGCCACGCTCGAGGCGCAGCGTGCCGACGCCGTCGCGCGCGGCGCGACGATTGCCGCCGAGGCTCCGTGCCCAGCTGGGACCGGCGGAAGTTTTGTGAGCCCGACGGTGCTCACGAACGTGCCGAGCGATGCGCGGGTGCTACTCGAGGAAACCTTCGGCCCGCTGCTGCCTGTGGTGAAGGTGCGCGACGCGGAGGAAGCGATCGCGCTTTCCAACGCCAGCGAGTTTGGGCTGTCGGCGAGCATCTGGACTCGCGACTCCGCACGTGGCGCCGCCTTGGCCCGCCGCATCCAGGCGGGCACTGTGGCCGTGAACGATGCAATTATCGTGGCGGCGATGACTGATGTGCCGCACGGTGGGGTGAAGCAGAGCGGACATGGGCGTGCCCATGGGCGCGCGGGGCTCGAAGAGTGTGTGCGGAGCAAGACGACCGTGGTCGACCAGTTCACGGCGTGGCGTCAGCCGTGGTGGTTCGGGTATGGTGGAGGAACAAACGCCGGCATCGATGCCTTCGTGCGTTTTTCGCACAGTCGCGGCGTGATCGAACGGCTCCGCGCGATTCCAGCGTCCCTGCGATTCCTCTTCGCGCCACAGCGACCGCTCTAGGAGACAGGCATTCATGCAGCCATTGCTCGGCGTTTTTGATTTCTCACTCGCGCTCATTCGCCGCGGGTTCTTCGCAGTCGCGGTGGCGGTAGCGGTCGTCTGCGGCATCGACTGGCTCGTGCGGACGCGTCGGATTGGTCCATTTAGCCTCCCGAGCAGCGCACCTTGGTGGGGGCTGGTCTTTGTGGTGCTTGCTGGCGTTGTCGTGATTTCGTTGCTCGAGTTTATGCGGGATCAGCTGGCCTACGTCGCGGCGGCCTCGGCAGAAGGACCGCGCGGCGCATACCATGTGCTGGTGGCGTGGAGCTTTCTTGTGCTCCGTGCCGCGATCGTGGTGCGTGTCCTGAGCTCGTGGATTCGCATCCGGCCCAGTAGCTGGCTCCTGCGGTGGAGCTATCGCCTGACAGAGCCGTTCCTTGCTCCGCTGCGTTCCATTGTGCCGTCGCTTGGGATGATGGACCTCACGCCGATGATCGCGTGGTTCGCTCTGGGGCTGATTGAAGGGCTGTTGCACCGCGCCGTTTGAGCTTGGCCCACGCACCTGATGAACCGCGCGTGAGTGCCGTTCGATGCCCGTGACTTTCACCGCGCGTCCTGACGGCGCCGTCCGATTCGCCGTGCGTGTGCAGCCGCGCTCGTCGCGCGCCTGCGTTGATGGTGCGCATGGTGACGCGGTGCGGGTCCGCGTGCACGCCGCGCCGGTGGACGGCGGCGCGAATGCCGACGTGATTGCGGTGCTTGCCGATGCACTCGACGTCCCGAAACGTGACGTGCGGATCGTGAGCGGAGACACCGCGCGGCAGAAGGTCCTCGAGGTGATCGGACTCACGGCTGATGCCGTGCGCGCACGGCTGCTCCCGACGCCCCTCTCCCGCTGAGTCGCGCGGCGCCGAGAGCGAACCCCTCGGCGCCGCGCGTGCTCTCTGGCCGTCGTGCGATCAGTGCAGTCGAGCGCTGCCCGAGCGTTCGCCGTCAGGACGAGTGCCGTACCAGCGCAGCACCGCCCAGCTCACGACGAGCGCAATGGTAATGGTCACAACCATCTCGCGTAGATCGAATCGATCTTCGATCCGGAAGAGTCCGTGGACCGCTAGAACATTCCAGATTGTGGCGAGCGTTGCCCGCGCCCAGCGTGTGAAGGTGTTCATCTCGTGGCCTTGATGGTGAAGTTACATGACGAAATACCATAGACTGGCGGCGACGCCAGTGAGCATGCAGCCCGCCGCCATGGGGCGCCAATCCGGAAAGACCTTACTGATGTACGGCAACACGGCGACGCACCCTTTCAGATCAGTTTGAACAAACCGACCGAAGGTCTTGAGCGTGGTCGAGCGAAAGAGTGCCATGGCGTAGGGCGCTTCGCTCGCGAGCGTTCCTCCCGTCGCGGTCGTCTCGCTCCAGAGCTCGGCGGAACCTTGCGCAAGCGAAGCAGCGCTGTAGACCGCCACCTGATCCACGCCGGTCATGGCCGAGGCCTCCGCGGCAGCATCAGCAATCGCGGTAAAGACGGTCGCGTCGTCGGAGGCAGCCCCAACTCTGTCCACCAGCCGATCGATGACAGCTTGGGCCGCCGCTGAGTACGACTCGCTGCCCTGCGTGCTTTCAAACGCCGTGGCGAAGGGCGCGGTGAAGAGGGACAGCGCGGGGATGCGCTCGCCGCGGCACCGTGCTGCCGTGCGAAACGCCGGGGCCACGCGCCGCAGAGTCGCGTGTCCTTCTCCCTCGTTCATGCGTGCACGCGGCATACTCCGTGCGAGCTCACCGTCCACGAGGGCAATGGTCCACTCGCAGTCCTGCCGGATCCGGCGTTCGAGCGACGGATCGTTGCGTTTCGCGCGGCGGTATTCCTCGATTCCTTTGCGCATAATGCGGTTGTGCTCCTCGCCGATCCAGCGGAACTCGTCGGGAATCCGGCGACGCGGATCGGGGTCCAGGCGGCGCAGCGACGCGGCGGCGCCTGGCGCCACGACAACCACTCGCGCATTCGATCCTGCGGGAGCGCTCGTCGATGCCATCGGGGATTGGGGTTCGCTGCAGGCCGCGCAAACGAGGACGGTCGCCGACGCAACGACGGCAACGCTGGCTGCAATTCTGAAAGTGTTCATTCGATCAAGCTCCAAGTGCAAATGGTGGTGCGCCGACGTTTCGCGATCACTGACCGAACCACGGCGCCAGCACCACAGCATTAAAGGCTGCGTGGGCGAACATTGGGGCGAGCAGCGACCGGCTCCGCAGCGCAAGGAAGCCCAGCAAAAGCCCCGCGATGCCGCGCTGAAACGCGACGGCGAGGGAACGATCTGACGTGAGAAGCGAGTCATGGGCAGCCGCGAACGCGACACTGCCCAGAATGAGTGCGAGCCCAGTCCGAAAATCGGCACGCACTTTACACGCAGGAAGCAGGCGGACCAACGCCACCAACAGCACGCCTCGGTACGCGAACTCCTCGGTCGCGGCAGGGAGTACCACCCCCGCCAGCCCTGCGGCCAGCGGTGGGGTACCGAGGGCGAATATGGCCGCCGGCACAAACAGCAAAATCGCGATGGCAACGAACAGCAGCGTATCGTGCGACCACCCCACGATCTCGTCGAGATCGAGCCCGCCCCAGGTGAGATGTCCGCTGACGATCCCCGCTACCGCGAGCGAAAGCACGAACAACATCAGGGCGCCAGTGATTGCTGCCGCCACGGGGTCTGCACTCCAAGAGACAGCCGCGGCGCGCACGAGATGGGGCACGAGCGCGAACCCTGTGACAAGACACACCGCCGCCCCGCGTGCACGCGCCGAGCGCGGGACGCGAACGGAGGAGATACCCAGGGGGATCGAAGTCACAGAGAGGCTCCACAACTGAGACAGGGTGGGAACAACTGCTGGGGTGAGGCCCCAGCGTCTGGGCTGCCGCACCCTCTCGGCGGCCACGACGCGATGATGCCACGCCGCACCCCTCCCTCCGTCACCGGAATCCCGCCGACCGCATCAATCGAACGCAGGCCAGGCGGCTTCCCCACCCTTCGCCTTCCTCCCCGGTCCAAACTTGACATATCCGTTCATCCGGATATATTGATATAAGACATCTGAAGACCGTGGCGATTTCGAGGCAAATTGCGGCCACGTAAAACATCCGCTAAAGCGCCGCCCCGGTGCGCCTCGTAGCCTGCCACCGTTGGCGATCCGTGGTGGGCCGTTCGGGGACTCGATCCCATCGCCCTGGCACGTGCTCGTGACAGCTCCCTACTCGGCACCACCGTTCAACATCTCCTTCGAATTCTTCCCGCCAAAGTCGGCGGAGATGGAGGAGAATCTGTGGCGTGCCATCCAGCGCCTCGAGCCGCTCGCGCCGACCTTTGTGTCGGTGACCTACGGCGCCGGCGGCAGTACCCGTGAGCGCACGCACAACACGGTGCACCGGCTGCTGCAGGAGACCACACTTATCCCCGCCGCGCACCTGACCTGCGTCGCCGCCACCCGCGACGAAGTCAATGCCGTGGCTGACGACTACTGGAACTGCGGCGTCCGACACATCGTGGCCCTCCGCGGCGACCCGCCCGCCGACGGCGATCAGTACACCCCGCATCCCGGGGGCTATGCCTACGCGTCCCATTTAGTCGCGGGACTCAGAGCACGGCACGACTTCGAAATCAGCGTCGCGACGAATCCCGAAGGGCACCCGCAGTCCGCATCCCTCGACGACGAAATCGACAACCTCAAACGCAAAATCGACGGCGGCGCGACCCGCGCGATCACGCAGTTCTTCTTCGATAACCGTGCCTACCTACGCTTTCTCGATCGCGCCCGGAAAGCTGGGGTGAACATCCCTATTGTCCCAGGGATCATGCCGGTCTCAAACTTTGTGCGCACCGCACTCATGGCCGAAAAAGCCGGTGCCAGCGTGCCGCGCAGTGTATCCAAGCGCTTTGAAGGTCTCGAGAACGACATCGAAACACGGCGCCTGGTCGCGGTGGCTGTTGCCGCCGACCAGTGCCAGCAACTCGCCGAGGCCGGCGTGAGCGATTTCCACTTCTACACGCTCAATCGCGCCGACCTTACCTACGCGCTCTGCCACTACTTGGGGCTGCGTCCCCGCCCCGCTGCCTCGCTATGACACCCGCTACGCCCTTCACGCGCGCATCTCGACTCGCGCAGCTCGACCGCATCGCCGCCGAACGCATCATGATTCTCGACGGCGCGATGGGAACGGAGATCCAGAAGTTCCGACTCGTCGAGGCCGACTACCGAGGCACGCGTTTCGCCGACTGGCCGAAGGAGCTCAAGGGGAACAACGACCTCCTGAACCTCACGCGTCCCGACGTGATCCGCACGCTCGAGCAGCAGTATCTCGAAGCGGGCGCCGATATTCTCGAGACGAACACCTTTAGCTGCACGCGCGTGGCGATGGCCGACTACGGCATGGAATCGCTCGCCGCGGAACTCGCCGAGGTAGGCGCACGCATCGCACGCACCCTGTGCGACGAGTTCGAAGCGCGCGACGGACGCCCGCGCTATGTGGCCGGCGTCCTCGGCCCCACGAACCGCTCGGCTGGCATCTCGCCCAAGGTCGAGGACGCCGGCTTCCGCAACATCACCTTCGACGAGCTCGTTTACGACTACGCCGAAAACGCGCGCGCCTTAATCGCAGGCGGAGCCGACCTGCTGTTGATCGAGACCATCTTCGACACGCTCAACGCCAAGGCGGCAGTCTTCGCCGTGGAGCAAGTATTCCTCGAAGACGGTGTGCGCTTCCCCGTCATGATCAGCGGTACGATCACCGATCAAAGCGGACGCACACTCACGGGGCAGACCACCGAGGCGTTCTTCAATTCCCTCGCGCATGCGCGCCCCTGGTCGATTGGGCTCAACTGCGCCCTCGGCGCGCGCGACCTGCGTGGCTACATCCAGGAGCTCGCGCGCGTTGCGCCGTGCCGAATCAGCGTGCATCCGAACGCCGGTCTCCCAAACGAGATGGGCGGCTACGATGAAACGCCCGCCTTCACATCGAGTGTGCTGCGCGAGTTCGCCGACGCGGGTTTGGTGAATGTCGTGGGTGGATGCTGCGGCACAACGCCCGACCACATCAAGGCAATCGCCGACGCCATGGTCGGCGTGACGCCCCATCGTCCCGCGCCGCCAGCGCCCACATTGAAGCTTTCAGGACTCGAGCCGTTCACCCTCACCGAGACCATGAACTTCGTGAATGTCGGCGAGCGCACGAACGTCACGGGCTCGGCCAAGTTCAAGAAGTTGATTCTCGCGGGGGAGTATGACGCCGCCCTCGAAGTGGCGCGTCAGCAGATCGAAGCGGGAGCGGTCATCATCGACATCAACTTCGATGAAGGCATGCTGGACGCCGAGGAAGCGATGCGCACCTTCCTCAATCTCGCCGCCGCCGAACCGGCGATCGCGCGTGTGCCCTTCATGCTCGACTCCTCCAAGTGGAAGGTGATCGAGACGGGGCTCAAGTGCGTGCAGGGTAAGGCAATCGTGAACTCCATCTCGATGAAGGAAGGCGAGGAAGAGTTCATCCGCCAGGCGACACTCGTGCGGCGCTATGGCGCCGCCGTGATCGTAATGGCGTTCGATGAGCAGGGACAGGCCGACACGGTCGAGCGCAAACTCTCGATCAGCACGCGGGCGTACCGAATTCTGGTGGACCGCGTGGGCTTTCCCCCCGAGGACATCATCTTTGATCCGAACATCTTCGCGATTGCGACCGGCATCGAAGAGCACAACAACTACGCGGTCGATTTCATCGAGGCTACGCGCCAAATCAAGGCGACGCTTCCGCATACCCGCGTAAGCGGTGGCGTGAGTAACGTCAGCTTTTCGTTCCGTGGCAACAACCCGGTGCGCGAAGCAATCCACGCCGTGTTCCTCTACCACGCCGTCCAGGCGGGGATGGACATGGGGATCGTGAACGCGGGTGCGCTCACCCTCTATTCCGACATCCCGCCGCAGTTGCTAGAGCGCGTGGAAGATGTCGTGCTCAACCGCCGCCCCGACGCCACATAGCGCCTGCTCGAAGTGGCCGACAGCGTGAAGGGTGAAGCCAGCACGAAGGGCGCGGACCTGACCTGGCGCAACGGCACCGTACACGAACGACTCGCACACGCACTGGTCCACGGGGTCGCCGAGTTTGTGGTCGAGGACACCGAAGAAGCGCGTCGCCTCGCCGAACGGCCAATCGAAGTCATTGAGGGGCCGTTGATGTCAGGCATGAACATCGTCGGCGATCTTTTCGGCTCGGGAAAGATGTTCCTCCCGCAGGTGGTCAAGAGCGCGCGCGTGATGAAGCGCGCCGTCGCGCATCTCATTCCGTACATCGAGGCCGAGAAGCTCGCCAAGGCCGATACGCGCGCCAAGGGCAAGGTGCTCATGGCCACCGTGAAGGGCGATGTGCACGACATCGGCAAGAACATCGTAGGTGTTGTGTTGCAGTGCAACAACTACGAAGTGATTGACCTCGGCGTCATGGTCCCCTGTTCGAAGATCTTACAGATCGCACGCGACGAGAAGGTCGATATCATCGGCCTCTCTGGGCTCATCACGCCGTCGCTCGAGGAGATGTCGTTCGTCGCTGCTGAGATGGAGCGCGAGGGATTCACGATCCCCCTGATGATTGGCGGTGCCACCACGAGCAAGGTGCATACCGCCGTGCGCGTGGAGCCGAACTACAAGAGCGGACCAGTGATCCACGTGCTGGATGCTTCGCGTGCCGTTGGCGTCGCAAGCAACCTGCTCTCCGACAGCCTGCGCGACAGTTTCGTGCAGGAAACGCGCGAGGAATACGCCGATGTGCGCGTGCGCCGCGCGGAACGGCAAAAGGAGATCAAGCGTCAGACGTTAGAGGCAGCCCGCGCGGCGAAGTCGACGCCAGTGTGGACGCCGGCACCGACACCGAAGGTGCAAGGGCTCCACACGATCGACGATCGCGAACTTCCGCTCGGCGAGCTCGTGCCCCGTATCGACTGGACCCCGTTCTTCCAGACCTGGGAACTCGCGGGCCACTACCCGGCGATCCTCGAGGATCCGGTCGTGGGAGCGAGTGCTCGGAATGTTTTCGCTGATGCACAAACGATGCTCCGCAAGATCGTGGACGAACGCTGGCTTCAGGCCCGTGCGGTCATCGGCTTCTTTCCCGCCAACTCTGACGGCGCCGAGGACATTTACCTCTGGCCTGTCAGCACCGACGCGACCAGCGCTGGGGCACCGCACGCCACGCTGCACACGCTCCGGCAACAGATGGTCAAGGCGGACGGCCGTGAAAATCACGCGTTGGCGGATTTCGTGGCGCCGATCGCCAGCGGTATCACCGACTGGATGGGGTTGTTCGCGGTAACCACCGGTATTGGTCTCGATGCGAAGGTGGCAGAGTTCGAGGCGACGCATGACGACTACAGCGCCATCATGGTGAAGGCGCTCGCAGATCGACTCGCCGAGGCGGCGGCTGAGCGACTGCATGAACGGGTCCGGCGCGAATATTGGGGGTATGCCCCCGCTGAACAGCTCGACAACAGTGCGTTGATCCACGAGGAATACCAGGGTATTCGCCCTGCGCCAGGCTATCCCGCCTGCCCTGATCACACGGAAAAAGGCACGCTCTTTCGAGTACTCGAGGCCACAGAGCGCACTGGCATCAGGATCACTGAGAGTTTTGCGATGGTGCCTACGGCAGCGGTCAGTGGTTACTACTTTTGGCGCCCAGAAGCACAGTATTTCGGCGTTGGGAAGATTGAGCGCGACCAAGTCGAGTCGTACGCGCGACGGAAGGGGGTTGCGCAATCCGAAGCAGAGCGTTGGCTAGCGCCGAACCTCAACTACGAACGATAATTAGGGATGGTAACTCCCTCCGCAGCTGTTCCGACCGCGCGTCGCGTGCTCGTGATCGATGATGAAACCGCCGTCGTTCGGGTTGTTGGATTATTGTTGGAGCGGAACGGGTTCTCGGTTGACACGGCGTCGAGTGCGCTGGAAGGTCTCGAGCTACTGAAGACGAGGCGGTATCATGTCGTCCTATCGGACATCATCATGCCTGAACTCTCCGGCGTGGAGTTTCTGCGTGAAATGCGCCGCTATGACATGGACGTCCCCGTGATTCTCATGACCGCGGGTCCGACGCTCGATTCGGCCATCGATGCGATTGCGTACGGGGCGCAGCAGTATCTGCTGAAGCCGGTGGAAACCGATGCGTTAGTCCAATCGGTCGGCCGTGCCGCCGCGCTCGGTGAGTTGGCGCGTCTCAAGCGCACCGCGTTGGCATCAACCGCCAAGACCAGCCTCGAGCCGTTACCCGTCGGTGATCGCGCAACGCTTGCAACGATCCTCACGCGTGCTTTTGACAGCCTCACAGTCGTGTTCCAGCCAATCGTCTCGGTGCAAAACCGAACGGTGCTCGGATACGAGGCATTGATGCGCTGCGACGAGGGGTTGTTTGCGAACCCTTCGCTGCTGCTTGCGGCCTCGGAGCGAATCGGCTGGCGAACGACGCTCGCGCGCACCGTGTTCCGCCGCATCGGGGAATCGATTACCAATCTCCCGGAACGGAAACTGCTCTTCGTGAAAATCCACCCGCTGGACGCCCAAGAAGGGCTGATCCTCGGCCCCGAAGCGCCGCTGGAGCCGGTCGCCGGTTCAGTGGTGCTCGAAGTCAGCGAACAGTGCCCTCCCGCTCAGTTCTTGGCACTCGCGCACGATGCCGAGCGTGTGCGTGGCGCTGGGTACCAGCTCGCGATTGATGATTTGGGAACTGGCCCCTCTGGTCTCGCGGCATTCACGCGCCTCTCCCCAACGTACGCAAAGCTCGGTCGCTCGTTGTTCGTCGGGGTTGATCGCGACCCCACCTGCGCGCGCGGGGTGAAAGCCATGGCCGCGCTGTGCAACGAACTCAACACACAGCTGATTGCCGACGGCGTGGAGACGGCGGCTGAGCGTGACGCACTCGCGGCCATCGGCATCGACCTCATGCAGGGTAATATCTTTAGCAAGCCGACCAAGGATTTCGACACTCCGAGTTTCTAACGGTGGAGTCCTCGGCCGGCCTCTCACATTTCCTGTTATCGCGTTCCGCAGACCAGACCCCATGACCGATACTGCCGCACGACCACTCAGCATTCTCACCGAAGAAGAGTCGGCATTCCGTGAGGCCGTCGCCGCCTTCGCGGAAGGCGAGGTTCGTCCTCGCGTCGCGGCAATGGAAGCAGCCGCAACGCTGGACCCTGACCTGATTCCTAAGTATTTCGAGATGGGACTCATGGGGATTCAGGTCCCCGAGGAGTTTGGCGGGGCGGGCGGGTCGCTCATGATGACGACGATTGCCGTCGAGGAAATCAGCAAGGTGGACGCAGCGGCGGCCATCATGGTGGATGTCCAGAACACGCTCGTCCTCTACCCGATGCTGCGCTACGCGAACGCCACCCAAAAAGCTCGTTTTCTGCCGCGACTCTGCGGTGACACGGTCGGCGCCTATGCGTTGAGCGAAGCGGGCTCTGGCTCCGACGCCTTTGGACTCGCGACGCGCGCCGAGAAGGTTGAAGGCGGCTGGTCGCTCACCGGGCGCAAGCTCTGGATTACGAACGGGGCTGAAGCTGGCCTGTTCATCGTGTTCGCCAACGCGGACCCCTCAAAAGGCTACAAGGGAATCACGGCGTTCATCGTCGAGCGTTCCATGCCCGGCTTCGCGGTTGGCAAGAAAGAAGACAAGCTCGGCATCCGTGCCTCCAGTACCTGCGAATTGATTCTCGACGGCGTTGTCGTACCGGACGAAAACGTGCTCGGCTCGGTGGGCTCCGGGTACAAAATCGCGATTGAGACGCTGAACGAAGGACGAATCGGAATCGGCGCGCAGATGATCGGCAACGCACAAGGTGCGCTCACGGCCGCGGTCGGCTATGTGAAGGAACGCCGGCAGTTCGGGAAAGCACTCGCCGAGTTTCAGGGGATTCAGTTCCAAATGGCGCAGGTGGCCACCGAACTCGAAGCGGCGAGACTTATGGTGTACAACGCCACGCGATTAAAGGACGCTGGCTACGACATCGCGCGTGAAGGTGCGATGGCCAAGCTGTATGCGTCCCAGGTCTGCGAGCGGGTGACCTCGCTCGCCGTCGAGCTGTTTGGCGGCGCTGGCTACACCAAGGACTACCCCGTCGAGAAGTTTTATCGCGACGCCAAGATTGGCGCGATTTACGAGGGGACGTCCAACATGCAGCTGCACACCATCGCCAAGGCACTGCTCAAGTAGCGTCGTCAACGCAGCGCAGCGTTTTATCCAAATTGGTTGAAGCTTAAACGACAGTGGGCGGCCAACTCGGCCGCCCACTGTTTTCTCGTTGCGTCTTTTTACGGGACGATGCGGGCCGCCGGTGGCGGTCCGGTGATCGCGTTGAACAGCATCTTGAATGTGGCGGCCGGCTGTGCGCGGAAGGTGACCTCCGGGCCGAACATGTAGATGGTGCCCTGTCCGTACGTCCCTTCGGCCATGGCCACGCCCTGGTCGAGATAGTTCTGGCCCCACGCCCAACCGCTCTTGAGCGGACTCGCGGAATCGAACCACGCCACCGGCTTCAGCCCCTTGGCGGCGGCATCAGGTCCGAGGCGGAACACGGGGCTGTTGTCGTAGAACACGGGGCCATGCGCATCTTGGCCGCGCGCCGAGGACATGGTCGTGTCGTACGCGACTTCGAGGATCGAGCCCGGCACGTAGAACTTGTCGCTCGGCAGCGCGGTGCCGGCGGTACCCGTCGGCGTGCGCTCCACGAGATGACTTGTAATCGGGAATCCAAACTGCTGGCCTATATTGATTGACGACGGTCCGATAGCCACGATGCGGCCACCAGCCTGCACGAACTCCTTGAGCTTCGGAATCGTGGTCGCGCTGACATTCCCCTGCATGGCCGCAAACTCCGCCGGGAGTTCAGCCGCGGCACCGCCGCGTCCGCCACCGCCGCCACCACCACCGCCGCCACGACCACCGCGACCAGCGGCACCCGCTGCTGCGGGGATCGAGTTCTCGGGGAAGATGATCACGTCGAACTTGGCGCGAAGCCCACCCGCCTCGAGTTCCTGCGGGTAGACGACCTTGAACGGAATCTCATACTGCTCGAGCAGCCAACGAATGTGACCGCTCGGCATCGATCCGCCGTACCGGTCCCACAGGGCCACGCGTGCGGCGGGGGTCTTGTCGGCGCTCGACGACAAGTCAGAGGCCGCCGGGAAGAACTCCACCCCAACGTCCTTGGACGAGGCGTTGACCACGGACGTGGACTTGGCGTTGGCTGGCACATACCACGAACCAGCGGAGAAGCTCTTGCCACCCGAGCTCACCGCGCGGTTCAGGCGGTACACATCCGCACCGGCGGCCCAAAGGCGGGCGACGACATGGAATGCATCATTCTGCTTGCCCGACATCACCCAGCCAGCCGTGCTTGCCGCGACGGTCTTGGCGTCAGGCGTGATGCGGTCGGTGAGCGGATCGAGGCGCTTGAACGGGCCGTCGAAGCCGTCGAGGTAGCGATCGAACTTCACGCCCATCTGGATCGAGAGCGTCCAGCCGGCGTTGTCGTACGGACGCGACGGCGGGGCACCCGGATAGGCAAAGTCGTTCGGGTGATCCTGCGGTTCAAACATGTCGAGCACGTGCGCGCGGAAGGCCTGGTTGCTCTTCACGATGTACGAGCCGGCACCATACTGCTTGCTGCCGACGCTGAAGGGCGCCGTGGCACGGTGCACAATCACACCAGCCTTCTGCATCGCGACCAAGAACTTCTGCGCGGTGAGGAAGTCGGGCTGATCCACCGGAATCACGTAGCCACGCGGCACGCGCAGGTCCTTGCGACGGAAGTTCTCTTCATACGCTTCCTTGGTCGCTCCACCACCACGACCGAAGTCGGCGTTGGCCATGGCATCAGCCACTGGGGCGCCCCGACCGCCGCGGCCGCCAGCGCCACCGCCAATCTTGGCTTCGGCCTCGGCGAGGATCTTCGGCGTGACAATCCAATCGTCCTTGCCACCGCGCTCGATCATGTCGTGGCCCATGCGCCAGATATTGAATAGCACGGTCTCACGATAGCGCGAGGCGTAGTCGAGGATCGCCTTGTTAGCGGTCACCGAGTAGTCGATCGACTGCTTGAAGTGCCATTCCTGGAACGGCTCGAGCGGGTACGGCTGATCTGCGAAGCGCAGCATGCGCGTCGGGACGAACGGAATGGTCATCGGCGTGGGATTGCCGATGGTCTCCGTCAGAATGCCGATCATGTTGTGGAAGTAGGCCATCGTGCGAAGGCCGCCGTTCCACCAAGTCGAGTACGACGACAGCGAGCGATCCACGACGCCCGGCTTGTGCTCCATCTCCATACGCGCGTGGATTGCAGCCCCGACCACGTCGATGCCCGTGATGATCGACTCGCGGCAGTTGTAGTTGGCCGGATCACGGAACGGCGGCGAGAACATGACCGTGCCAGTCGGACCGGTCTGGTGGTGGTTGTACATGATCTGCGGGAACCAGGTCAGGTACATCCACTTGTTCATGTTGATGGATTCGTTCTGGTTCGCGATATAGAAGTCGCGATTGTCGTCGTGCCCGATGTACTTCTGGTAGAGGCGCGGGATGTTCATGTTGCGCTTCTTCGGGTCGGCTTCCTGCATGTACCAGTTGGCTACAAGCTCCATGCCGTCCGGATTCGCATGCACGAACACGATCACGACGTCGTTCAGGATGCGCAGCGTCTCCTCATCGGTGCCGGAGAGCATCTGGTAGTTGGTCTCGATCAGCTGATTGGCGCCGAGGACTTCGGTCGCATGCAATCCACCGTCAATCCAGACCACCGCCTTTCCTTCCTTGGCGAACGCCTTGGCCTCAGCTTCGCCGATTTCCGCGTAGGCGAGCTTCTTGGAGATTTCGCGGAGCCGGGTGAGCTTCTTGATGTTCTCCGGGCTCGACACGATCATCGACAACTGCGGGCGTCCTTCAGCGGACATCCCCATCGTGTCGAGTTTCGCGCGCGGCGATTCCTTGGCAATCTTCTGCCAATAGCCCATGAACTGGGCGTAGTTCGGCAACCAGTAATCGTCGCCGATGTTGTGCCCAAAGTATTCCTTAGGCGAGGTAATCTTGCCCTGAGCCGAAACGCTGGCTGGGGTCGCGAAGAGCGCGGCGACTGCCAGGGCGATGGCCGAGACGCCGGCGAGCCGGTGTCGAATGGCGGAGGAACGCATGCGAGGCTCCGTGGAACGCGTGCGGTGGGGGTCCGCGGCGGGCCGCAGACGGGGATGAAGTGATACGGCGGCTTGAGAGTCAGCGTTGACCCCCGGCCGTGAGTAGATTCTGGGGCAAGACACCCGCTGAGGGAAGGGGTATTCACTTCCCGGAGTACGATTTTGCACCGCCGCCTGCACTTTCCCTTTTCCGTTCGCGAGGCCTCTGTGTCATTCGCCCGTTCTGTTCGCGCCGCCGCGCGCCTGTTGCTCCTGGTTAGCATGATCAGCGGCGCCTTGGCTACGGTCGCTGGCGCACAGGTGACGCAGGCCGAGTATGCGGCCCGCCGCGCCGCCTTCGCCAAATCGCTGACCGCCGACGGGGTGATCCTCGTGCTGGGCAACCGCGAGCCAAAAGAAAACTTCCAGAACTTTTGGCAGTCCGAGCACTTCAACTACCTCACGGGCTTTCTGGAGCCCGCAGCGGCGATGGTGATGGTGAAGAAGGGGGACACGGTGGAGCAGTTCCTCTTCGTCGAACCGCGGGACCCTGCCCAAGAGGTCTGGACCGGCGCCCGCCTGGGGGTCGAGGGGGTGAAGCCCAAGACCGGAATGTCCGGCCGTACGGCGTCCACACTCCGCGCCACGCTGGACTCGCTGCTCGCGCAGGGCGGTAATCTGTTCACCGTGGGCGACCTGTCCCGTGGCGGTGGCGCTGACGTCCCAGGAAGCACCGCCATCCGCACCGCCGACGACCAGTTCGTCGACCAACTCAAGCTCGCGCACCGAAACGTCACCGTCAGCGACGCCGGCAACCAGGTGAACCATCTGCGCGGCGCCAAGTCGGCCGCTGAGCTCGCGCTCATCCGGACGGCAGCGCAGGTGAGCGCCAAGGCCCATGTGCAGGCCATGCACGCGATTGCCCCAGATCTTGCCGAGTTCGAAATCCAAGCGCTGGCCGAGTACACCTTCCGCCGGAACGGCGCGGACGGCCCCAGCTACGGGTCCATTGTGGGGTCTGGGCCCAACTCGACCACGCTCCACTACAACAAGGACGACCGCTTCATGAAGGCGGGAGAGATGGTGAACATGGACATGGCCGCCTACTACGGTGGCTACTCCGCCGACATCACCCGTACCGTCCCCGTGAACGGCACCTTCACGCCGGCCCAGAAGGACATCTATCAGATCGTGCTCGATGCGCAGATGGCAGCCGAACGGCAGGTGAAGCCGGGAACACATTTCGCGACGCTCAACGACTCCGCCACGGCCGTGCTACGCAATGGCCTGACCAAAGTCGGGTTGATGGAGTCGCCCAACGCCACCTACGACTGTGGCAACGGCCGTTCCTGCACCCAGTTAAGCCTGTACTACATGCACGGACTCGGGCACCCGATTGGACTCGATGTCCACGACGTGGACGTCGGGTTTGCCTCGACGGCACCGCTCGCGGTTGGCAGCGCGTTCACGATTGAGCCCGGGATCTACGTGCGCGAAAACCTCCTCGCGATCATTCCGGACACCCCGAAGAACACCGAGTTGCGCGTGAAAGTCGCGGCCGGGCTCAAGAAGTACGCGAACATTGGCGTCCGCGTCGAGGACGACTACATCGTGACCGCGACTGGCTTTGAGCGCCCGACGAGCGAAGCCCCGCGCACGATCGCCGACATCGAGAAGGAAATGGCCAAGAAGGGGCCCATTCCCGCACGCGACGCGGCGACGGTCGAGGCCTACAAGAAGATTCGTCCGTAACCGGCTCAGTGCCGGTTGGTGTCTCGGCTGGTTTCCCCTCTGAGGATTCCCTGTCGCACGCGCTGCGCCTTGGCTGACGCCTTGGGGTCGGGCTCAATGCGCCGTTCGATCAGCACCGAAATGCGGACCGGAACCTGAGCCACAAGGCGCTTCCCGTCGCGCAGGAGTTCGACCGAGACTTTGGCGCCCTCGCGGGCGCTGTACTTCTGGCGCCAGCGCTGCCAGGTCGGATCGCCGGTCGAGATGCCGTCGACCGCCGTGATCAGGTCGTTCGCTTTGACACCCCCAACGGCGGCCGCGCCGTTGGGATCCACCATGCCCACGCGCACGCCGAGTGAGTCGGTGGACAGCGAGACGCCAAAGCGCGCCTCGCGGGTGGAATCCGCCCGGATCCGCCAGCCGGCTTTCGCGAGCCAGCTTTCCATCGGATACGTGTCGCGACCATCGACATACCGATTCGCGAAATCGGTGAACTTGAGCCCCGTCGCTGCGCGACTCACGGCACCCCACCACTCCTCGGGCGTGAAGCCGCGTCCCTGACGAAAGTCATTCGCGTACAGTTCACGGAACACGTCGTCCAGCGAGCCCGCGTTGTCGGTGGCGTCACGAATCAGGATGTCCAGCGCGAGCCCCGCGAGCGATCCCTTGTCGTAATAGATATCGCTCGTGCCATCCGTCACATGCAGCCAGGTCTGCAGCGAGGCGTCCTCAAGCGCGACAGGAACTGTGGCTTCCAGATGCTCAAGCTTCTTCTGCGTCGCGCCCAAGAACTCGGGCTCCTTCCACACACCACCGCGGAGCAGCGAAAGATCGGCGTAGTAGTCGGTGATTCCTTCGCTGACCCAGAGCCAGGACGTCGGCTGCGCCGCCTCATAGCGGTATGGCCAGAGATCGATGGGACGCAGTCGCTTCACATTGAAGGCATGAAAAATCTCGTGCGCATACACCGACGGCACGAAGTCCTCATCGAGCGCCTCGGCCTCGACAATCGCCACATTCGAGTTTTCGTGCTCCAAGGCATTCATGCCGCCGAATCCCCGCTCGGCGATCTGCATCATCTCGTAACGACGCCACGGGGTATCGCCGAACACCTGCGTCTGCTTTGGAATCACGCGCTTCATTTGGTCGAGCAGCTTGGCACGCTGGCCCACCGTGGTGCTCCCCTCCGGATACGCCGAGAGGCGGAACCAGACGCCAGCGACGAGCGCGCTGTCGACGTCAAAACGGCCAATGAAGAACGGGTGGTCGACGAGCTCGTGGTACGTCGGCGCGGTGAAGGTGCGCGCGCCGGTCGCGGGGAGCCCGGTGACCACGCGCCAGGCGGGCTCGGTGCTCACCGTCACCTGCGACGGAAACTCGAGCGGCCGTCCCTCAGGGTAGAGAAAGGCCGCGGTCCCGTTCACGAGGGCGAACTCGTCGCGGGCCCAGTTGCCGGCATTGTCGAGCGTGTCAGCCTTGAGTCGGTACTGGAGCTTCACTTCACCCGGCGCGTCCGAGTAAATGCGCCAGGTGTCAGGGTCGCTCTTGTCCCACCGCAACTCCTTCCCCTTGGCCGTCGCGTGAAAGTCAGAGAGGAAGCGCGCCCAGTTGTTGACCTCGTACGACCCCGGTGTCCACACCGGCATTGAGAGCACCACGGGATCGCGTCCGCTCACGGCGAATGTCATCCCCACCTCGACCGATCGCTCCACCCCAAGGCCAGTGGTGAAGTTCAAGGTGTACCGCACATCGGTGATGGGCGCAGACCGAAGCGCGACGGGTCGCGCCTGCGCGCCGAGCTTTAGAGCAATCGCGAGGAAGCAGAGGGAGCGGAGGGAGCGGACCGAACGGATCACCGGGGGCCTCGTCGGACGTCGGAAGATGAATCGGAACTTGGGGGACTATAGCACGGGCGGCGACCGCCGCGCGCCTTGTTGGAAAGGAATCCCCTGCAGGCGGTTGCTGACAAGCCCTACGCGCCCGCACATTCCGAGGATATCGACTTCCCACGAACCCTACGTTTCTGCCGACTGCAGCACGCGTCGCTCAGCCCTCTCTTCCTCTCGCCTCTCATGCGTCAACTGATTCCGATTCTCGCGCTCGCTGCCGCGTACCTTGCGTCGCCATTTCACGCCGCGCTTCGCGCGCAGGCGAATACGCAGCAGGTGCCGGCCGACCTGATTGTCACCAACGCGCGTGTGTACACAGTGGACGAGGCGCACCCACTGGCCGAGGCATTCGCCGTGCGCGGAGGGCGTGTCGCGTTCGTCGGTGACGCCCGAGGGGCGCTGTCGCTCCGCGGCCCGCAAACGCGTGTCGTGGACCTGGGCGGCAAGACGGTAATCCCCGGCATGGTCGATGCGCACGGACACGTCTCCGGTTTGGGCACGGCGCTCGCGGTGGTCGACCTCACCGGCGCGTCGAGTTACGACGAGATCATTGCGCGCGTGGTGGCAAAATCCAAGAGCGTCGCTGCCGGCGCGTGGATCACCGGCCGTGGCTGGGATCAGAATCGCTGGGGCAACACGGCCTTCCCGACCCACGACAAACTGACCGCCGCGCTGCCGAACAATCCGGTCGCGCTCACGCGAGTCGATGGTCACGCCCTGCTCGCGAATAAGAAGGCGATGGACGCCGCCGGTCTTTCTGCGGCGACCAAGGACCCGAGCGGCGGGCACATTGAGCGCGCGGCAGATGGTGCGCCAAGTGGCGTGTTCGTCGACAACGCGCAGGCGCTCGTGCAGCGCGTGGTTCCCAACCCCACGCGTGAGGAGCAGAAAAAACAAATCCAGTCCGCGATCGCCGACGCACAGCGGTGGGGACTCACCGGCGTGCACGACGCCGGCGAGGGCCAGGAAGTGCTCGACATCTTCGAAGAACTCGGCAAGGCCGGTCAGCTCAACTTCCGTCTCTACGCCATGATCAGTGGCGGAAGGGACGAATCGGCGCTGCTCGACACGTGGTTCGCGCGCGGCCCCCAGAGCGGTCTCTACGGCGGCATGCTTTGGATTCGCAGCATCAAGCTGTACGCCGACGGCGCACTCGGCTCGCGCGGCGCGGCGCTGCTCGATCCGTACACGGACGACGCCAAGAACAGCGGTCTCATTCTCACCCCTCCGGACTACATCAAGGCGGTGGCGGTAAAGGCGCTGAAAACTGGATTTCAGGTGAACACGCACGCGATCGGTGATCGTGGCAATCGCGTGGCGCTCGATTTGTATGAGGCCGCACTCAAGGAAGTCCCGACCGCCGACCATCGGTTCCGCGTCGAGCATGCACAGATCGTCGATCACGCGGACATCCCGCGCTTTGTGAAGCTTGGCGTGATCCCCTCAATGCAGGCGAGCCACCAGACCAGCGATATGTACTGGGCCGGCACACGACTCGGCGTCGCGCGCCTGAATGGTGCGTATGCGTGGCGGTCGTTTATTGACGCTGGGGTCATTGTGCCGAACGGCTCTGATTTCCCGGTGGAGCAAGTGAACCCGCTCATCTCGTTCCATGCAGCGTTCACGCGTCAGGACGCCGACAACTGGCCGCCCGCTGGCTGGTATCCCGACCAGCGCATGACCCGCGCCGAAGCGCTTAAGTCCATTACCCTGTGGCCAGCCTTCGCGGCATTTCAGGAAAAGGAGATGGGGTCGCTTACGATCGGGAAGTTCGCCGACTTCGTGGTGCTCGATCAGGATCTGATGCGCGTGGCACCGGAGTTGATCCTCAAGACGCGCGTCCTCTCGACCTGGGTCGGCGGCAAGACCGTCTACGAGGCCAAGTAATGGCCTCGGCGTCCCCGCGGTCGCTGGCGGCGATTCGCATGGCGATGACTTCGGGCATCATCGCCTTTGCGACCGCGGTCTGGTACATGCGACACTCGTTGAACGCACCGACTCCACCGAGCGACCCGCTCGTCCTGCGGCGAATGGCGCTTGGTGCTGCCGTGCTCTCGGTGCTCGGACTCGTCGCGTTGCGACGGTCACTTGCGAACGCCCCTGTCGAGCGACGCAACGCAATGAGCGTCATTGCGTGGGCCATTGGTGAGTTCGGGGCGATTGCCGGCGTGTCCGTGTATTTCATCACCGGGACCGAGGCGGTCGCGGCCCCAGGGATGCTCGTGTACATCATCGCACTGCTGATGTTCCCGATTCGCCGACAGCCTGCGTAGTGCGCGTCATCTCGCTCCTTCCTGCGGCCACCGAGATGGTCGCCGCCCTCGGCGCCACTGAGCTGCTCGTCGGCATTTCGCACGAATGCGATCACCCGACGATCGTTGGCTCCCGGGCACGCGTCACATCGAGCGCCGTTGATTCTGCAGCGGCGCCTGAGACGATCGACGCACAAGTCCGCGCCCTACACGACGCGGGGGCGAGCCTCTACACGCTCGACGAAACCCTGATTCGCGCGCTTCGGCCCGACGTCATTATCACGCAGGCGCTGTGCGATGTGTGCGCGGTGTCGGAGACTGATGTGCGCGCCCTCGCGTCGCGTCTCGATCCGGTGCCCGTGATTGTCACGATTTCCGCCACAACCCTCGACGGTGTCTTTGACGACATCACGCGGGTGGCCGCAGCGCTCGACCGCGCAGACGAAGCGGAAGAACTCATCGCCGGCTTCCGCGCACGCATGCGGACCGTGCACGAAACGCTGAAAGCCGCACAAGCGCCGCGCCCGCGGGTGGCCTTCCTCGAGTGGACGGCACCGGTATTCCCGGGCGGCCATTGGGTCCCCGAGATGATCAAGCGTGCGGGCGGTATTGATGTGCTCGCGCAGGCGGGGATGCATGCGAGCGCCATCGAGATTGCACAGGTCGCCGCTGCGAGTGCCGACGTTGTGATCGTCGCGCCCTGCGGGTACGACATCACCCGCGCGAGTACCGAGGCTACCGCGCTCCTCATGGCGCCCGGCTGGGAGTTCCTCACGGGAGCCGCGGTGTGGTCGCTCGACGCGAACGCCTTTTCGAGTCGCCCGGGGCCGCGACTAGTGGACGGGATCGAGATTCTTGCTCGACTCTTCAATCCGGGGTGCTTCACCCCGCTCGACGGCAGTCACGCGCGGCGCATCACCGCGTAACTCGTTCAGATCGCGGGCGACGGCACGCCGGCGCACGCGGGGGCACGCGGGGGCGACTTCCCCCGCTCAGCTTCTGGCACTACGATGCGACAGGCGGCGCGACGTCCGCGCCCATCGTGGTTCCTTCTTTCCATCAGCCCCCGCTCCAGATGCTGACGCCGTCATCCGTCGCCTTTCTCAAGCGCCTCCTCGATACCCCGGGCCCGTCTGGCTACGAAGCAGCGACCGCCAAGGTCTGGCGCGAGGAAGCGGGCGCCTTCGCGACCGTGTCGTGTGACGTCCATGGCAACAGCATGGCCGAAGTGTCCGGCAAGGGCGGCCCCACCATCATGCTCGCAGGTCACATCGACGAAATCGGCGTGATTGTCACCTACATCGACGACGACGGATTTCTCTACATCGGCCCAATCGGTGGCTGGGATCCGCAGGTCCTTGTCGCACAGCGGATCCGTTTCGCGGGGAGGTCGGGTGACGTGATCGGCGTCGTGGGCAAAAAACCGATTCACCTGATGAAGGTCGAGGATCGCGAGAAAGCATCGAAGTTTACCGACCTGTGGGTCGACATCGGCTGCACGACGCGCGCGCAAGCAGAAGCTGTGGTCTCGATCGGCGATGCCGGTGTGATTGACCAGAAAACGCTCGACTTCCCGAACGATCGCATTGTCTCGCGGTCCATCGACGATCGCATTGGCGCCTTCATCGTGCTCGAGGCACTGCGACGCTATGCCGCGGACCCGGGTGAAGCACGCGTGGTCGCCGTCGCGACCACACAGGAAGAGATTGGCTTCCGCGGGGGCGGCGCACTCGTTGGTGCGGAGCGCGTGAATCCCGCCATGGCGATCGTCGTGGACGTCACCTTCGCCACCGACCACCCGACCGTCGAGAAGAAAGAACTGGGCGAGCACAAGATTGGCGGAGGCCCGGTGCTCACGCGCGGCTCCATTGTGTCGCCGGTGGCGTTCCGCATTATCCGCGACACCGCGGAGTCAATGAAAATCCCGTACAGCCTGCACGCGGCGGGCCGCGACACCAGCACCGACGCCGACGGTATCCATCTCGCGCGCCAAGGTGTAGCGACCGCGCTCGTGTCTGTGCCGAACCGCTACATGCACTCGCCGAACGAGATGGTGAGCCTGATCGATCTCGATCGCACGGCCACGCTCCTTGCCGCGGCCTGCAAGGCTGTGACGTCGGCCACCGACTTCACCAACCGCTAGCCCATGACCCGCCGCACCCTGTTCCCCGCGCTCCTCATCACCCTCGGTGCCTGCGCGAGCGGCGCCACCAATGGCGCCACGCGCCGAGTCGCTGCCGCGCCGGCGTTCAGTGCGGGGAACGACGCCGCCACGATCGCGCGCGATATCGGCTATCTCGCGGATCCGCGCCTCGAAGGGCGAGGCACCGGCACCGCTGGCAACGACTCTGCCGCGGCCTACCTGGTGCGGCGCTACGCCGAGCTCGGACTCACGGGCACGCTGCAGAAGTTTGTCGCCAAGGAGCCCGTGCGCGGCGGAGAGCCGCGCGCGCTCCCCACACAAAATGTCTACAGCGTCGTCCCCGGCCGCGATGCGTCACTCCGCGCGGAGTATGTGATCATTGGCGCACACTTCGATCACTTGGGACGCAGCTCCACCGGCGCCCTCGACCCGGAAGCCGGTAACATCATTCACCCCGGCGCCGACGACAACGCCAGCGGTACCGCCGCGGTGCTCGCACTCGCCGCGCGCTTCAAGCGCTCGCCTGCCAAGCGCACCGTGCTCTTCGTGAACTTCACCGGCGAAGAACTCGGCCTCCTGGGTTCGGCGTACTTTGCCGACCACGCCCCGGTGCCGATCTCGAGCGTGCAGGCCATGGTCAACTTCGACATGATCGGCCGACTACGGAACGACAAGCTGATCGTGTACGGTGTCGCAACCGCCACCGAAATGCCCGACATCCTCGCGAAAGCCAACACGGGCGGACTCAAGCTCAATGCCGTGGGCGACGGCTTCGGCCCGTCCGACCACGCGTCGTTCTACGCCAAGGACATGCCGGTGTTGCACATGTTCACCGATCTCCACGATCAATACCATCGCGCCTCGGACGTCGCGTCCACTATCGACGCGGCGGGTGAGGTGCGGGTGGTCGAGTTCGCCGAACGCGTCGTGCGCGATCTCGCCGACCGCCCCGCGCGGCTCACCTTTACCAAAGCGCCAACAACCTCCACCCCGCGCGCCGCAGAGCGTACGGGCAGTGGCGTCTACCTCGGCTCGATCCCCGACATGGGCTCCGCCGATGTCGTCGGGATGAAGATCACCGGAGTACGCGCCGGGAGCCCCGCCGATCTCGGCGGTCTGAAAACCAATGACGTGATCGTCGAGTTCGACGGCACGGCCGTGAAGGACATCTACAGCTACACCGACGCACTCAACGCCCACAAACCCGGCGACCTGGTCAAGATCGTGGTGTTGCGTGGTACCGAGCGCACCACGCTCACGGTGACGCTCGGCAAGCGCGGCGGCTGACGGACCGTTCGTGCCGCTGCACACCTGGACGAGCGCCCGCTACGCCATTCCCCTCCCCGAGGGCCATCGCTTTCCGATCTCCAAGTACGCGCAGTTACGCGACCGGGTGATTGCCGATGGCCTCGTACCCGCCGACCATCTTCACGAACCTGAGCGCGCCACGCACGACGAACTGACGCGTGTTCACGACGCCGCGTATGTGGATGCCGTCCTCCACGGCACGCTTACCGCTGCTGCCCAGCGCACCGTTGGCTTCCCCTGGTCCACCGCGCTCGCCGAACGGTCGCTGCGCGCCGTGGGGGGAACGATCGCGGCCGCGCGCGCTGCGCTCACGAACGGTGTGGCGATCAACCTCGCCGGCGGCACCCATCACGCATTCCCGTCGCACGGCGAAGGATTCTGCGTCTTCAACGACGTGGCAGTCGCCATTCGCGCGCTTCAACATGACGGGCTGATCGCGCGCGCGGCGGTCGTGGCTCTTGATGTGCATCAAGGCAACGGCACGCACGCCATCTTTGCCGACGATGCCTCTGTGTTCACCTTTTCGATGCACGGGGTACGCAACTACCCGTTCCGAAAAGTCGCCGGCACACTCGACGTCGAACTCGACGACGGCACCGGCGATGCGACCTACCTCGAGCTCCTGCGGACGCACTTGCCGCGCGTGCTCGAGGCGTCCCGCCCCGACCTCGTGTTCTTCTTGGCTGGAGCTGACCCGTATGAAGGGGACACACTCGGCCGCCTCACGCTCACCTTCGACGGCCTCAAGGCCCGAGACTATTTCGTGCTCGAGTCGAGCCGAGACATCGGCATCCCCGTGGCGATCACCATCGCAGGTGGCTACGGCCGCAATATCGACGACACGGTTCAGGTGCACCTCAACACGGTGGGGATCGCCGCGTCATTCGTTTAGTCTTCTCCGGAATGGCCTCGCACTCGATTCCCGCACCGCGCACCGACGGCTTCACGACCACCACCGACATCCCTTTGTATTGGGCGCGATGGGGGGCCGAGGGCGTCGATCCTGTGGTCGTCCTGCACGGCGGCCCGGGCGCGTCTCATGAATACCTGCTCCCGCAGCTGCTCGACATCGCCGCAACCCACGACTGCCTCTTCTACGACCAGCGTGGTGGTGGGCAGAGCAAAACAGATGACCGCACCCCAATCACGTGGGAGGTGCAGGTTGCCGATCTTGCGCGCGTGCTCGCCGAACAGGGTGAACACGCCCCAACCATCGTCGGCTATTCGTGGGGTGCACTCCTCGCGATGCTCTACACCATCGAGGCCGCCGCGGGACGCGTGGCACCACTCCCCAAGCGCCTCGTCCTGCTCGACCCAGCCCCGATTTCACGTGCCTGGCGCGGTGAGTTTGAGCGGGAGTTTGCCGCGAGGCAGAACGGCTCCGCGGTCACCGCGCTCCGCGCCGAACTCGCCGCCTCGGGGCTGCGCGAGGCGAATCCCGACGCGTATCGCCAGCGCACCTTCGAACTGAGCGTCGCGGGCTATTTCTCTGATCCCCATCGGGCCACCGAACTCACGCCATTTCGAGTCACGGGTCGCGTGCAGCAATCGATCTGGGAAAGCCTGGGTGACTTCGACCTGACCCCGGCCCTCCACAAACTCCGAGCGCTGCGAATCCCCACGCTCATCGTACACGGACGGCAGGATCCCATCCCGCTTGCCTCCTCGCAAGCTGCCGCCGTGGCAATGGGTGCCGCTCTGGTGACGCTGGAGGACTGCGGCCACGTGCCCTATGTTGAACAGCACGAACAACTGATGGCGGCGATCCGAGCCCATCTTGGATAAACGTCGCTTCAACGGCCGGCGCCGCGCAACGAACGAGATCCGTATCAAAAATCGCTACAGGCATGAATACTAGGATGGCCGTGACCAAGAAACGCGCGACACCGCGGCCGCGTGCCGCGGCGCTCTACCCAGACGCGCACTGCGAACTCGATTACCAGACCCCCTTCCAGTTGCTCGTCGCGACGATCCTCAGTGCGCAGTGCACCGACAAGCGCGTCAACATGGTGACCCCCGCACTCTTTGAGCGCTTCCCCAGCCCACGTGCACTCGCTGACGCTCCGCTCGGGGAAATCGAAGAGCTCGTGCGAACCGCCGGCTTCTACCACAACAAAGCCAAGAACATTCAGGGCATGGCCCGCGCTCTGGTCGAGCACCACGACGGCGAAGTTCCGACCACGATGGAGGAACTCGTCGTATTGCCGGGGGTCGGACGAAAGACGGCCAACGTCGTCCTCGGAAATGTCTTCGGCATCAACGCAGGGGTCGTCGTGGACACTCACGTCGCCCGACTCAGCACCCGCTTCGGCCTCACCCGCGAGACCGACCCGGTCAAGATCGAGCAGGCACTTATCCCACTATTTCCGCGAGAACAATGGACGATTTTGTCCCACTGGATGATCTGGCACGGACGCCGCGTGTGCGACGCGCGGAAGCCCCGCTGCTCCGAATGCACACTCCGCGACATCTGCCCCTCGGCGGCCGCATGACGCGCCGCCTCCTCATCAGCGCAGTGCTCCTCGGCGCGGCCTGTTCGCCGCCCCCCAAACCGGAGCCCGTTCCGACGCCCGTCCCCGCGACATCCGTGGTGCCCACGGGCAGTGACCTCTGCTATCTGACGGTCGCTGAGGCGCTCAAAAAGCCGGATATTCCGGCCGAGAAGATCGCCGAGCCGATCGAAATGAAACCGCCGGCCTTCAAGGCGCCGTATCCCAAGGGCGTCTTTCAGGGGAAGGGCAACTGGATGCAGATTCGCATTCACGTGCTGGTTGACACCCTCGGCAAGGCGGACATGACCACCTTTGTGGTCGATTCCACCTCGCATCCCTGGTTCGCCACGCAGGTGAAGGCTGCCGTCGGGAAATGGACCTTCCGCCCCGCGGAAAAGAGCGGGTGCAAGATCCCTCGGAACTACCAGCTCGGTATCACCATGGGTACAAAAACGACCAAGTAGTGCCAACCGAACCACATTCACATTAGGATTCAGCCATGTCAAAGACCGCCACTTTCGAGACCAACCTGGGCACCATCGTCGCTGAGCTCTATGAGACCGACGCGCCCCTGACCGTTGCCAACTTAGAGAAGCTCGCGAACAGCGGCTACTACGATGGCCTGAAGTTCCACCGCGTGATTGCCGACTTCGTCGTGCAGGGCGGCTGCCCGAACACCGGGAAGTCCCCCAAGGGCCCGCCGGGCACCGGTGGTCCAGGGTGGACCATCAAGTGCGAGACCGCTGGAAATCCGCGCATCCACGAAGTCGGCTCGCTCTCCATGGCGCATGCCGGCAAGGACACCGGCGGCAGCCAGTTCTTTATGGTGCTGAGCGAAGACAACACCCGTCACTTGAACGGCGTGCACACCGTCTTCGGCAAGATCACCACTGGGCTCGACGTGATGAAGAAGATCAAGCAGAACGACTCCATGACCACCGTTCGGGTCGCGTAAGCAGACCCGCTCTTTCGCCATCGACTTCGAGGTTACACGATGTCCGGACACCACAAAGCGTCTGACAAAAACTCGGCCTTCACCGGTTTGATTTTCGGTGTCGTTGCAATTGCCGTCATTCTCTTCGCGACCGTCAAGCTGACGAACGACCACTACGCCAGCGAGAAAGCCGAGGCAACGGCCGGTGCGGCCAAGTAGTCCGCTTCCTGCACCGCATGGCGGGGATGCGTGACCTCCGCTGACGCAGTGATTGCGCGCCCTCCAGCCTCTGGCCGGGGGGCGCGCTTGCTTGGCGGTTGGCGATGCCGCCCCCGTCGGTTGACTTTACTGACTATCTGGTTAGTTATTAGGAGGCGCTACAGCCGCCATTTCTATCCTAATTGCTGACTAAACGTTCAGTAACCTATGACCGAAGCAGCGCTTTCGATCGAGCACGCAAAGTTCCGGCGACAGCCCGAGG
>JAPLKT010000124.1 GCA_026387895.1 Gemmatimonadota bacterium | reverse complement strand
TGCTCGCGGAGCAGCCGAAGATTCTGGGGCTGTCGGTGCCGGGAATGGTCAACGGACCGCCGGGAATGGACGACGGGCCGAAGCAGCCGTATCAGGTGATTGCCTTCACGCGCGACGGGAAATCGAGCGTGTACGCGCGGCGGAGTTAGCCGTTCCCTGACGAACGATCACGCGGCGCCGGCGATTATCGCCGGCGCCGCGTGCGTTTCTGGCGTGGGCTACTTCTTGGCCCAGAGGCTGAGTATGGCGACAATCTGGACGGCCCAGGCGAGATACATCCAGCGCGTTTGGGCCGCGAGGCTCTTTTCGATCTTTACTTCGAAGTCGGCAAGGCGCTTCTCCATCTTTACTTCGAAGTCGGCAAAGCGCTTCTCTATCTTCACTTCGAAGTCGGCCAAGCGCTTCTCCATCTTCACTTCGAGGTCGGCCAAGCGCGTCTCTATCTTCACTTCGAAGCCAGCAAAGCGCGTCTCCATCTTCACTTCGAAGTCAGCCAAGCGCTTCTCTATCTTCAGCTCAAGCTCTGCGAACCGCGTCTCCCACTTGGCGTCCATTGCCGCAAAGCGCGTCTCCCACTTCGCGTCATGCTGCGCGAAGCGTTGCTCCACCTTCGCGTCGAACCGCGAGAAGTTGAGCTCATTCAGATCCTTCAAGTCGTTCCGATACGTGGTGTCCACGTCGTTGAACCACCGTACGAGTTCGTTGGTAACTTGTTCGCCCAGACGTTCGTAAAACGCTTGGGACAAGCGCGCAGTGACCGGCACCTCTCGTCTCCCGTGAGTGATGCCCTACAGTACAGTATACGCTCGGCGGGCCGAGTACCGAAAGAGCGCGCGGAGTGGCTTTAACGCGCAGCGGCCCGCATCGCTGCGGACCGCCGGCTTATGACGTTTGGAACTGGAGCGGGTGGAATCGAACCACCAACCATCGCATTAACAGTGCGGTGCTCTGCCAGTTGAGCTACACCCCAAGGGTGGCGGAATCCGGTCTCCCAAGACCGCCACTCTCAAATCTCGGCTGACCCCCAGAATACTTGAGCGCGCGGCGGTGCGCGGCAGGCCGCGGGGCCCCTGACCGACCCGACAGGGGCCGAACCTGCTAGCTTTCCCTCCTCCCCCTTTTGCACGAGAGCTATGCGCGCCTCTTCGCTTATTCTTACCACGCTGCTGCTTGCCGCCTGCTCCAACGGCACTGACACCAAGTCCATGCCAAAGAACGCAGCCACTCAGATCGTCCAGCCTAGCGGGGCTCGCGAGCAATTCGAGAGCGCGCGCGGACAGTTCGCGATGGAGTTTCCCGGGTATTGGAAGGGACAATATCGCGCGGTTGAACGGAACGATTCCACGGCCGGCGCGCGCATGACAGTGGAGTTTGTCTTCACGCCGGCGGCGGGAAGTGGCGAAAAGGAAAGCACGCTGTTTTTGGTTCGCGTATTCTCGAGCAAGGCGTGGTCGCAGCTCAAGGGGCGTCCCGGCCCACCAATCGCCGTTGAGGCGGGTTCCAGGGGGGACGACGTGTACGGCCTCTCCTTCGCGGGAAAGAACCCGTATCCCGCCGGCACGGCCATTGCGGCAAAGTTCGATTCGCTGATGCTTAGTGTCGTAAATGGCCCGCCGACGGTCAGGCTCAGCACGAAGTAGGAGAGCGGAACGAACGGCGCAGCACGTTCGGGCGGATCGTCCAAGCGCCCCGCACTCACATCAGCGGCGTGAAGGCGCGATGTTGCCAGCGCTGAAGCAGGCGCTGTGCGCGGCGAATAAGAAGTAGTCAGCTAGCGCGGGGGGGGGTGCTATCTATGCGCCCCCGCAGTGGCGACCTTCCTCAGATGCTGGCAACTCGCCAAGTGCTCCGAGGAGCATTTCTAGGATGGATGGTCGCGGGCCCCTGCTTATTGGGAGCCCAAGGCCTCGTCCGCGCCCGCCCCTGCCGCGGCGAAACCATCACGGCCATCACCTACTCGCAGCGCCCGCCAGCATTTGGTGGGCAACTCGCCGAGGCCAATCGGCTGTGGCAGGAGTTCACCGGCCTTCCGCACACTACCACGCGCTCGGACCTGATTGCCCATTATGTCCCCGTCAAAGTCGGGGACCTCTGCACCGAGTTCGCCCGCCACGAGGCTGAACGCATGGTGCGCGGCCAACCGTTCATTGCCGACGCCGTCGTACGACCCATCGATGACGGCGCCGGCCGCGTACGCCTCGAAATCGACACGATCGACGAACTGCCGTTGGTTCTCTTCGGCAGCCTTGGCCACGGAACGCTCGCCAGCCTCGGTGCCGGCAACGGGAACTTCGGAGGCAATGGACTCGCAGCCAATGTGTTCTTTGAGCGCGGATTCAACTATCGCAACGGGTATGGATTCGACGCCACACAGTACGGACTCTTCGACAAGCCGTGGAATCTGTCACTGCGCGCCAAGCAAGGTCCAACCGGCGAAACGTGGGGCGTTGAGTTCGCCAACCCGCTGCTTACCGACTTGCAGAGCCGAAGCTTTCACACCGGCATCACCTCGACGACCGACTACTACGGTCTCACGCGACCAACCGGCGATGCGATTGGTCTCTTCGTCCGCCGTACTGCCTACGATGCCGGCATGGTCTGGCGACTTGGGAAACCTGGCGGTGTTGTCGGCCTCCTCGGTGGTCTGCTGATGGGCGAAGACACGCGCATCGATAGCGACAACTTCGTGGTGCTTTCCGACAGTGGGATTGTACCGACCGCACCGATTCCGTCACTGCTCAGTGGCGTCGCCCCCTTCACCGTTACGCGTGCGACACTCGTCACAGGGTATCGCGCGCTCACGTACAAAACAGTCCGCAACTTCGACGCCCTGCGCGCGCAGCAAGACGTCGCCACCGGCACACAGCTCATTCTGATTGCCGGGCCGAGTCTTCGCGCATCAACAGGAGCGAATGACTATTACGTGAATGGTGATTTCTATGCCGCGAACGGCGGGCCCGGATCGTTCACAGAGGTGCGGATTGTCGGTGAAATGCGAATCCAGCAGGGAACGCACGAGCTCAAGGGAGTGGTGGCGAGCGCAACCGCTGCGTGGTACAGCAAGCCGTCGGCGACGCGCACGCGCGTGCTGAACGCGGAACTTTCCGGAATCCGATCACTCACCTATCCCATGCAGTTGACCTTCACCGATCAGGAGGGCGGGCTCCGTGGTTTTGTGAATTCACACGAGGCCGGCGGGGCGCGTTTGGTGATACGCGCCGAGGAGCGTCAGCTGCTCACCTGGTATTTTCCGCGGGCGGATTTTGCGGTGGCGGAGTTTGTCGATGCCGGCAAGGTGTGGGCTGGAGGTGCGCCACTGAGTCGCACAAGCGACGTGAAAGCGTCGGTCGGGCTTTCGCTCCTCGGGTCGTATCCGTCAGGCGGAATGCGCGTCTACCGACTCGACGTCGGGTTCCCCCTGAACAACAGTGGCGGCTCCGCGTGGGAAGTGCGTCTGTCGGCGAACGACATTTCGCACTGGATCCTCCGCGAAGCGCGCGACGTCACACGTGCACGCTCGGCGGCAGTGCCACGGAATGTGTTGAACTTCGCGCCGCGGTGATGATCGATCCGGATGATCGACCGAGATGGTCTGACCATCGCCGCGTGACCTGCTGTTAGCGCGGCACTCCGGGTCGGCCGGCCGGTTTGTTGTCCGTAGCGCGCTCTGGGGGTTTGGCCGCAGAGGGAGCCGTCGCTGGCGCAGCGGGCCCCACCTTCGTGCCCTGCGCCACTGCGCCACCGAAGAAGAGCGAGTTGAACACCACCTTAAACGTGCCGAACGGCTGACCGCGCCACTGCGGACGGAAGCCGATCAGCACCACGTGACCCCGCCCGTGCTTCACATCCACAGCAGCGGCCTGCCCCTGCAGATACTTCTCGCCGAGGAGGTAGCCGGAGAGGAGTGGCGATCCTTCCTTGGCGTAGCGCGCGAGGACCGTGCCTTCGAAGCCTTCAGTCGTGGCGAATGCTGGACTCCCGTCGACGAACACCTTTGACTTGTCTGGCATCCCGGCCATCACCGGATGCGAGCCGTCGGCGTTCACTTCGAGGATGCTTCCACTTGAGAAGTAATCCGTACGCTTGAGACCCGCGACCACGTTCTTGACCGGCAGATGCAGCGCATTGATCGCGAAGTCGCTGCTCTGACTGAAGGTGATCATCGACCCGCCGGCGCGCACAAAGGCGTCGAGCGCGCGGATTCCCGCGTCGCCAATCCCTCCTTCGTAGCGGGGCGGCACGCTTCCCTTTGCAAAGCCGTCGGTGATCGAGCCTGCGCGATCACTCGCGAAGAGGATCACGTCATACTTGCTGTTGAGGTCGCCCGCCTGGATGTCGGAGTTATTGAGGATCGTGTACTTGAAGCCCCAGCTGTCGAGCAGCCATTCCGTCCACCCTTCGTCCATACTTGCGGTGAACGACTTGTAGATCGCGACACGATTCCGCACAGCGGCACCGCTCGAAATCGCAGCGCGCCGTTCCGCGCGCAAGCCGAGTTCTTCGGCGTGGGCAACGGCTTTCTCGATGCCTGTTCCGCTGAGCACATAGCGGCCATTATCGAAGCTCGCCGTGGCGCCCTCGTTCATCGCGCGCGCGAGCACACGGAACGAATTGTTCTGCGCCGGATCGAGCACGAGCTGATCGCCGGTCCCGCTGATGCGCGCGGTCGGAGGTACGATGCCCGCTGCGCCCACGTCTGTTGTGAACGGCGCGTCGGCGTTGGTCAGGTCACTCCCCTTTCCCTGCAGTGGCTTCAGTGCGGCACGGAACTCAGCGCTCAGCGGAGACTTGGCCTCGAGCACCCTCACGTCCATTTGATACGGAAGTGTCCACCCGGCCGCGTCGTACGGTTGCTCTGGTGGCCCGCCGGGATATTCGCGCAAATCAGGATACTCCTGCTTCTCAAGGACCTGACGCGCGAGCTCGCCGAACTCCTGATCCATCGGAATAACCCAGGTCCCACGCGCGTACGTTGTGTTTTCGTAGCGCACGTCGCGCTCGAGCTGCGACACACGAATCCCGTTGAAGGCCAGTCGGCGCAACAACTCGACTGCGGTTCCCGGATCGCGTTGGTTCTGCGGCACGATATACGCATACGGCGGATTCGCTTTGTACTTGGCAATCGTGTTCCGACCGGCCTGATACCGGTTGTACATCAACTCTTCGCGGTACTTCACCGCGTAGTCGAGCACGGCCATCGACGCCGTGCGCATGTAATCCACGGCGTCCTTCAACCGCCACCACCCACCCTGCCAGGGACTGTTGTACAGCGACGTCGGGCGCAGATTGTCGGCGCCAATATCACGCACGGTGTAGAAGTGCGGGGTGGCGTACTGGTATAGCGCAGTCTCGGTCCAGAACGATGCGATGTTCTGCAGCATCGGCAGATAATCGATATACCCGGGATACCAGGCGTCGAACCCCGTTCCCATGTGCGTGGCGCCCGGCTTCCCTTCCTGCTCAAGATTCTGCGCGATCGTCATACCAATCGTGTTCACTTCTCGCGACATCATCGGGTTCACACGCGGCGCAATCGGATCGGCGAAGGGCGGTAACCAAATGCGCGTCGGGAAGGGCGCTGTCTGATGTTGGACATAAATGATATTCGGCTCCCACTGACGCCAGGTACGCGCCACGACGCGCGACTCCACGACGTTCAGCATGTAGCCATCACGATTATTGTCGTGGCCGATGTACTTCTGATACAACTCGTGGAGCGGGCTCACCTCGTATGGCGTGCCCACATTCTCGCGGTACCAGTTCACCACAATATTCTGTCCGTCGGGATTAATACTCGGCCAGAGGAACAGGACCGTGTTGTCGAGGATCGCCTTGATCTTCGGATCGTCAGGCTTGGAGAGGAGATCGTATGCAAGCTGGATCGTGTGCTGCGATCCTGCGATCTCGCTCGCGTGCAGCCCGCCGCTGATATCTACGAACGCCTTTCCTTCCTTGGCGAGCGCGTGGGCCTGGTCGTCGGTGAGTCCAGCGGGATGCGCCAACTTCTGCGCGATGTCCCGATAGTGGTCGAGCTTCGCGAGGTTCTCAGGTGACGAGATGACCGCGAGCGTCCACGGGTGTCCCGTGGAGGTCTTGCCGACGTCGAGCAGCTTGATGCGATTGCTCGACGCGGCCAACCGCTGGAAGTAGCGGATGCTCTCGTCGTACGTCGCGAGCTTGAAATCGGCGCCGACCGTGAAGCCGAGTACCGATTCAGGGGTCGGAATGGCGGCCTGCTGCGCCTGGGCGGGTGACGCAGCAACGGTCAGGAGCGCGGCGAACAGCGAAAGGGCCGCACCGACGCGAACATTCAGCGTCGTGCGGCCCATGCGGGATAATCTGGTGAGAGCGGTCATACTGCCAATATGCCGCACTCACCGCGTATCGGGAATGTCTCTTAGGGCGTACCCGGCGTCTTACCATCCGGAGTCTTTGGCTGGGCCGTACGGGTCGTCGTGGTTCCTGAGGCAGCGCCGCTCGACGAACCGCCGCTGGAACCACTGCTCGAGCCACTGCTCGAGCCACTGCTCGAGCCGCTGCTCGACCCGCCGCCCGATGACGTCGAGGTGCGTGGCGCGCCAGTGCTGCCGGTCCCACCCTGCTGGTACCCACCGCCCTTCACCACGCGACCATGCGGCGCCGTACTGGTGGGGCTCCAAGCATCGTTGCGCACAATCACGACCGGTGTATTCCCAAAGTACCAGCCAGTTCCGAATCCGTACCCACCGGTTCCGTAACTATTGTACCCGTAGTTCATCCCGAGACCGTAACCATAGTAGGCGTAGGGCGAGTACCCGTACGGTGAATATCCAAAGGGATACAGCCCCAACCCGTAATAGCCTTGCCACCCGTAATACGGGTCCGACATGGGCCCATTCCCGCTGCGGCGCTCACTGCGCGAGCCGCCGAGTTCGTCGGGAATAAAGTCGGTGTCGCCGGTCGTCGGATTCACCGCAAAAACCGTCGGATAGCTAAGCGCGACCATCAAGTCGGTCACGCGATCCGGGACCTTGGCATCGGCTAAGCTGATGAGTGCCGCAGCATCGAGGTTGAAACGCTGCTTGCGTTCGGTCAGAAACGCTTCCACTACCGTTCCGTCGACGGCCTTCACCGCTTCCTTCACGGCATCAATGGCAAAGGGGCGTGTCGCCAGTAACCGCGAGGTAGCCGCACCGGCACGATTCACCTGCAGCGACGCCATCGCGTCCTGTGGCAGTCCGGTTGGTGGCAACGCGGATGTGTAGCGCGCCGCATGCACCCCACTGTACTCCCCGGAGGTCATCCCCTGCACCTGCAGCATGTTCGACTGTCCTGCCATCGCAATGATCGCACTTGAGCTGCGCTTCATATCGGCGGCGCACGTCATCTCTGAGTGCACATACACGCGATCGCCGTCCTTCGAGAAGCTCGCCTGCTCCCAGCCGGTGCACCCTTCTTTGGCCACCGTATGGCGTGCGCCGCTCGCGTCAACCGCAGTGCGCTCCGTCACCTTGCCGTCGGTGATCGTAATGAAGTCTGCTGTCGATCCGCCGGTTGGTACCACGCACAGCTGCGGGGGGGTGACACCGCCGAGCATCACGGCCTGCTGAGGCGCCCAACACCCAACCCACGGATGCCAGCGCAAGTCGCCGCCCTGCTGCGCAGACGCAGCCGGTGCGAGCGCGCAGGACAGCACGGCGGCGACAGCCGTGGCGCGCAGAACACGAGTGATGATGGTCATGTTCGTCTCCTCAAAACCTGAAGTGAAGGCCGATACTCGTCGCGACCCCAGAGAGGTCGATCCGATTGAACCCGGTGTAATCCGCGCCGAGCGTAGCACTTGCAGCGGTGTAGCGCATTTCGGTCGAAATCGCGTAGCGCGGGCTCAGCGAGTAATCAAATCCCGCGAATGCCTGGCCAGTCGGCGTCCACCCTGCCGACTTATAGTCGTCGGGGAAGACGTTCTTGGTTTTCATATCGATGAAATCGCCATTCTGGCGGAACTGGTACCACATCCCTCCGCCGCTCAGACCAACATACGGCGTGAACTTCGTGGGCACCCAGGCGAGACGCCCGATGCTCCGGCCATTCGGTACCAAGTAATACTTGATGCCAAGGGTGACCGGCATACGCTGCAAGGAGGTGTACTGCTCGATGGGCTTGTTGAGATTGTCCATCCAGTTTCGGAACTCGGACTTTGTGTTGGAGCCTCCAAAGTCGATGCCGATGGTAATGTCGTAGCGATCGCTGGCGTGAATCTGCAGGTCGGCGCCAATCGACGCGGCGTTGAACGCGCTTTTGTCGAGGGTGAGATCCTGGATGGTCTGTGCGAACAGATCACTCGCCGCATTGGGCATCGTGAACCCACCCCGAATCACGAGCGACGCATCAGGGCGACCAAACAAGAATCCCTTGCCGGAATCCTGCGCCTGTGCCGGCGTGCTGACGGCGCTCAACACACTCAGAGCAGTCAGAGCAGTCAGAGCAGTCAGAGCAGTTACGCCAATCGCGGACGCCCACACCAACCGCGCACAGCGCGCGGCTAGTCGGGTCCAACGGAGTGCAGTCTTCTCTTGGCTACACGAACCGGGCATCTCCCCCTCCTCCGCCCTGCGACGGACCAGCCCCCGGAACGGACCGGAACCTACCGGGCCACCCGAAGCGTGATACCTATATACCATACGCAGTCGGGGGCGTTCCGTTTCACCCCCCAACCGCCAGCCGCCATCAAAATATCACAAATCTGCTAGTTTAGCGACGCTCGAAGGTCACTGTGGCGGCCATCTGCTCTATGGCTTCCCGCTTCTTCTTGGGCATCAACAGGCCGAAGATCCGCCAGATCGCCGCCCCCTGCATCTCCCGCTTGAGGCGTCGCGCTTCGAGGGCGTTGTAGCGCACCCGGCGCTCCTTCCACCCCATCGGCGTGAACCAGGCGGTGCCCTCGGCCGGTGCGAACTGGAACGGCGCGTTCCCCCGCTGTACCTCCTGCCCCCAGCTCTTGCTCATGAACTCGATGAGGATGGGGTTGGCGAGATCGATGATCCACCAGCCGAAGCTCGGGACAGCCGCCAGCGCACGCGCGAGCCCCTCGACATCGGCCGGCGTCAGGTAAATGAGTAACCCTTCGGCGATCACGAGCACGCGCTTGGCATTGGCGCCGAGTTCGGCGAACAGCGCGTCACGGTCAGCAGCGATCCGGAGATCCACGCCACGTGACTCGTAGTGGCACTTGGGTTTCGCATCGCCGATGATCCCTGCCTTGTAGGCCAGGATCTCGGGGAAGTCCACGTCCACCCAGCGGAGTTCGGGGTCGAGGTCCAGCCGCCACGGGCGCGCGTCGAGACCAGCGGCGATGTTCAGCACGAGGTCGACCTGCTCGCGTTTGATCGTGTCGAGGATCTCCTCGTCGAACACCTGTGTGCGAACGATCATGGCCCACGCGGTCCGACGGCCGTACTTCATCGAGTCGACGATCCGCTCGCCCTGCTCGCCGGCCAGCTTGGCGGCAAAGGGATCACGGAAGAGCGCGTCCGGACGCGCACTCTCCATGGCGCGGTACACCGCGACCCAACGGGCGGTATCGGAAACGTGCGAGATCGTCATGTCGGGCTCCCAGTGCAACGACGAGGGTGACGCTCGCTCGTGACCTGTCCGCAGAGCCTATTTGCGCACGAGCGGCTTGAACTTGATGCGGTGCGGCTGGTCAGCGTCGGGACCCTTCCGCTTGCGCAGGTCCTCGATGTACAGGCCATAGTTTCCTTCGAACCACACCACTTCCGAGTCCCCTTCGAACGCGAGAATGTGCGTCGCGATTCGGTCGAGGAACCAACGATCGTGCGTGATGACCACCGCACAGCCGGCGAAGTCGAGCAATGCTTCTTCGAGCGCGCGCAGCGTGTCGACGTCGAGATCGTTCGTTGGTTCGTCGAGCAGCAGGAGGTTGGCCCCTTCCATCAACGTCTTGGCGAGATGCAACCGGTTGCGTTCGCCGCCGGAGAGAATCCCAACTTTCTTCTGCTGATCCGAGCCGCGGAAGTTGAAGCTGCTCAAATACGCGCGGCTATTCAGCTCTTTCTTGCCGACCATAATTTGCTCGAGCCCGCCGGAAATCTCCTGCCACGCGGAGTTGTCGGGGTTCAGCGTGCGCGACTGATCGACGTAGGCCATCTGCACAGTCTCGCCGATCTTGACCTCGCCGCTGTCGAGCGGCTCCTTGCCCCCCATGATCTTGAACAGTGTCGTCTTGCCGGCGCCGTTGGGACCGATAATCCCCACGATGCCACCGCGCGGCAACGAGAAGTTCAGATCGTCAAAGAGCAGCTTCTCGCCGAACGCCTTGCCAGCCTTCTTCGCGATCACCACATCGTTGCCCAAGCGCGCTGGGGTCGGGATCACGATTTCGTTCGACGCGACCTTGGCCTGCTGCTCCTCGCTCTGCAAATCCTCGAACGCCTGGATACGCGCCTTGCTCTTGGCCTGCCGAGCACGCGGGGCCATGCGCACCCACTCGAGCTCACGCTGCAACGTGCGCTGACGGGCGCTCGCCGTCTTCTCCTCAAGCGCCATACGGCTCTGCTTCTGATCGAGCCAGCTCGTGTAGTTCCCTTCCCACGGGATTCCCTTGCCGCGGTCGAGCTCGAGGATCCACTGCGCCACGTTATCCAAGAAGTAGCGATCGTGCGTGATGGCTACGACGGTCCCGGGGAACGACGCGAGGAACTGCTCCAACCAGGCCACGCTCTCGGCGTCCAAGTGGTTGGTGGGTTCGTCGAGCAGGAGCATGTCCGGCTCTTCGAGCAGCACCTTGCACAGCGCCACGCGACGGCGCTCACCACCCGAGAGGTTGGTGACCTCAGCGTCGGCAGGCGGGAGACGCAGGGCGTCCATCGCGATCTCGACCTTGCGATCGAGCTCCCACAGATTGTGGTTGTCGATGTATTCCTGGAGCTTCCCCTGCTCTTCGAGCAGATCGTTCATCTCGTCGTCGCTCATGGGCTCGGCGAACTTCATCGAGACCTCGTTGAAGCGATTGAGCTTGGCACGCTGCGCAGCGACCGCCTCCTCGACATTGCCCAACACATCCTTGTTGGGGTCGAGCTGCGGCTCTTGGGGGAGGTACCCGATGCGCGTGCCTTTATGCGCCCAGGCTTCCCCTTGAAATTCCTGATCGACACCAGCCATGATGCGCAGGAGCGACGATTTGCCGGCGCCGTTGGGGCCGAGCACGCCGATTTTGGCGCCCGGGTAGAAGGAGAGCCAAATATCGTCCAGGATGATGCGCTGGGGCGGAATCACCTTGCGCAGCGCCTTCATGACGTAGATAAACTGCGGAGCCATACAACTGCCTCTCTTGCTCTCTATGCGCTAGCGCGCGGGGACGCCAAATAATGCGTTGACATAGGGATAAGTCCCATAACTTATCCCATAGTTTTGGATTGTTGCGTTCGTCGTGGCCGCTCCCCAGGCGTGCGAGTGCAACCACTGCTAAAGTTAGCGGCCCGTGACCGGTGGTGGGAGGCATTGGCGGCCACGGCACTATTCGAGCTAATTATGCTGTCGTGACCCGCCGCCTCGCGACACCTACCAACCTATCCATAGGTCCCCTCTACCCAGAGGCAGTCGCCGACCTTTCGGTGCTCGGGTACCGGTATCTGTTCTTCAGGAGTCGTGTGGTCTCGTGATGGGCGTTCTGTGTGGGCTTCTCGTGTTGCTGTCTGCCTGTTCGGCGAGCGGTGACCTCACGCGCGTGACGACGCCTACCACCGCACCTCCACCGTTCATTTCCATTTCAACAACCGACGCGCGCGTGCGAGCACGGCGTGACAGCGTCCAGCTCGTGTGGTCAGCTCTGAATGTCACCTCCTGCGTGGCCTCGGGCGCCTGGTCCGGAGCGCAACAAGCAGAGTCTGCGCTGTGGATCAAGCCGCAGGCAACTGGGGTGTTGACCTACACGTTGCAATGCACCGGCCCTGGCGGAATTTCCTCTGCGAGTGCGACCGTCGAAGGGTGGCTACCGCTCGCCGTTGCACAAACGTCGTATGCGAATTTTAAAGACGTTGGTGTCATCACAACGCTCATTCCCAGCCTCTATTCACCCCATGCATACGGTGATTTTTTACAAACAGGAGAACGGATCCTGTTCCAGACCGATCTGACCTACAGTGCGAGCAAGCCCATTGAGCTTGCGACGCCGGCAGTGTACAGATTTTCGCAGATGCTGAACGGTGCGTGGCGCACCACTCCCGGGATTCTCTACGCGTCGGGCCCGAAACCGTGTATTCATCCTCGGCAATCGCTTGTCGCTGATTTTAATGGCGACGGAAAACCTGACGTTTTTATCGCGTGCCACGGCTATGACAGCGCTCCGTACCCAGGAGAGCGCAATCAAGTCATTCTGAGCAGTCCCTCCGGCACGTATACGCTCAGCGATGCCTCTCCAGACGTCGGGTTCTGGCACGGCGCGGCGGCGGCGGATATGAATGGCGACGGCACCATTGATGTGGTGGTGGCGAACGGGCGCGAGGTCGTGCTATTCGCAAACGACGGGCAGGGACATTTTAGCCGAGTCCCTGGGAATTTCCTCGGCGGCTTGGTTCCCCAAGCTGCCTGGTGGACCGTGCAGATCACCGATGTGGATGAGGATGGTATCCTCGACCTCCTGCTTGGCGGCAATAACTTTGTGTACGGCAAATGTCCGGGCGATCCTAGCTGTCTGATCATAGATGTATCGACCGTTTTCCTTGGCATGACAGGCGGCGGTTTCTCGAGAGCCGTCCGACTACCATCGGTCGCGGGGCAATCGATGGTGCTCGATTTCGTCGTGACCGGAACGGGCCCCACTCGGGCGATCTGGATTGATCGTACCTCCGATGCCTATTCGAGTCGGACGGTGCAGCGCGTCTCGTGGCGCACTCTCGAGTCTTCCGTCATCTTCACAAGTGCAGACAAATGGATGCCGTGGTTGATTCCGCTCAACGTGAATGGCACCTGGTACATCGGGACCGATCAAGCCCAGGACAATTTCGTTCCTGTCCGGGTTCCGTGAATCGTCGTTCGTGCGTAGGCTACGGAACATTGCATCCGCTGTGGCGTTCTGTTAATCGGAGGTATTAGCGCGTGGATTTTACACACATCGCTGAACAACTCTCGGGAAGCCCCGTGACCGCGATCCCCGCACTGTTCGTCGCGGGGCTCCTCACGAGTCTCACCCCGTGCGTCTATCCCATGATCCCGATTACGGCAGCGATCGTTGGAGGCTCCTCGGTTGGCGCTCCGCCAACACGCGGTCGCACGGTCGCCCTGACGCTAAGCTACGTCCTCGGACTCTCGGTGGTGTATTCCGCACTCGGACTCTTCGCGGGACTCTCGGGAACACTCTTCGGCAGCGTCAGCAGTAATCCGTGGCTCTACTTTGGCATGGCGAATCTGCTGATCGTCGCAGCGCTCGGCATGCTTGACGTGATCCCGGTGCAGTTGCCGTCGTCAATCATGCAGCGTGCCGCTACGGCCGGCGAAGGTGGGCGAATCGCGGGAGCCCTTACAATGGGCGCTGTCAGCGGGCTTGTTGCCGCGCCGTGCTCAGCGCCGGTGATGGCCGCGGTGCTCACCTGGGTGACCACGACAAAGTCCGCAGTCCTCGGATTCGTCTACTTGTTCTCGTTCTCGCTGGGCATGTGTACGCTGCTCGTGGTCGTTGGGCTTTCCTCTGGATCGCTCGCAAAACTCCCGCGCGCCGGCGCCTGGATGCTCTGGGTCAAGCGGGTCTTTGCGCTTATCATGGTCGGCGTGGCTGAGTACTACCTCTTGAAGGCAGGTGAGTTGTGGATCTGAAACACATCCTCCGCGGCGCGACCGCATTCGTGATGATGACCGCCAGTATGACGCTCGCGGCGCAGGAGTCTGGCATCCCGGTGGGGAGCAAGGCGCCCGGTGGCATGCTCGAAGGACTCGACGGGAAACCGGCAGATCTCGGCGCGTTAGTCGCCAAGGGCCCCACCGTCATTGAGTTCTGGGCGACCTGGTGCGAGAACTGCAAAGATCTCGAACCGACGCTGATCGCCGCCCAAAAGAAATACGGCGGCAAGGTACAGTTCGTCGGCGTCTCAGTGAGCGTGAATCAATCGCCTGAATTGGTAAAGCGATATGTGGCCAAGCACGGATTGGCCGGCGTGCAACTCTACGACCGCAAGGGCGTTGCCGTAGATGCGTACGATGTACCCGCGACAAGCTTTGTGGTGGTCATCAACAAAGCCGGGAAGATTATCTACACCGGACTCGGCGGAAAACAGGATCTCGACGCAGCCATCAAGAAGGCCCTGTAACAGGCGCTGTAACAGGCCCGGTAAGCCGCAGGTCAAACAGCAGTTTTGGCGGTTGTGGGTCGCGGGTGTGGTACACGCGTAGCGTGTGCATCGTGAACGGTTCGCTCTCACGGACGGCGAGCATCGGCTTGAGCGACTCCGGCGTGATGGTCGGATAGAAGCTCAGTGTACAGTGCGGCGTAAATGGATACCGCGCCTGCGCACAACGGACCCCGCTCGTAGCGAGTCGTTCGTGCAACGTCCGCACCGGTCCGTGCGGATCGAGCGGCAGCACGACGATCTCGCGCTGCAAAAATCGAACGGGACGGCCAAACTGAAGTGTCAGTGGCGGCGTGCTCGCGGCGATGGGCTCCAGCAATCGCTTCAACTCCGCGACCGACGTCTCAGGTGTGATAGGGCCGACACCTGACGAGCCAAGCATAGTGACATGCGGCGGTGCTTCTCGCGCCATCTTGATGTCGAATCGTTCCTGCAACGCTTTCACGCGCACAGCTACCGGGCCGTCAAGTTCGGCAATGATGAAGATCCCGTTCACGGGTGGCGATCGTGCCAGCGCACCGTCATGAGGCCTCCAACGGTACCGATCCCAGCACCCAACAGCACATCACTCGCCCAGTGCTTGTGGTCGTATACGCGCGACGCGGCGGTGAGCGCGGCCGCGGTGTAGAGCAGCGGGCCAAGGATTGTCGCGTCTCGTGAGGAACGTCGCGCAACACTCGCGGTGATAGCGGACGCAAATGCGAAGGCCGCCGTCGCATGTCCCGACGGGAACGACTGATACGCGGCATCGCTTACGCCACGGCCGAAGGCGAAGTTGTGCGCGTTGGTGGAATCGGCGTAGGGGCGGGCGCGCCCCGCAGCGGCTTTGATCGCGATGGTGATGGCGCTGCTTACTGCAACCGCTTCAAAAGCCATTTGGCCGTCGCGGGCGGTGTTCGGGTCATGGAATATTGTCCCCCCGGCCCACATGGCGGCGCTGATCACCAGAGATCCGGGGTCGCCAAACAATCGCGCACCCGTCATGGTGTTCTTGAGCATCACATTATTCTGCAACGCTGACTGACGGAACCACTCCGTGATGGCTTGATCGCGCTGAAAGAGCAGCAATGCGCCGGCAGTGGTCACGCCCAAGATCGTGGCATCGCCGCCGCGAACGATCGAGCTGTCGCGCGGCGCGGTTTGGGT
>JAPLKT010000099.1 GCA_026387895.1 Gemmatimonadota bacterium | reverse complement strand
GATCGCATTGATCGTGAAATCACGGCGCGCAAGATCCTCGTCGAGTGACGCACCAAATGCGACTTCCGCGTGGCGTCCGTCCGTCTTCACATCGTGCCGAAAGGTGGTGACTTCGTGCATCGTGCCGGCATCGTCGAGCACCCCGACCGTGCCAAAGGCAATCCCGACGGGCACCGTCCGCTTGAAGACCTTCATGACCTGCTGCGGCGTGGCAGCGGTCGCTAGGTCCCAGTCGAGATGCGCGTGTCCCAGCAGCGCGTCGCGAACGGCACCGCCCACGCACCAGGTTTCGTAGCCGGCGCGCTCGAGGCGCGCGACAATCTCGCGAACGGGCGCGGGCGGATCGAGCTTCCGGCGCAGGGAATCGTTCACAGTGCGCGGAGCCCCTCCTCAAGGCTCACGCGGGGAGTCCAGCCTGGCAGAACTACGCCTTGCGACCAAGGCTCCAGCATCTCGCGCGCACGCACCGCCCGTGCTCCCCACTCGGCAGGAATCACCGTGCCACGCGCTGTTGCCCAGGTATCAAAGAGCGCACGCACATCGCGGGTCGTACCGGAGCGCACGGCAAATATCTCATGCCCTGCGGTCACCGCATGCTCCGTACGCGAAACCGCGACTCGAATGGCCGCAACCGCGTCATCCACGTGCACAAAATCCATGGGTACTCGGCAGCAAGCATAAACGGAATCACCTTGCGACGTGTGTCGCCGGGCCCATAGATGTCGGTGAACTCGATCGTCACTGCACGCATCCCGTGCGCCTCAACCCAGTAGGTGAGCAGACTCACGAATGCCTGCTTAGTGGCCGCGTAGAGACAGGTCGGGGAGAAGTCCTGATCGTGGTAATGCTGCCATGCGGAGCCAACATTCACGAACCGCGTGACGCCAGCAGCGCGCATCGCTTCCAGCAGCTGCGCACCAAACAGCACGTTGTCGCGCACCAAAGGCTCGACCTCGTGCGACTTATGCTCGGCAATAAAGTTTGACGCTAAGTGCACCACCAATGTCGGTTGCACGTCCGCGACAATGGCCATCATCCCTTCGGTGGTTCCGTCGTGCACATGCGTCGCAGCAACGGCACCAACCGCTTGCACCGCGGGATCACTCACAGGACGACGGACCACCGCATGTACTTGGTGCCCGTCAGCCGCTAATGCTCGCGCCAGTGCCCCACCGACAAAGCCGGTGGCGCCCGTCACGAGCCAGCGCTCACCCACAGAGCACGCTGCCGCCATTCACATTCACAATCTCGCCGGTCACGTGGCGCGACCCCGCAAAGCACAGACACACCGCTGGGAAGGCGATGTCATAGGCGGACGCGATGCGCCCGACAGGAATCCCCTTCGCGATGCGCTCCTTGCCTCCATCGGCAAAGGGCACAACACACATCTCAGTGTCGACCCACCCCGGCGCCACAGCGTTCACCGTAATCCCCTGCCCCGCAACCTCAACCGCGAGCGACTTCACGAACGCAATCATCGCGCCCTTGCTCGTGCCGTAATCCGCGTGCATGGACTCACCGCGCTGCCCCGCAGTGCTCGACACAAACACCATTCGGCCGCCGCTCCCCATCACACGGGCTGTCGCGCGCGCCACGTAGAACATGGCGTCGACGTTCTCGCGCATGGTGCGAGCCCAGCGCGCATCATCCAGCTCAGCGACCGGAACTTCTTCCACCGGCCAGATCCCCGCCGAGTGGATGAGAATGTCGACGCCGCCGAGGGTTTGCACCGAATGTGCGATAAGCGACGCGGCACCAGTCGGCGAGGTGAGATCACTCGCGTGTGCCGTCGCCTTCACCCCAAACGCCGCGCACTCGGCGACTGCGACATCGGCATCAGCCTTCCGTGAGTGGTAGCCAATACAGACGTCCGCGCCAGCGTCGGCGAGCAAACGACTGACCGCACCGCCGATTCCGCGCGAGCCGCCGGTGATCACCGCGCGACGCCCCTTCAGTGAAAAAGCCTGACTCATACGCCGACCTCCTCGTCCACGACATCACAGATGGCGTGTTGGATGTTCAAATGGATTTCCTGCGCGCGATCCGTGCGGTCCGTGGGGACGATGATGCACAGGTCAGCCAAGGTTTTCATGTCGCCACCATCGCGCGCCGTGAGACAGATAGTGGTAATCCCCATGGACTTCGCCGTTCGCACGACGTGAATGCAGTTTGGCGAGGTGCCGCTGGTGGTATGGATCATCAGCAGATCTCCCGCCCGCCCGAGTGCTTCGAGCTGACGCGAGAACACCGCCTCGTATCCAAAGTCATTAGCGTGCGCGGTAAGAACTGACGTATCGGTCGTGAGCGCGATGGACCGCAGTGCCTGCCGGTTTTTGCGATACCGCACGACATACTCGGCGGCCATGTGTTGCGCGTCGGCGGCGCTCCCACCATTACCGCAGAAGAAGATCGTCCCGCCCTTCTTCAGCGTGTCCAC
>JAPLKT010000037.1 GCA_026387895.1 Gemmatimonadota bacterium | reverse complement strand
CCTTGCCTACGAACCGCGTCGCTCTGGATCGCACGCGTAGAGGCTGTCGTAGGGTTCGACATTGTAGACGTTGGCCATCACGGGCGTCACAAACGCTCCGGAGATGATGATTTGATCAAAGTTCGCCGTCTGCGGATCAAAGAATGACCACCGGAAGACGGCATTCGTGAGCAGCGCCCACTGTTTCGTGTCGCGCGCAAGGAAGGTCTGACGGGCGGCGGCCGCTCACGCGACCGCCAACGCGCTACTTCTCAGCCGACGCGTGCCTGTCCGGCTTGAGGTACGTCGCCTTGTGGATCGAGAAGGCCGTCACATTCGCGACAATCGCAAGAATGATGATCGCAAGGGCGAAACCCCACCCCTTGGCCGACGGATTAACTGGTGCGTTGCTCACGGTCTGCTCCTGGTGAAGTGTGAAGGGTAATCGGCACTCAAACTGCCCGCAATCGGTGGCACGCGGTTCGCTTCGGGGTCGCTAGCCCAACGCCCCCGCACACCACACCTTTCCCCTATGCGCCTCGACACCTTCACCACACCGCGGACCGCCCGGATCGCCCTCCTAGGGCCCACCGAACCAGAAGTACCATCCGCGCGCTCCGCAATCCGCGAGCTCTGGATTGTCCTCCACGGCTACGGGGAACTCGCCGCCCCGTTCCTCGAGAACTTTCGCTGCCTCGACGACGGCACCCGCTTGATCGTCGCCCCCGAAGCCCTCTCCCGACACTACACCGGCCGACTCGAAGATCGCATCGGCAAAGAGGTCCCGATCGGCGCGAGCTGGATGACCAAAGAAGCGAGAGACGACGAAATCCACGACTACCTCACCTACCTCAACGGACTCCACGCACACCTCCTCACCCAGCTCAACGGCGCCACTCCCGCCGTCACTGTCCTCGGCTTCTCGCAGGGCGGCGCGACCTCGGCACGCTGGGTGGCCAGCGGCTCGGTCCCCGTTGCTCGGCACATCCTCTGGGGCTGTGCCCTGCCGCCCGAACTCGACATCGCGAGCGCTGCCACTCCCCTGCGTCGCCCCAACACGGTGCTGGTTGCGGGATCCCGCGATCGATTCGCAACCCCTGCAACGGTCGCGCGCGAACGTGAGCGTCTCGATGCTGTACACTTTCCGTACATCTTCGAAACGTTCGGAGGTGGGCACAGATTAGACACAAAAACGTTGGGTCGATTGGCTGAGCCAACTTCGGGGTAATACTTCCGTTCAGATTTCCGACGTGGTGCCATGCCTATCCTGCGCGCACCTATAGCGGTACGCCCAATCTTTTTATAAATTGTGAAAGCCGCAGGAGTGGGCTCGCGTAATCAGCGCGAGGACTGATGAATATCGTGACATTTATGCATGGTCGCGCTGTCGTGGTTGCACGGCGATCATGCCCCTGATACCCCCATCTGGGATACCATGGAAAATTCTCAGTACAGCGTACTCCTCGTCGACGACGAACCTGCGGTACTCAAGTCGCTGGAGCTCGTGCTCGAACGCGCAGGCTTTGACGTGCTCGCCGTCAACGACGGGCGTGTCGCGATTGAGGCCATGCAGTCGGGGCGCTTTGATCTTGTGCTGACGGATTTGGTGATGCCAGACCGTGAGGGGGTTGAGACCATTATCGAGCTGCGCCGCACCCACCCGAATCTCCCGATCATTGCCATGTCCGGTGGCGGCATGGGGTCGGCTGATCTCTACCTCTCCGTTGCCGCGCAGGTGGGCGCCAACGCCACCTTGCTCAAGCCCTTCTCCGAAGCACAGTTGCTGAGCGCCGTGCGCCAGGTGCTCGGGGAACGAATGTAGACTCCCCGCGTTCCGCGGCGGTCGTCCTCGTGCATCTCGATCAAGTTCCCTACCGACTGCTCATGCAGTCGCTGATTGCCACAGTCATTATTGGCATCGCTGCTGGGTCGTGGATTGGCACTCGGGTGTTTCAGCAGCGACTCGTCCGTATTGTCGCGCTCTTCTGGACCAATGCCTCACTCGCTGCTGTCGCGGGTGGGCTGGGCGTTGTCGCGGCGTACCGCAGCAGTCAACCGCTGATTTGGCTCGCGAGCGTGCTGTACTACGTCGGTCTCCTCAATGCGACCATGCTGGTTTCCGCCGCCTTTCAAGAAGTGGCGGAGGAACCGGTGACGACTCCGGCGCTGCGCCGCCGCTTCGCGATCGTGATTCCAGTCGCGCTCGTGATCTCGGTGCTCTCGAGGCTCTATGCGGTCCGGGAGGCCCGCACTGACGTCAACTTGACGCACGGGTTTTTTGCGCCTATCGTCGCGATGATTCTGATATCGAGCGCCTGCGCAGTGTACTTCACGATTGCGGGGCGCGGTCAAGTCAGGAATCGCGAAGTGAATCGGGCCTTGGTGCTCGGCATGATTCTCTTGGCGAGCCGTCCATTGCAACAGGTGGCAATCGTGGGCTCGTGGGATGGATATCCTGGTCCTAGCCAAAGCCGGCAGCTGCTATCGTTTGCGGCGGCGCTGCTCACGATGTTGGCCATCGGGTATACGCAGTTGATCGCCGTGCTCGGCATGGAGCGCGCGGCCCTCAACACCCAAGCCGCCCGATTACGTACCGCCGAAAACGCGGCCGCGCGGCAGCGCCGCCACGAAACAGCGGGGTATTTGGCCCGCGGCATCGCGCGGAATGTGGCCTCGCTCGTCGAATCCTTCGATCGAGTGCGACTCGAGATTGGGGCACAGCCCGGTCGGCACGCGGAGTTAGCGATCATCGACGCGGTGCAGGCGAAGGGGCAGGATTTGCTCTCGATGTTGCGCGAGCCTGACATCCAAGCGGTCGATGGGCATCGGCTCGAGATCGGCACGTTGGTGGAAGTCGCGCTGCCGCGCGTCCAGCGGATGTTACCGTCGGTCGATATCCGCTGGACACCGAGCGCCCACCTCCACCACTGCGAATGCCCGCCCGAAGAGTTCTCGCGTGCGGTCATGAACCTGATCCTGTTTCTCAGTGCGAGGCCGGCCCACGACATGTCGCCGGAGCAGGAGACGGTGGTCACGGTGCAGTTGTCGAGCCAACGGCTGTCGACGTCGTCGGGGCTGCTCTCGGCGGATGATTACGCCCGATTGTCGGTGCAGGGGAACGCGCCACATGACGCCCGTGGAGGAATGGCGAACCCCTTCGAGGGTGCGATTGAGGCACCGGGCGGGGGCCGCGGCGATGGAGGACTCGCCTCGTTGCGCCGCTTTGCGCGGTTGCTGGGCGGTGATGCTGTTGCCGAGTCCGATGCGCCGTCGGGACGATTGACGATTCATCTCTGGATTCCAGATAGTGCGCGCGCGTCGCGCATCAGCGACGGCCGTCCGGCGGCGGAGTCAGTCCAATGATCGCGGCCGCCCTTTGGTATCTGCAGGAAATCGGGCCGAGCGACCCGGCCTGGCGGCACTTCACGGTCGACGCCACCGGAAAATACGCGATCACCGCGCTCGTGTATGGTGCCGTGATTGGGCTCGCGATAATCGCGAGTCGCCGTTTCTCGTCTATTTCGGGAGCATATTTTTCGCAGTATCTCTTGCTCTACATCGCGTTGCGGAGCGTCCGGCAGCTCGGAGGGTTGCTGCTCAATGTCGAAGACACAACCGGGTCGGTGGGACCCGAGGTGACCGCCCTCGCCACCTTGCTCACGATTGCGATGATGGTGGCCTCTGTGCCTGTCGTGCGAACTGTCATGGTCTGTTTCGTGGACCGCGAAGCGCCGCGCGTCGAGGCCGCCGCTGTGCGGCGTGCGGTCACGCTTGGTGTGGCGCTCGCCGCGGCGGTGATGCTCGCTCGCCAAGCCTTTCCATCGGTGGGACTCCCTCCGAATACGTGGCTGGTTGCGGCCTGCAATGTAGTGGTAGCGTCGCACGCGATTTGGACCGTATTCCAGTGGCGTGAACGGGCCAGCATCCACGCGCGCACCTTGCGCATGTTCCTCATAGCGCAGGTGCTATCGCTCGTGGCCGAGGTCACGCGATCGAAGGTGACGTTCAATATGGCGCCGCTGGATACCCCGATGGCGGGGCTCGCGCAGTTGCTGCAGGCCGAGTGGATCTTTCTTATTGCCGCGGCGCTGCTCCTCTCCTTTCTGCTCGTGGTGGCGAGCTTCCCCTACGAAAAGCTGAAGCTCGACCAGGAACAACTCCGTGTGACCGAGTCGCTGCGCGACGCACGGTCGAGTGATGCGCGCCTCGGACAATACGTGATCGGGCTCAGTCATGAGTTGCGGAACCTCATGCTGGGGGTGCGCATGCTGGACAGTGCGTTGGCCGACCTGGCCACCAGCTCCACCAGCTCCACCAGCTCCACCAGCTTGACCAGCGTGACGGCGGTGCGGCAGTTGAACGACTACCTCGAAGAGCGTATTGCGCGACTGGCGTCGTTCGCGAATCCCGGGCCATCGCAGCAAGCGTACCTCGACCTACCCTTATTTCTGCAACGATTCCGCGTGGTGATGGAAGGAATCCTGGCGCAGCACGACCTCGTTGAGGAGTCGCGTGTTCGAAGCGTCTTGGTGCGCGTGCCACCACAGGTGCTCAAAGACGCCTTGGTGGAGGTGCTCACGAACGCGCGAGATTTTTCGCCTACGGAGAGCACCATTCTCATCCGAAGCGACCGCGTCGCGGTGGGCGCCGGTGACTCGCCATTCCTTCGGCCGGGCGATTACGGTGCGGTCACGATTTCCGACCGAGGAGTTGGGATGTCCGCCGAGGAACTGTCCGTGGTCTTTGATGCGGCCTTCACCAAGCGCCCCACGCGCGACGCGGGGTTCGGCCTCATCAATGCACGTGGACAACTCCGCGTGACCGGTGGTGACCTGACCATCACGAGCACGGTGGGCCAAGGGACTACGGTAACGCTGTGGGTGCCCTGTGCGGAGACGGTCTCCATATGAGCACAAGTTCCGCCTGGGTTGTCGCACTCGTAAACCTGCTGGTGGTCGCCCAGTTCTGCGTGGGTGCGGTAGCGTTCACCCTGTTTGCACGCTTCAGCGGGACATTATTCTCGCGCCTCCTCGCCGTGGTGTGGTGGGTGGCCTCGGCCTCGGCCGTCGCTCAGTTCGGAAGGTCGCTGGCCATGACCACCGGGCACACCGTATGGATGAGGATCACCGTTCCGGTCTTTACTGCTCTGGTCGCCTCGATCGTCCCGCTCTGGACGCAGCTGATTGCGAGTCTGCGCGCTCCGGGCGTGGACGAGCCGCTGAATCTGAAGCCCTCGCTCATTGGGGGAGCGGTCGGATTGCTCTGTGGTCTCACCCTCGTGCTGTCATTCCCGGCGCAGTCGGAAGCCATTTCTCGGCTCTTCATTACGGGTTGCATGCTCATACTGCTCAGCATGCTGGTACGGGCGCCGGGGCTGGTGGGTGAGGGGCGTCGCGCGATGATGCTGATTAATACGGGGGTTGCGGTGCAAGCCTGTCGTCCGCTGCTCGTGTGGTGGGCCACGGGTGGCATCTCGGTGCAGCACGGGGTTTCTCCCATCCGTCAGGCACTCCTGCTGATTGGCACGCTGATCTTGTCGACCGTTATGCTGACGCTGGACTTCTGGGCCGTCTTATTGGTCGAGCGCCGGGTGGTCGCCGAGCGGTTCGACGCAGCGTGGCGGCGAGAAGCGGGCGCGGCGCGTCAGCAGCGCAGCGAGGCATTGGGGGCCTTAGCACGGGGGCTCGCTTCGGAAATCAGCGCGACCGTTGTCACAGTGAACGAGTTCGCCGCGCAAGCGCGGTTATCGCCAGACACACAACACGAGGCTGAAGTGCTCGAGCTCGCGGCTGAGCAGGGCGCCGTCCTCCTGCAGCGATTGACTGAGGTCCGGGCGAAGCCGGGTGCCGAGAATCCCACGGTTGATGTGGCGACTGTTTTGCGCACCGCGTTGCCCGTCCTCAAGCGGTTGTCGCCGTTGCAGTCCGTTCGGTTGAATGTCGACGATGTGATCCTGCGCGCCGATTGCCCGCCAGCTGAGCTGGAGCGGGCGGTCACCAACTTGGTGCTCAACGCGCGGGACGCCTCCCCGCTTGGAGCCCTGATCCAGATTCAGGCCGCGACGAGCGCCCTGTCGCCAGCGCTGCGCGACCGTGGCTTAGCGGACGGGGACTACGTGGTGGTGCGGGTGAGAGACACGGGGTCAGGAATTCCCGACGAGGTGATGAGCCGCGTGTTCGAACCGTACTTCACCACGAAGGGGACCAAAGGGACAGGACTTGGATTGACCTCCATTCGGACCTTCCTGCGTTCGATTGGCGGGGAAATCACCTGCGAGTCGACCGTCGGTCAGGGCGCAACGTTCAGTATGTGGATTCCCTCCACCGTACACGCCCCGACCGCAGGTTTCCGCGAAGGAGTGTTGCGGTGATCACTACCTCCGGGTTCTTGGCTCTGCAGGCCGCCAACGGGAATGTCTCGCCAGCGCTGCTCACTGGCCTCGACCCCACGGTGTTTGCCTTCGTGGTGCGGGGGACCGTCCTCATGATGAACCTCTGGGGATGGGCGATGGTGCGCGGCATCGAACAGGTGTACCGGCAGTCGCTGGTGAGCGCCATTCTGAATGCCGTGCTGTGGCAAAGCTGTGCGACCTTCGCGCTCGTCGGTGTCGAAATCGCCTCGACCGATCCACGCATCACCTGGATTATCCTGCCCTCGTTCGTGGTGACGCTGGTGTTCTGGGTCCTCGCGTTCCAGGCCATGGTCGCACTCGCTGAGGAGCTGTCGGGCCAACGCTACCCGCACTTGCGTCCGCGTATCTGGGTCGGCGGGGCCGTGGTGATGGTGGCATTGCTCACGTTCTGGACCGTGCAACCCACCGAGGCCCTGGACGTGTCGCGGCTAATCCTCCCCGCGATTTTCACCAAGGTGCTCGCGCAGTTAGCGGCGGCGGCAATGCTTTGGACGTTGGTGCCGCGGGATCATCCCCGCCGCCGTACCACCAATGGCATGGTTGGGGTGCTGATTGCCATGTCACTGATGCGGCCTCTGTACCTCATAATGCCCTTTAATGCGCTCGCGTCCCCGATGCAGAGTTTCGTGGGTGCCAGCGAGCAGTTCAAGTCGCTCCTGCTCGTGATGACCTTTAATGGTTGTATCGGTGTCGCAGTTGTCGGACTCTGCTTGCACCTCTCGCGGTCGGATTTCGACGTAGCAGCGGCGCGTGCCGTGCTGGTAGAACGGCTGGCTGCCGGGCGACGTGCGGACGCCGATGCTGGACAGTTCGCCGTGACCGTGGCCCACGATCTCAAGAACGTCTTGCAAGCTACCAGCATCGTTGCCGCTGAACTCCGACACACCCCACACGGGCGCGACAAGTACGGTCCACTGGCGGTGGCGAGCGAGCGATTGTCGCGCAAGCTCAACCGACTGCTCGAGTTCGCACGCACCGACCCGGCCCCGCCGACGCTGGTGGAAATGAGTCAGTTTCTTGAGCGCATGCAGCCGATTCTCGATACAGTCTTCGCGGAGCGCCAACTTCGCATGTCGTTGTCCGACGTGGGATTGTTGGTGCGTGTCGACGAGGAAGCGCTCGAACGCATGGTGGTGGAACTGTGTGAGCAAGCCCGCGAGCACACCCCGCCGCGCGGGTCGGTGGCGTTGCAGTTGCTTCGTCAGACCTTAACTGGGGTGGGCCTGCACGATGACATGACGATTCCGTACGTCACGGCGGGGGAGTACGCCTGTCTTGCCGTCATCGACAGTGGCGCGCCCGTGACCGCAGCGGAACGCGCGACGCTCTTCGTGCCACGCATCACGGACGACGACGGTGGCCGTGGCGGATTGGGGCTCGCCTGGGTGCGCGCCCATGCGAAGTCCATTGGGGGCGATCTCTCGGTCGACACCGCGCACGCGACCGGCGCGGCGATTCGGCTCTGGATTCCGCTCGTGAAGGGGTGAACGTCCTCGCGCGCTACCAGCCGCGCGAGCGCTCCAGGTCGCGGCGGTCCTTTTTAGTCGGCCGCCCCTCGCCGGGATCCATCACCGGCGCTGCATGTTTCAGCGTCCACGCATGGCGCTCACGCGCCGCCTTGGACTCGGGCGTTTCCTCGTAGAGGAGCGCCGCCTGCGACGCCGGTCCTCGGGCCTCGCTCACGGCCCTCACGATCACCGTGTGTTCATACGGGCCAAGGCGTAGCCAGAGCTCGTCGCCAACTTTCACCTCGCGCGCTGGCTTCGGCCGGTCGCCGTTGATCGTGATTTTCCCGCCGGCGATCGCCTCCACGGCAATCGAGCGCGTCTTGAAAAACCGCGCCGCCCAGAGCCATTTGTCGATGCGCACCGCGCGCAGCGGCTCGCGTCCAGATTCCCGTGACATGCCCCAAAGATAGGGCCCCTCCCGCGCGCCGGCACGCTCCTCCGGCATGCTCCTCCGGTTTTCAATAGATTCCACCCATGCGCCACATACGCCCCGCCGCCGTCGTGCTGCTCCCCTGGCTCGCAGTCCTCAGCGGCTGCGCGGATCCAGCGGCCGAGAACGCCAAAGCGGTCGCCGTAGCCCGCTCGGCGGTCGAGGCAAGCGCCGAGCAGGCCGCCGCGGCGGCTGACACGCCGGTGACCACCGGCCTCTGGGACGAAGCCCATCTGGTGGAACGCCTGGTGCGCGCGGGACTCGCCCCGCAGGCGGTTGCCGGAGAACAGGGCACGAAACAAGGCACGAAACAGGGCACGAGAAACTTTCGGGTCCCTGGCATCGTATTTCAGCTCGGGACGTCGCGTCTGACGGTGTATATATATCCCGACTCCGTTGCGCGTCTGGCAGTGACCACGGTGCTCGACACAACTGCCCTCGGCCCCAAGCCCGTGCAAGGGGAACCGACGGTGCTGCGTCAGTTGATTGTTCAGAACAACCTCGCGGCCGTGCTCATCGGTGGCAGCGAGCGCCAGCAGGAACGCGTGTCGCTTGCGCTCAGTGCCGGCTTGCCCGTCCAACCCTGATTGCTGACCACCACTTTCTGACAGGTCTAGGTATGACTCATTCCCTCCGCATGCTCGCCACGGTCCGTCCCCTTGCGCTGGCCGTGGTACTCACGGTTGCAGCGGCCGCGCGCGGTACCGCGCAGTCCGCCCCTGCCACGCCGGCTCTCCCCGATGCCAAGACGCTGATCGCCAAGGCCGACCAAGCCATGGGCGGACGTGCCGCCATGGACAAGCACACCTCGCTGCACCAGACGGGCACTATCAGCATCGCCGTCGCGAACATCACCGGCGCCCTCGAAATCTGGCGCGCCAAGCCCGCGCTCTTCGTGCAGAAACAGTCGCTCGGCATGCTCGGCGACATCAGCACTGGCTTCAACGGCACCGTGGCATGGGGCAACTCCTCGCAGGCAGGCGCGCAGCTGCTCGACGGGGATGCCGCGACCGAAGTCAAGAACAACGCCGACTTCTTTGCCGATTTCTATGATCCGAGCAAAGTGAAGAGCGCCGAGACCGTGGCGCTGATGGATTTTGAAGGAAAGAAGGCGTACGAGGTGAAGATCATTCGCCTCAACGACAGCGAGAGCCGGAACTATTTTGACGCGGAGACAGGACTGCGCATTGGCCAGACTTCGCGCGTGAGCATGCAGGGGCAGACCATCGATCAGACCGCGGTGATTGGGGAGTACAAGGATTTCGGCGGCCTCAAGATCCCCACGAAGATCGTGCGCAAGCTCGGCATGGCCGACGTGGTGCTCGAGGTGACGAGCGTCGAGTTCGACACGGTGGACCCATCCGCGTTTGCATTGCCGGCGTCGGTGCAGGCGCTCGTGAAGAAGCCGTAAACGATCATGTCAAACATCCGTATTCGTTCACTCGGCGCACGGTTCACCTCGACGGTTCTTGCGTCGATCCTTGGGACCTCGTCGCTTGTCGCGCAGCAGGCGCCTGCCGCAGCAGCGGCAGCAGCAGCGGCGACTCAGGCTCCCGCTACCACCATCGCCGCGCGTACCGCCGGGATGGAGCGCCGCGACGGATTTATTCCCGTGTGGCTCAGTGAGCGCACCGGGGGGATTCTCATCGAACTCCCCGCCGACGGTACCCGCGCACTGTTCATGACGACGCTCGCCACCGGACTCGGCTCGAACCCGATTGGCTTGGATCGTGGATCCGGTGGCGGCGTGCGTGTGGCGCGCTTTCAGAAGGCGGGCGACCGGGTGTTGCTCACCTTCGAGAATACGACGTATCGCTCGAGCGGGTCGGTGGACAATCAACGGTCCGTGGCTGAATCGTTCGCGAATAGCACCAGCGCCGCGCTCCCGATCCTCGCGGAAGAGGGGGGGAAGCTGCTCGTCGATGCGACGGAGCTGATGATGCGCGACTGGAACGAGATTGGCACCACCCTCGCGCGCTCGCAGCAGGGGCAGTACGCCGTGGCGCGCGATCGCTCGCGGATTTTTAAGCCGTACACGAAAGGATTTCCCGAGAACACCGAGATCGACGTGGCGCTCACCTTTGCCGCGCAAGGAAATCCGTCCGGCGCCTTGGGACGCCTGATTCCCGATGCACGCGCGCTCGATTTCCGTCAGCACATCACCCTGCTCAAGCTGCCAGACGCCGATTTCAAGCCTCGCGTCGCGGACCCGCGCGTCGGCTTCATGGGTATCAGCTTTAAAGACTACAACCAGCCCATTCAGGCGCAGCTTGAACAGCGCTGGGCCTCGCGGCATCGCTTGGAGCGCGTGAATCCTAACGATCCCAACAGCCCGATCAAGAACCCGATCGTGTACTACGTGGACCGCGGAATCCCGGAGCCGTTGCGCACGGCGACACTCCAAGGCGTGCGCTTTTGGAGCGAGGCCTTTGATCGGGCCGGGCTCAAGGGCGCATTCCGTGTGGAGTTGCTCCCCGAAGGGGTGGACCCGATGGACTCGCGCTACAATGTGGTCCAGTGGGAGAACCGCAACGAACGCGGCTGGAGTGTGGGCGGCGCCCTCACCGATCCGCGCACCGGCGAAATGCTCAAGGGGATGGCCCGCATGGACTCCCATCGCAATCGCACGGACTACAACATCTACGCCGCGCTTCTCGGCGCCGATGCAGCCGCAGCCGACACGGCCTTTGTGCTTTCGCGCATTCGCCAAGTCAGCGCGCACGAAGTCGGCCACACCCTGGGCCTGCAACACAACTACCTCGCCAGCACGTATGATCGCGGCTCGGTGATGGATTATCCCGCCCCGCGCGTGCAGGTGAAGGGCGGAGAGATTGATCTCTCACAGGCCTACACCACGGGCCCCGGCGCCTATGATGTGTGGGCGATTCACTGGGGCTACGGCATCTTCCCCGCCGCTGGGGAAAAAGATTCGCTCACGACGATCGTCGCCGACGGACTCAAAAAGGGCTACCTCTACTTGAGCGATGGCGACGCTCGTCCGGAGAACTCCGCCGACCCACGCACCACGCTCTGGGACGACGCCGAAACGCCGAACCTCTTTCTCCAGCGGCAGATGGACGCACGTCGCATTGCGCTCGCGCGCTTCGGCCTGCGCAACATCCGCGACGGTGAGCCACTCTCGATTCTCCAAGACCGCTTCCCGCTCCTCTATTTCTTCCACCGCTTCGCGGTCAACGGCGTCACCAAAACACTCGGCGGCCTCGAATACTCCAACCCGCTGAAGGGCGACGGCCAACAGGCCACCACGGTCGTCAGCGCCGCGCGGCAGCGTGAGGCGATGCGCCTGCTGCTCGGCGCGCTCGACCCAAAAGAACTCGCGATTCCCGACACCGTGCTCACCTTGTTCTCGCCGCGCCTCGATCGCGATGTCGAGCTCCTGGGCTCACGCACCACCCCCGTGTTCGACGAACTCGGCGCGGCGCGCACGCTGGCGCAGATGATCGTGGATGGGATCCTCCAGCGCGAGCGCGCCGCTCGCATGGTGCAGTATTCCGCACGACTCGGCGGCTACTCGCTGAGTGACGCCATCGGCGACCTGGTGAAGGGGACCTGGAGCGCGGCCGTGCCGCCCTCGGGCAAGCTCGCGGCTATTCAGCGGGTGACGCAACGCGCCGTGAGCGATCGCTTGATTCTTCTGGCGGCAGACAAGGACGCGTCGCCCGAGGTGCGAGCAACTGCGGATTTGTGGACCGAGAAGCTCAAGGCCACCGCAACCGCGAAGGCTGCCGCAACGAGCGACGACGTCAAGGCGCACTGGCGGTCGATTGCCGGCGATCTGCGGCGCTGGCAGGAGAAGGGCGAGGTGCCCGTGCTCACCGAAGCGCTCAAGGCGCCACCTGGAGATCCGTTCGGTGATGGCTGGAGCGAAACGACCTGGACGATCCGCTGGTAGTTGGGGTGTGACGAACGGGCGCGGCTGCCGATGGCAGCCGCGCCCGTTCGTCATTCCCGGTTCACTCGTCGCCGGAAAAGCGCCGGGTCTTCTTTTTTGCGCCCTGCTTCTTTTTGCTGCTGATGCGACGTTCCACCGCGGCGCGACCCGGTTTGGTTTTCTTGCGCGGTTTCCGCACGAGGAGTCCGTGATGCACCGTGGCCGCGAGTCGTTCTTCGGCAATCGCGCGGTTTTGCTTTTGGCTCCGCGTGTCGCTGACCACGACGCGGAGCGTGCCGTCGCCGTCGATCTTTGACGACAGCTTGGCGAGGATTCGTGCGCGCTGATCGGTGGTCAGGGCTGCGGAGCGCACGACATTCCACGTGAGCTCGACGCGGGTGCTGGAGGTGTTCACATGCTGCCCTCCCGGTCCACTGCTTCGGCTGGCGCGAAACTCGATTTCGCTGGCCGGAATCGTCACGGCGGCACTGACGCGCAGTCCCAGAACTTCCATTGCGGGCAGACTCATCTGGATTCCCCCTGGATTCCCCCTGGATTCCCCCGGGCTCGTGCGAACGTTCCCACCCGTGAACGATAGCGCAGGACGCGCCGGTGTGTCCGCTCGGACGGCGTGACTGCACCGCGCCGTCCCCGGCTGTGCCCGGTTTTCCTCGGGTTTCCCCCCCCGGTTTTCCCCAGAGCCTGCTCCCCACGCCGATTTTGGCTATCTTGCTCTGCACTTATGGTACCGTCGTCAATCGCCCAGCCCGCTCGCCACATGCGCGGCGTCACTCCGATGCCGATCGAGAGTCTCGTGCTCTCGGTGCTCATCCCGGTGTTCAATGAGCGCAACACGATCGAGCAAATCCTCGACCAAGTGCGCTCGGTGCCGGTGCGTCAGCAGATTATCTGCGTCGATGACTCCTCGACCGACGGCACGCGCGCGATTCTGCAGCGGTTGAAAGACGAAGGGCGGATCGACGTACTGATTCTGCACGACCGCAATCGCGGCAAGGGGTCGGCGATCCGCACCGCGCTCGCCGCGAGCACGGGGAATGTCGTCATCGTGCAGGACGCCGATCTTGAGTATGACCCCGCCGACTGGCCCGCGATGCTGGACCCGATCATTGCCGGGCGCGCCGACGCGGTGTTCGGCTCGCGGTTCCTTGGCGGTCCGCATCGGGTGCTTTACTTTTGGCACTCGGTGGGCAACTCCCTGCTGACCATGTTCAGCAACATGCTCACGAATCTGAACCTCACCGACATGGAGACGTGCTACAAAGCGATCACGGGCGATCTTGCCCGGTCGCTGACGCTCACATCGGAACGGTTCGGCTTTGAGCCCGAAGTCACGGCGCAGTTGGCCATGCGGCACGCGCGTATTTTTGAGGTGCCGATTTCGTATTCCGGCCGTACCTACGCGGAAGGGAAGAAGATTGGCTGGCGCGACGGGGTCGCCGCCATCGGTCACATTATTCGGTTTAATCTGTTCCCGTGAGTCTGCGCGACGGGGGCGTTTCGCCGTCTGCCATTGGCACGGTGGGCCCCGTGGGCGCGGATGACCCAATCGACTGGCGCCCGTGGGCGGTCGTGATCGCGTGCGTGGCGCTCGCGGCGTCCATCACGGGGATCCACAACGGCTTTGCGTACGACGATCAGTGGATCATCGTCCAGAACGCGCGCGTGCATGCACTGCGTGCGCCGTGGCATTTCTTCACCGAATCATACTGGCCCAGCGTGCGCGGGTCCTCGCTGTACCGTCCGATGGCCATTTTCGTGTATGCGCTCCAATGGGTGGTCGGTGGCGGCCAGCCGTTGGTGTTCCACATGGTCAACATCGTGCTGTACGTGACCGTGTGCGTGCTCATGTACTGGCTCGCCCTGCAGCTCCTGCCGCGCGTTGCTGCCACGATCGCCGGTCTGCTGTTTGCGGCGCACCCCGTGCATGTCGAAGCCGTCGGGAACGTCGTGGGGCAAGCAGAACTCTGGGCGGCATGCGCCGTGCTCGGGGCGACGGCACTCTACGTGCGCGCCAGACGGGACGGACTCCCCCTGCGCGGCGGCGATGCCACGGGAATCGCTGCGCTGTACGCGGTCGGCCTGTTCTTCAAAGAGCATGTCATTGTGCTCCCAGCGCTGCTGATTGCCGTCGAACTTCTCGTGGTGCAGGATCCGCGCCCATGGCGCGAACGGCTCGACGAATCCGCGGCGTTTCTGCTCAAGCTCGCCCTCCTAGCGACGCTCTTCTTGGCGATCCGCACCGCGGTCTTGGTCGATCTCGTCGGTGATAGCCCGCATCCCTCGCTGCAGAACCTGAGCATGGCGCAGAGCGCAGTCGTGATGCTCGGACTCGTTCCAGAGTTCGGACGCCTCCTGCTGTGGCCGGCGCGCCTCTACGCCGACTACTCGCCGGCGTTCGTCCATGTCCACACGAGCTGGCATGTCGAGCTCGTGCCAGGGATCCTGTTTGTGGGTTGCACCGCGCTGTTGACACTTATCTGCCTGCGTCGCGCACCACTGGTGGCCTTCGGCATCGTGTGGAGCACGATCTGCTTGGTACCCGTGGTCAATATCCTGATCCCCACGGGGGTGCTGCTCGCGGAACGCACGCTGCTGTTGCCAAGTGTGGGTGCGATGCTCGCGGTTGGGGTCGCGGGCGGATGGATGGTGCGTCGACTCCACCATGCCCCACGCGTGGCGAAGCTCGCCGCGGGCGGCGTGGTGGCCGCACTGGTCGTCGCCGGCACCGCGCACAGCGCAGAGCGCCAGCGGACATGGCGCGACAATGATCAGGTCTTCGAGACACTCGCGCGCGATGCACCGCTGAACTACCGGAGTCACTACGCACTCGGTTCCCTGTTATTCGATCAGCGTCGCTTCGTCGAAGGGGAGCGTGAATGGCGGACCGCAATTGCGTTGCTCCCCGAGTATGCTGTCGTCCGAGCTGGCTTGGCGCACCAGTACCGTGAAGCGCATTTATGTCAGGTAGCGATTCCTCAGTTTCGAGCCGCGCTCGCCATTGATCCCAACTTACTGGTCGCACGGGTGGAGCTTGTCGCGTGTCATCTGGAGTTGGGTCAGTGGCATACCGCGCGGACGGAGGCCCGCGTGGGGATTTCCTATGGGAGCAATCGCCCAGCCTATACATTTATGAAGGCAGTGGCGGACAGCGCGCTGGTTGCCAACGACTCGGGGGACGCCACCCACAGGCGGAAAGAAACGCATCACTTCGCAAGGCCGTAATCGGCACTCGCGGGGCGGACCGGGCACCAGTGGACGGTAATTGTTGTTACTAAGGTGTTGCAATGTATGTAGTTAGGCTTAGGGTATTCCGCAGGCGGCTCAAGTGCTATACATTTCTCGGAACGTAGGGCGACCCCAGTGAAACTTCTTTCAGGGACAATCGTCTTGTCCACGTTGGCATCTCACCCCGTTTAAACAGGAGTTGTGCAATGCTGTCCAAGCGTAAGGGCTTTACCCTGATTGAGTTGCTGATCGTCGTTGTGATCATCGGAATTTTGGCCGCAATCGCCATTCCGAAGTTCTCGACCACCAAGGAAAAGGCGTACGTTGCCTCGATGCAGTCGGACCTGCGTAACATGGTGACCGCCCAGGAAGCCTACTTCGCGGATCACACCAGCAACTATTCGGCATCGGTCGCCGACCTCGGCACCAGCTACAAGGCGTCGACTGGCGTGACGGTTGTGATGAGTGCGGTAGGTGTCAACACGTGGACGGCCACCGCAACGCACACCAACGCGCCGAATAAGACGTGCACAATCACTATCGGCACCGCGACCAACTCGGGCGAGCCGGTCTGCACTGACGTTCCGTAATACCCTGCTGTGAAAAGCGGGCCGGACGATTCTCGTCCGGCCCGCTTTTTTTGTGCCCGGGTGATTTTGCGTTGCATGGCAATGCTTTGATGCCAAGGGGCGGTGGACGCTCCGGTATCGTGCGCCCTATGCACACGACCCGCACCGCAGGATTCACGCTCACCGAAGTTGTCGTCGCGCTCCTCTTGGCCTCGGTGGCCGGCGGTAGCCTCGCGACGGTGTTGCTTGCCGAACAGCGCTTACGACTGATCGCCGACGCGGAACGCGAAGGCGCGCGCGCGGTACGGGAGCAGATCGAGCTCTTTGCCTCGCGAGCGTGCGGCGCCGACTCCAGTGGCTGGCGGCGTGGGGCGTGGGGCGACATGCACTGGTCTGCGCGCGCGGTCGCCGGCGCATGGCTGCTCTCCGACAGCATTCGGCCAATACGCGCGCAGCGGGCTGTGGTGGTCACCGCGACCACGCGCTGCGCGCCGTGAAGAGGCGCCGTCCGGGGGCCGTGCTTGCGGAAATGATCGTGGCGCTCGGTATCAGTGGCCTGGTTGCGGCGCTCGCGGTGGCAGCCATGCTGGCGGCGGAGCGCCGGTGGCGCACCGCGAGCTTCGCGAGTGATGCGGCGCGACTCGAGCAGGAGGTCGAGTCGGTGCTGCGATCCGAGATTCGAGGGTCGCTTGGCGATAGCCTTGTCCCGCGCGGCGATACGGCGATCGACCTGCTTGCGCATGTGGGGAGCTCGGTGGTGTGTAGTTGGGGCACGCGCGTGCTCACGCTCCCTCCGGCGCAGAGTTCCACCGGGCGCCCCCTGAGTCGGTGGCGGTACACGCCAGCGGCCGGAGATCTGCTGTATGTGTACGACACCACGTCGCTGGGGTGGCGACGCTATCTGGTGGATTCCGCACTGTCACGGGTGGATCCTGCGGGGTGTCTGCCGGCCACGGGGTTTCAGACGCGGAGCGACAGCGTATTCCGACGTCCGGTGACACGGGTGGTAGTAGCGAGCGCACTCCCGCTCAGTACCGTGGTCGGGACGCCGGTGCGCATTGTGCGCCGAGGGCGGTGGGGGCTCGTGCGCGGGACCGACAAGAGTTGGGAGTTGGCCTATCGGGGCTGTGATCTGCCCGGACACTGTGGAGGGTCCCAGCCGGTGGCGGGACCACTGGCCGCGCCAGCTGACAGCGGGCTCCGGTTCCGTGTGCTGCCGACCGGCGTGGTGGACGTTACGGTTCGGGCGGCCGCGTCCAAGACGCTCGGGCGTGGCCCGCTCACCGTCATCGTGCCGCCTATGACGCGGAGCGTGCCATGAGGGCTCCCCGCGGGGGTGGCTTTGACGGCTCGCGTCGAGGCATCGCCCTCCCCCTCGCCCTGACGGCGCTCCTGGTGGTCGCGATGCTCGGCGGGATGGCGCTGGACGCGTCCCTGCAGGACCTGCGGCTCGCACGGGCGGGCCGCGCGCAGGTCACGGCTCAGGGGCTCGCCGAATCGGCCTTAGCGCCCTACCTTGACGCACTCACCGACAGCGCCTGGTTGCAAGCCCAGCCGGGCTCACTGCGCCAGCTGCAGTCGGTGGTGGGACGCGATACCGCCACCGTGACCCTGGTCCGCCTCGAATCATGGCGTATCTGGTTATTCTTCCAGATAGCGGAGGCAGGTTACGGCTGCAGCGCCTGTCCGGCTGGTGGTGGGCTCCCGACCCATAGGGCGCCCTCCCAACCTGGCATCCGTTACTTCCCGACCCGCCGCTCGTGTCATGGTGGCAGGGAGTCCGTCCGAACTTTTGACAGTTCGAACGGGCCGTCGTTGGTGGTATCGGGTGGGTGCCAAGGCCGGAAATCCGGCCGGAGCTCGCCCGCGTCTTCGTCCCCTTCGCATGTCATTTTTACAGCGCAAGAAGACAACCGTGGGTCTCGATATCGGTTCCGGCCTCATAAAAGTGGTCGTGATTGATCACGGGAAACGCGAGCCCAGAATCACCAAGGTTGTCATCGTGCCGCTGATGGCTGATGCGATTGTCGAGGGGGAGATCATGGACCCCGGTATCGTGTCCGAGGCGATTGCGGCCGCGCTCGTAGAAGCGGGGGTCACGACGAAGGAGGTCGTGGTCGCCGTTGGGGGGCGCGACGTCATCATTAAAAAAATCCAAATTGAACGCGTCAAGGAACACCAGGCACGTGAGCTGATGCGCTGGGAGGCGGAACAGCACGTCCCCTTCGACATGGAGTCCGTCGAACTGGATTTCCAAATCCTCGATCCTGATGCGACCGGCCCGCAGATGCAGGTGCTGCTGGTGGCCGCGAAACGGGAGCTCGTGGAGTCCAAAATGCGCGTGCTTGGCGAAGCGGGGCTCGAACCGTCCCTCGTCGATGTGGAAGCGTTCGCGCTGCACAATGCTTTCGCGTTGAATCATCCGGACGCCCTGACGGGGATGGTCGCGCTGCTCAACATCGGGCACGAAGTCACCAATATCAATATCCTCGACGACGGCGTGCCGATTCTCACGCGCGACATCACCGTCGGGACACGCAAGTTCCGCGAGGATTTGCAGAAAGACTGGGGGCTGTCGCTCGACGATGCCGCGGCGCTCCTTCAAGGCTACGACAAAACGAAAGCTCTCGACGCGGTCGTCGCCGTGCGCGGTGAGGACATCATCGCCGGGATCGATCGCGCCATTTCCTTTTTGGAGACGAATGCGCGGAACGGCGGCGCATTGCGCACGATGTTTCTGTGCGGCGGCGGCTCGCGCATTCCAGGACTCGACGACCTGCTAGGCCAGCGGCTCGGCATCGCCATTGAACATGCAAACGCCCTCGGGAATCTCCACGTGATGGATGGGGCGCTCGACGGCCTCGTGGCCGACGAGATTGCCCCGCTCTTGATGCTCCCTATCGGACTGGCCCTGCGCCAGAACCAGTGAGCACCCGATGATCGAGATCAACCTGATCCCAGCCGCACAACGCAAGCAGCCGTCGCCCGCCAACATGGAGGTCGGTGAGGCGTTCCGTGAACTGGTCTCCCGCTTTCAGATCGACCGACTGCTCGTGGGTTCGATTGCGCTCTTTGTCGCCGGCCTCTGTGCCGTTGCGGGGATGTGGTACGTGCAGCAAAAAAGCTACGTCGACGTGAAGGCACGCGAAGCGAAAGCGCACAGCGATTCGCTGCGCTTCGCCCAAGTCATCACGCAGCGCACCATCGCAGTCGCCGTGCGTGACTCGGTCGCGCGCCAACTGCGGATCGTCAATAGAATCGACGACTCGCGTTTCGTCTGGCCGCACGTGCTCGAAGCCGTGAGTCGCGCGCTCCCGAACTACACATGGCTGATCTCAATCCAGCAGACCAGCGCCGTGGCCTCGATGACCCCCGAAATCGACGCGGGGCTCTTCACGAGCGCTGATGCCGCAAAGGTTGCGGCAGTCGCGGACAGCACACTCAAAGCATCCCAAGACCTGAAGCTCACGATTGTTGGACAGACCGTAGACGTCCAGGCGATCACTCGATTCTGGAAAGAACTCGAGGCGTCCCCGTTCTTGCTGGATGTCCATCTCATGAAAACCGAACTGGTCGCGGTTCAGTCCGGGAAGGAAGCCACGCAGTTCACGCTCGAGATGCGCTACCAGCAACCAGATGCTTCGGCCATCCGACGAGCGCCCTTCCGCGTGACGGAGCGTCCCTGATGGCACTCGCACTTCCCACCGATCCGCGCGGGCAGCGGCTCTTCGTCCTCGGTTTCCTCGGCGTTGCGGTCGCGGGAGGCTACTGGTACACCGTCTTCGAACCAAAGCGTCTCGAGATCCAGGCACTGCGTGCGCGGATCGTCGTCGTCGAGGGTGTGAATACGGTCGCGAAAACAGAAATCGCCAAGGGGAACAGCAAACAAGTCGACGCGGCCACCGCTCGAAGCCGAGCGGATCTTGCCACGCTGCGCACGCTGGTGCCAGACGGAGCAGAGGTGTCGGCGCTTATCGACCAAATCTCTAACTCGGCGCGTCGTGCGAATCTCGATATCGGCACCGTCGAACCGCTTCCTGTCGTCGAAGGGGAACTGTTCGATACACATCGCTACCGCATGCGGCTCACCGGACCCTATCATGACCTTGCTGCCGTGCTCGCGAATATTGGGTCGCTGCCGAGGATTGTCGCGCCGGTGAACTTGCATCTCACTGTCCAAAACACGGCGACCACGAAGGTCACGCGCGGCAAGCAGAACTTGGATGCAATATTTGAGTTGCAGACTGCCGTCGTGCGTACCGCGCCACCGAAACCCAAGCCGAAACCGAAGACGGCAGCGCCCGCCGCGAAAGTGGCAAAGGCTGGTGGCGGATGACGTCATCCCTACGCCGCGCCCTCGTGCTGCTGCCGATTGTTTCCGTCGTGGCTCTGGCCCAGGGAACACAGGCGGCCAAGTTACGCGTCAAGCCCACCGACGCCGTGCAGGACACCGCGGCTGGGGTCGTCGTGCGCGAAGTCTATAACTACAGCAGCACTGGCCGGCGCGATCCGTTCGTATCGCTCATGTCGACCGGCGAACTACGCCCTTTCCTTGCCGATCTCTCGCTCCTCGGCGTGATCTACGACACGGAAACCCCGCGACGCTCGGTGGCCATCCTCGCCGACGGCTCGAACGGTCAGACGTACCGGGTCATGGTTGGCACGGTGCTTGGGCGCATGAAGGTCGCAAAGATTGGGCAACAAGACATCACCTTCGCGGTGGACGAGTTCGGGATGAGCCGTCAGCAGGTGCTCGTTATGGACAAGACGCCGAAGAAGGACGCCAATGGTTCTACTCCAAGGAGACCGCAATGACGCGAGTCCGTCACATCGCGGCGCTGTCGGCTGCGTGCCTGCTCACTGTGTTCGGCACACGCCGTGCCGACGCCGAGCATTCGAAGCGCGATAATGCTCCGGGGAGCGTCACGGCCGTGAGCGTGACACCAGGCACAGGGCGCGCCGACGTTGTCATCGCAATCGAAGGCCCGATTGAAGTGTTCGACTTCACACTTGAGGCTCCACGCCGCATTGTGGTCGACCTGCGCGGTGCCACCCTTGGCGTTGCCGCGCGCTTGTACGACAAAATCGCACGCGGTGGCATCACCAATGTGCGACTCGCCCAGTACAAGCCGGGCATCGTGCGAGTGGTGCTCGATCTCGACGGTGCGCGAGAGTACACGATTGCGCGCGGCGAGAAGGAGATCCGCATCTCCGTCGCGGGTCCCGATCAGTTTCCCGCATGGAATCTCGCAGCCGGCACCGCGCCGGCTCCGCGAGCCGCGGTGGCAGGCCGTGCCGTCGCGGTGGCAGGCCGTGCCGTCGCCGCAGAGGACCCCAAGGCTACGCCTCGTCCCACAAGCGCTCAAAGTTCCCCGGAGACCGCGCAAAAGTCGCCGGAACGCCAAATCACCGTGACCTTCCAGGAAACGCACATCCGGGATGTCATTACCAGTTTCGCGCAGTTCAGCGGGCGCACAATCGTCGTGGGACGGCAGGTCGACGGATTCGTCACCGCCGACATCAGGGATCAACCGTGGGACCTCGCGCTGAAGAGCATCTTGTCGTCGCAAGGACTGTCCCTCGTGGTTGAACCTTCGGGAATCATTACGATCGACAGCTATTCCAACATCGCCGACAAGCAGCGCGTGGAGCCTGTGCAGACACAGGTCATTCAAGTGAACTACGCGAAGGCTGAAACCATGGCCTCCACCGTACGCCAGCTCTTGGGTGCCGGGTGTGGCGGCGCTGGCGGCGCTGGCGGCGCTGCCAGCGGTGCGCCGAAGCCACCAGTGCCTGACGCCTTCGGGTCGAGCACGTCGGGTGCCGGCACTGCGGCGCCCGCGAGTGGGGCCGTAGGCGGTGGCGTCGGTGTGACCTGCAGCTCGCGCGGCGTGGTGAGCTTCGACGAAAAAACGAACTCCGTCATTGTGACCGAGACCCCTGGGCGCCTCGCCGACATCGCGAGCTATATCCGCGACCTCGATGTGCGCACCCCGCAAGTCGCGATCAAGGCGAAAATCATTGCCGTCGATCGCACGGGAACCGAACAGCTCGGCATCAGCTACGACCTCGGGTCGGCCAGCGCCTACAGCAACGCGGTGCTCCCGCGTATGAATGGCGAGGCCGTGGTGCCGGGTGATTTCCGTGTCAATATTTCCGGTGATGGACTCGCCGGAGTCGCCAATGCGAGTCGTGCCTACAAATCCACGTCGTCGCTGGCGCTCATCTATAACATGACGCTCGGCGGCTTCAACCTGACCTCGTTCCTCGACGCGCTCAGCGAGCAACAGCTGTCGGACGTGCAGGCCGAGCCGAGCACCACAACGGTCGACAACCGCGAAGCTGAACTGTTCGCCGGCACGCAGATCGCGTATCTGCTCACCCCGCCGACAGTTCCAGGGCAGCTCACATCGTCCGGCCCACAGCAGCAGCGGCAAGACGTCGGCATCACACTGCGCGTGACTCCGCATGTGACTGCAAATCATCAGGTGCTGATGTCGGTGTACGCCGAGCAACAGTCGCTCGCCGGTGCCACCGTCGCCGGACCGACGATCAACAAACGCTTCAGCCGTAACGAAGTGCTCGTTGGTGACGGCGAAACTGCGGTCATCGGCGGTCTTACGCAGACGCAGGTGTCGCGCAATCGGCGTGGCATCCCATTCCTCATGAACCTTCCGGGGCTCGGTCGTCTCTTCTCAGAAACCGAAACCATCGAGCGCAAACAGGATCTGCTCATCTTGATTACCCCGCGCATCATCGACGACGGCGAAATCGTCCGTCCAATCAAGACGCCGTGATTCGTTTCGTTACCGCCGGCGAATCGCATGGCAAAGCACTGGTGAGTCTCATCGAGGGAGTCCCGGCGGGACTCCCTCTGTGCGCTGAGGATATCGACACGCAGCTCGCCCGTCGTCAACAAGGGTACGGACGCGGCCGCCGCATGCAGATCGAAACTGACCGCGCCGAGTTCCTCTCCGCGGGCCAGACCATCGGCTCACCAATCGCGATGCTGATCCGCAACAGCGACTGGAAAAACTGGGAAGCCATCATGGACGCCGCACCTCGTGACGAGGACGCCACAGCCGAAGGACGCAAGCGCCAAGTCACGCGCGTGCGCCCAGGCCATGCGGACCTCACCGGCGTCCTCAAGTACGACCGAGACGATGCACGCGACATCCTCGAGCGCGCGTCGGCGCGCGAGACCACGGCCCGCGTGGCCGCGGGAGCTGTAGCGCGTCGTTTGCTCGCCGAGTTCGGCGTCCGCATTGGCGGTGCAACCTGGGGTCGACGCCACCCGCCCGAATCCGATGCCAACGGATATCAACGCCGCTGCCGACGGGTCGCCACTGCGTACGCTCGACGCTGCCGCTGAAGCCGCGATGATCGCGCGCATTGATCTCGCCAAAAAAGAGGGCAACACGCTCGGCGGGATCTGCGAAGTCGTTGTCGACGGGCTCCCCGTGGGACTCGGTTCGCACGTGAGCTGGGATCGGAAGCTCGATGGACGGTTGGGCGCCGCACTGATGAGCATCCCCGCCGTGAAGGGCGTGGAGATCGGCATGGGGTTCGAGGCCGCGCGCCGCACCGGCGCCGAGGTTCACGACGAAATTGAGATGGCGCCCGAATCGCCGCGCACCGGCAACGTGCGTCGCGTGACAAATCGCGCCGGCGGACTCGAAGGTGGGATGACGAGCGGCGAGCCACTCGTGATCAAAGTCGCGATGAAGCCGATTAGCACGTTGATGCGCCCACTGCACACCATCGACACCAAGACGGCGGCGCCAGCCGAGGCTGCAGCCGAGCGGAGCGATGTCACCGCGGTCCCTGCGATGGGCGTGATCGCTGAGGCAATGACCGCGCTCGTGATGGCCGATGCGTTCGTTGAAAAGTTTGGCGGCGACTCAATCGGTGAGTTGCGTCGCAACTACGACGCCTATCTCGTGCACGTTGCGACGCGACTGCGCTGAGGCTCCCGCGCGACTCGCGTTGCATCTCGTGCTCGTCGGGTTGCCGGGGAGCGGAAAGAGCACGGTGGGGCGCGCAGTTGCCAAGCGGCTCGGGCGCCCATTCGTCGATTTTGATCGTGAAATCGAACGGCGCGAAGGGGCATCCGTGGCCCAGCTCTTTGCCGATCGTGGCGAGCCCTGGTTCCGCGAGCAGGAGCTGGCACTCACGCGCGAGCTCGCCGTGCAATCAGGGATGGTGCTTGCCCCCGGGGGCGGTTGGATGGCGAACCCGGGGTGTCACGAGACGGTCAAAAGCTGTTCGGTCGTCGTGTACCTGAAGGTAAGTCCGGTGACCGCTCTCGCCCGAATGGGAGCCGAACAAGCCGCTCGCCCGCTGCTAATTCGGGCTAATCCGCTGGCGGAACTCCGCAAGTTAGAGGCAGCGCGAGAATCAGGCTATCTGCAAGCAAATCATACAGTTAGCACTGAAATGATGTCGCTTGATGAGGTTGTTGCTACCATAGTAGTGCTTGCGGGGGACTGAAACCCGGACTAGCATAGGTCGTTATTAGGGTAGTGCTACAACTATAGAGTGTCCGCCCCAAAACGGAGGCCGCCGCCCAGACGGTCGTCGCACGGGGCTCTTCATACGATTCATGGCCACCAAAAAGAAAGCTGCCGCACCCAAGACGAAGGTCGCCACCAAGAAGAAGGTCGCGACCAAGAAGGTCGCGGCCACCAAGAAGGCCGTCGCCAAGCGCCGTGCAAAGGCGCCTGAGGTCGAAACAATCGAGGAAGAGGTCGAAGCCGGCGTACCCAGCGGCAAGGCCCTCGTAATCGTCGAGTCGCCCGCCAAGGCCAAGACCATCGGCAAATACCTCGGCTCGAGCTACGCCGTCAAGGCGACCGTGGGCCATATCCGCGATCTGCCGACGAAAACATTGGGCATCGACCTCGAAGATCAGTTCGAGCCCGACTATGTCACGATTCCAGGCAAAGAGAAGACTGTCGCTGAGTTGAAGGCGGCCGCCAAGATTTCACGCGCCGTGTTCATCGCCACCGACCCTGATCGCGAGGGAGAGGCGATTGCGTGGCACGTATACAGCCAGATCAAGGGAAAGAACGCGCCGCCGATCAAGCGTGTGCTCTTTCACGAAATCACCAAGGATGCGGTGAATCGTGCGATTGAGCGCGCGGGTAACATCAATCAGCAGAAGGTCGATGCACAGCAGGCGCGTCGTGTGCTGGATCGTCTGGTCGGCTACAAGGCGAGCCCGGTGCTCTGGAAGACCGTCAAGAAGGGCTTGAGTGCCGGCCGCGTGCAGACCGTGGCGCTGCGCATTCTCGTGGAACGCGAGCGCGAGATCCGTGCGTTCAATCCCGTCGAGTATTGGACAATCGCGGCGGCGCTGTCGCACGACGGGCAGGCGTTCACCGCCAAGTTGCATCATCTTGACGGCAACAAGCCGACTATCCCGAATGGCGATCTTGCGCGTGCGCTCGTTGCCGATGTGGCCACGCGCGACATCTTCGACGTCACCGACATCAAGCGTCGTGAGCGCCGCAAGAATCCCGCGGAGCCGTTCAAGACGTCCACGCTGCAGCAGGAAGCGGCCAAGAAGCTCGGGTACGGTTCAAAGCGCACCATGCGGTTGGCGCAGAACCTGTACGAAGGCATCGAGCTGGGGAAGGTGGAGGGCTCGATTGGTCTGATCACCTACATGCGTACCGACTCCACCCGTATTTCTGAGACGGCAGTGGCGGCGGCGCGCGAGTTCTTGTTAACCCAATACCCGGAAGCCTTCTTGGCCAAGGCGCCGATGATGTACGGCGCTGCGGGCGATACGAACGCGCAGGACGCGCACGAAGGCATCCGCCCCACCGACCCGGTGCGCACGCCGGATTCGGTCCAGAAATATTTGTCGCCCGAACAGTTCAAGCTGTATCAGCTCATTTGGCAGCGCTTCATGGCGAGCCAGATGGCACCGGCGGTGTTCGATACCACCACAGTGGATTTTGATTTCGCCGGCGCTGACCATCGCTATCTGTTCCGCGCGACCGGCTCCGTCATCAAGTTCCAGGGCTTCCTCTCGCTCTACAAGGAGGCGCGCGAGGAAGGCGACTCCAAGGCGCTTGAGGACGAGCAGGCACTCCCCGCGATTGAACCAGGGGAGAAGGTCCCGGTCGCGGAAGTAAAGCCGACCCAGCATTTCACTGAGCCGCCCCCGCGTTATTCGGAAGCGAGTCTCGTGAAGGAGCTCGAACGCCTCGGCATCGGCCGCCCGTCCACGTACGCGAGCATCATCAGCACGCTCACCGAGCGGCATTACGCCGAGCTCGAGCAGCGCCGCTTCTTCCCCACGCCGCTCGGCGAGAGCGTGGAGAAGGTGATGGTCAAGCAGTTCCCCAACGAGTTCGATGTGACCTTCACCGCTCGCATGGAACGCGAGCTCGACAAGGTCGAAGGCGGGGAGATGCCCTGGGTGGACGTGCTTACCGAGTTTTGGGGGCCGTTCGACACCGCGCTCTCGTCGGTGAACTACGAAGGGCTCATTCACGCCGCGCATGATCTCAGTGCGCTCGAGACCGAGAAGTGCCCGCTCGATGGCGGGAAGCTCCTGGCGAAGGGCGGATTCTTTGGCCCGTTCGTCGCCTGCGAGAATCATCCCAAGACCTGCAAATACACGCGCCCGCTCAAGGGCGAGCGTGTGCCGCCTGTGCTCACCAAGTATCCGTGCACCCTGTGCGACAAGATGATGGTCGTGCGTCGTGGTCGGAGTGGCGAGTTCCTCGGGTGCAGCACGTTCCCGAAGTGCCGTGGCACGCGGTCAATGCCGACTGGCGTCAAGTGCCCCAAGGACGGCGGTGACATTGCCGCGCGCCGCTCGAAGAAGCGCGGCAAGGCGTTCTACGGGTGCGAGAATTATCCGAACTGCGATTTCGTCTGCTGGGACAAGCCGGTGAACGAACCCTGTCCGGACTGCGGGTTTATTGGCGCCGAGGCCAAGAGCAACAAGACGCGCGGCAGTTTCCGCAAATGCCTCAAGTGCACCAATGAGTGGAGTGTTGTGGATCCGGCTGATGTCGAGGTAGACGGTGCTGCGCGCTAGGCGCGGCACCACACTGGTCGCTGCGCTCTGGCTCGTGGGTGCCCCGCTCGGTGCCCCGCTCGGGGCACAGGCGAAGCTTGCAGCCGCGACCAAGGACAGCGCCGCCGTGGTCTACGACGACGACGGGGTTCGTATTCACTCGGCGGACGGCCGTCGCCAGCTAAAGTTGCGCGGCTATGTGGCGCTCGACGGGCGCTTCATTTCGAGCGACCGGACCGACGCGCTGCCAAACACCTTCGCGGCAAGGCGCGCGCGGTTGATCTTCGATCTGAACATCAATCCGTGGATTGCGCTCCGCGTGATGCCGGACCTGGCGGTGACCACCATGCCGGGCCTCGCCGATGCGTTTGTCGACGTCACCCTCGGCAAGCATCTCTGGATGCGGGCGGGCAAGCAGAAGGTGGCGTATGGTTGGGAGCGGTACATCAATGCGTCCGACCAGCCATTGCCTGAGCGCTCAATCGTGAGCCAGTTGTCCTCGAACCGCGACGAGGGTGTTGCGTTTACGGGCGACGTGATGGACGGCCGCGTCGAGGCAACGATTGCGATGTACAACGGTGTGCCGAACGGCGGCGCGAACGGCGAGAGTGACGTCAACGACGCCAAGGACTTCACCGTCCGCGTTGTGACGCGACCCATTGTGCAGAAGAACGGTCAGGGGGTCATTCTCGGCTACAGCGGCTCGCATGGTGTGATGCGCGCGGCGGGAACGGCCACGGGGCTCGCGCATTACGCCACGCCCGCCACCGCGACGTTCTTCCAGTACCGCGAGACGGCGGGTGCGGTTGCCGATGGAGATCGTGATCGGCACAACCTGTTCGCTGTTGCGCGATTCGGATCCTTCGGCGCATTCGCCGAAGGGTATCAGACCCTAGAGAACGTGCGTCGTGGCGTGGACAAGGCGCTGGTACCGTCGACCGGCGCCTTTCTCGCGCTCGACTGGGTGATGACGGGAGAGCTGTCGGATGCCCGTGGCATCGCGCCGGCCAAGGTCTTTGATCCGGAGCACGGGAACTGGGGCGCCTGGCAGGTCGTGGCGCGTGTGGCACAGGTCTCGGTCGGTGACGCGGCGTTCCCGGTGCTCGCCGATTCTGTGGTGTCCGCGCGCTCGGCCACCGAACAGGCACTCGGCGTGAGTTGGTATTTGACGCGCAATACCAAGGCGCAGGCCGCGTACGAAGTCACGACATTTCGTAGTGGCGCGACAAGCGGCAATCGGCCCACCGAGCAGCTGCTGTACCTCCGCCTGCAGACCTTCTTCTGACCGCGGGCGCACCGCGTGACGGTGCGCTATCATCCGGCATGACGGTGTCGAAAGAAATCCAGATAGTCGGAGGCGGCCTCGCGGGAAGCGAGGCGGCCTGGCAACTCGCCGAGCGCGGATACCGCGTGGTGCTGCACGAGATGCGTCCGGTGCGTAGCACCGAAGCGCATAAGACTGATAAGCTCGCCGAGCTCGTCTGCTCCAATACGTTCAAGAGCACCGAGGTCACCAACGCGCACGGGCTGCTGAAGGCCGAAATGCGCCAGTTGGGCTCGGTTATTCTTACGGCCGCCGATGAAGCGCGCGTGGCCGCCGGAAGCGCGCTCGCGGTTGATCGCGATGTGTTCAGCGCTGCCGTGCACGACCGCATCCATGCGCACGCGAATATCACCGTGGTGCGGGAGGAGTTGACGACGCTCCCCTCGCCCGGGATTATCGCGACTGGTCCACTCACGAGCGACGGACTCGCGACCGCCATCCGCGAACGGTTGGGGGTGGAGTCGCTCGCGTTTTACGACGCCATTGCGCCGATCCTTGCTGAGGAGTCGCTCGACCATTCGATAGTCTTTCGTGCGTCGCGCTATGGAAAGGAGACGATGGAGGGCGCGGATGAGGGCGGCGCCTATTTGAACTGCCCAATGGACAAGGCGCAGTACGAGGCGTTCATGGACGCGCTCGCAACGGCGGACCAGTTCACGAGCCACGAGTTCGACAAGGTGCCGTACTTCGAGGGCTGTATGCCCGTCGAGGAGATGGCGCGTCGGGGGCGGGAATCGCTGCGTTTTGGTCCGATGAAGCCTGTGGGACTCGACGATCCGCGTACCGGGCGCCGCCCGTGGGCGGTGGTGCAGCTCCGCAAGGAGGATCGTGCGGGGCGGATGTGGAACATCGTCGGCTTTCAGACGCGTCTGCGTATTCCCGAGCAGCAGCGGGTGTTGAAGATGGTACCGGGATTGGAGAACGCCGAGTTCTTGCGTTTCGGGAGTATTCACCGGAACTCGTATGTGAACTCGCCCGCGAGCCTCACGCCGCATCTGAGTCTGCGCGACGATCCGCAGGTGATGTTCGCCGGGCAGATCACGGGTGTGGAGGGCTACACGGAGAGCACCGCGACCGGGATTCTGGCGGCGATCAATCTCGACCGTATGCTGCGCGGACTCGAGCCCGTGATTCCGCCCCCGACGACGATGCTCGGCGCGCTCTACCGGTATTTGCGTGAGGCCGATCCCAAGCACTTCCAGCCGATGAACGCGAACTTCGGGTTGCTCGAGGAGCTGAGCCCCGTGCCGCGCGACAAGGGGAAGAAGCGGGAGATGTATGCGGAGCGCGCCCTGAGCGCACTCGCCGCTTGGCAGGCGACGTTCTAAGGCGCGCCGATTATCGCGTCGTGATCTTTGGCCACAACTCGGTCTGTGGGAGCTCTCCCTCGAGCTCCCCACGCACCCGGGCGGCGATCTGCTCTGCAGAATCCGGGTTCGCGATCAGATCGTAGTCGCGTACGTCAATCGTGAGTACCGGACACTTCGTGAAGCCGCCAATCCACCCCTCGTAACGCGCGTGCAGTGCGGCGAAGTACGCGGGATCGGTATCGCGCTCCTTGGGACGTCCGCGTGTCTGGATCCGCTCAAGGATCGTCGCCAGCGGCGCATGCAGGTAAATCATCAGGCGCGGCGGGCGCGCGGCCGGCGCGTGCAGCAACTCGGCGTAGAGCTGCTGGTAGAGCCCCCAGTCGTCTGCACTCATGTAGCGCTGCTCGAAGAGCCCGCGCGCAAAGATTTCGGCGTCCTCGTACCAGGTGCGGTCGAGCACCCAGCTCCCGCCCAAGGCGCGCATGCGGCGCATCGACTTGAAGCGGGTGGCGAGGAAGTGGAGCTGCAGATGCATGCCGTACTTGTGCATCCCTTCGGTGCCCGAGTAGAACTTGTCGAGCCAGGGGTTGTCGCCGTCGACGCTCTCGAGCGCGTGCTGAAGCCCGAAGCGCGTTGCGAGCGCTTGGGTGAGGGTCGTCTTGCCTGACCCGATCATGCCGGCGATACCGAGGAGCATAGGGGGAGAAAGTTAGCGCTCTTGGGGATAGCTTACGAGTACCATGGCTGAACCCGCGCAGGCCCTTGTGGCGCATTTCTTGAAACATCTCGAGAAAGAGCGCGACGTCTCGCCCAATACGCTCAAGGCGTACACGCGCGACTTAGAGGAGTTCTGCGCCTTCTTGGGCCCGTATCTGGGCTCGGACGACTGGGACTGGGGCACCGTGGATCGGCTGGCCATGCGGTCGTTCCTCGCGCACCTGACGCGTAAGGGACTGGGCAAGCGGAGTATCGGGCGTACGTTGTCGGCGGTGCGAACCTTCTACGCCTTCCTGCACCACAACGACCAGGTCGAGCACAACCCGGCGCGCACCGTGGGGTCGCCCAAGACGGAGAAGTATCTCCCAGGGCATCTCGACCGGGCCCAAGTCGAGACCCTCTTCAAGGCGGCCGCCACGCGCGCGAGTGAAGGGAAGTATCCCGACGTGCGGAACCTCGCGATGCTCGAACTCTTCTACTCGGCGGGACTCCGCTTGAGCGAACTGCGCGGGATCAATCGCGCGGATCTCGATTTGCTCGCGGGGCAGGTGAAGGTCCGCGGCAAAGGGCGCAAGGAACGGATTGTCCCCGTGGGCGACCACGCGCAGCGCGCGTTGCGGGAGTACGAACGGGTGCGCGACGCGCTCGTGAAGCAGCTGGGGATGAGCGCGGACCGCACCGCGTTCTTTCTGAGTCAACGCGGCAAACGCTTGAGCGCGAAAGGGGTGCAGAACGCGATTGTGGGGTGGCTCTCGCAGGTGGATGAGGGGGCAGGGCTCTCCACGCACTCGTTGCGCCACACCTTTGCGACGCACCTGCTCGACGCGGGCGCGGACCTGCGTGCGGTGCAAGAACTGCTCGGCCACGCGAGCATTAGCACCACGCAGATTTACACGCACACCAGTGTGGAGCGGCTCAAGCAGGTGTATCAGCAGAGTCATCCGCGGGCGTAACGGTGCAAAAGCAGAGGGGCGGCGCTCCGAACAGGGGTAAAGACCAGATATAAGCTCACGCGCCCACGGGCGCGGGTGCTGGCTTTGCGCGGGGAGCGAGGCCTATGTTTAGAGGGTGTTGTCAGTGGCCGCGTTCCGCGGCCAGCCGTTTTCGGACCTTCTTCCCATTCTCATGCGTCGACTCCCCGTTACTCTCGCCGCCGCCGGTGTTCTGCTGGTCGCGTGCCAACCGACTCCCGCGCCAACCCCCGCGCCCTCGCCTGCGGCCGCTCCAGCAGCTGCTCCGGCGGCTGCCCCGATGGCCAATGCGCCAGCGGCACCGGCCGCTCCCGGCGCTCCCGGCGCGCCAAGTGCTCCAGGCGCTCCAGGCGCTCCAGGCGCTCCAGGCGCTCCAGGCGCTCCAGGCGCACCAGGTGCTGGTGGCCCGGGTGGCCCCGGTGGTGCCGCTGCCGGCGCTGATCCGGTCCCGCGTCCCTATGCGACCGTCATCACCCCGCGCGCCAAGACCAAGACGGGCGTGTTCGGTGTGCACCAGATTGGGACTCGTCTCTACTTTGAGATTCCGGCCGCTGAGTTGGGGAAGGATTTCCTGATCACGACCGTCCTCGCAGGAACCCCAGCGGGCATCGGCATCAACGGCACGCTTGGCCCCAATGAGGTGATTCGCTTCGAGCGCCGTGACAACCGGATTCTCGTTCGGAACATCAACTACCGCAACGTCGCGACCGACACCACGCTCTCGACGCAGCGCGCGATGAATTTGATCCAGTTCTTCCCGATCATCGCCGCGTTCAACGTGGAGAGCTACGGCAAGGACAGCGCCACGGTCATTGAAGTGACGCGCATGTTCACCGGTGGACTCCCCGAGTTCACGGCTGGTGGGCGTCGTGCCACGGTGGACGCGACCCGTTCGTTCATCGACAAGTGGGCGGTGTTCTCGCGCAATGTGAACATCACCGCGTCGCAGACCTTCACGCCGCAGGCTGGCGGTGGCGCACCCACGCCGCCGGGCTTCCCCGCCGCGCAGCCGCAGCCCACGACCGAGGCCTACACCTTCTCGATCGTGCGCTTGCCGGATGTGCCGATGCAGCCGCGTCTACGCGACGCGCGCGTTGGGTACTTTGGACCGAGCGCCACGGATTTCGGGTCGCCCGCGCAGCGTGTGCTGGCCCGCAACTATATCTCGCGCTGGCGTTTGGAGTGCTCGGACCAGAAGGTCGGCAATCTGTGCGTCCCCAAGAAGCCGATCACCTACTACGTCGACCCGGCGACACCCAAGTGGTTGCAGCCGTGGATCAAGAAGGCCATTGAAGAATGGCAGCCGGCCTTTGAGCAGGCGGGTTTCTATAAGGGCATTGTGGCTGCCGATGCGCCGAACACTCCGGACTTCTCCGGTGAGGACGCCACCGTCGCGATGGTCCGCTGGCTCCCGAGTCCGGTGGCGAACGCCGTCGGACCGAGCACCGTAGACCCGCGCAGCGGCGAGATTCTCGACGCCGACGTGCAGATGTACCACAACATTCAGGACCTCCAGCGTGACTGGTACTTCACGCAGGTCGGACACCTCGATACGCGTGCCCAGAAGTTCCCGTTCCCGGATGATCTTATGGGGCGGCTGATCCAGTTTGTTGCGGCGCATGAAGTCGGCCACACGCTGGGCTTCCCGCACAACTTCAAGGGAAGCTCCATGTATCCCTTCGACAGTGTGCGGTCTAAGACCTGGGTCGCGAAGATGGGGCACTCGCCGTCGATCATGGACTACGCCCGCTTCAACTACGTGGCGCAGCCAGAAGATGGCATCGCAATCGAAGATCTGACTCCGCGCGTCGGACCGTACGACAAGTTCGCCGTGATGTGGGGCTACTCGCCGATCGCTGGCGCCAAGACCCCAGAATCGGAGCTCCCGACGCTCGATAAGTGGGCGCGTATGCAGGACACGATTCCGTGGTATCGCTTTGCGAGCGACGCGGGCGCCGGTGGCGCGGATCCGGCCGAACAGTCGGAAGCGATCGGCGATGCCGACGCAGTGAAAGCCACCACGTATGGCTTCAAGAACCTCGCCCGCATTATGAAGCTTGTGGAGCCCGCCTCTGAGCTCGACAAGACCGCCGATTACTCGCTGCTCCGTGCCACCTACGGCGCCGTCGTCGGTCAGTGGGCGACCGAGGCGGGGCATGTTGCTCGCATCGTTGGCGGGATGGACAAGCAGGAGAAGAACGCGGGACAGAGCGGCCCTGTCTGGACGCCGGTCAGCAAGAAGCGCCAGCAGGACGCCGTGAAGTTCCTCAATGACGAGGTCTTCACGACCCCCAAGTACCTGATCGACAACACGATCCTTCGCAAGATTGAGTCGGAAGGGAGCGTGAGCCGGATCACCGGCGCGCAGTCGCGCGCGCTGAGCTCGTTGGTGAGCAACATCCGTCTGTCGCGCATGGTCGAGTACGAAACAGTCCAGGGCAACAAGGCGGAGGTCTACACCGCCGGTGAGATGCTCACCGATTTGCGTCGTGGCCTCTGGAAGGAGATCTACAGCGGCGCGTCGATCGACGCCTATCGTCGTCGCCTCCAGACCACCTACCTCGACGCGATGGCGGGCAAGATCAAGCCGGCCGCATCGGCCGCGGGTGGTTTCGGTGGTCCGGCGGTCAACACTGCCGACTTCCGTCCGATCCTCAAGGACGAAATGCACCTGCTCGACAAGGAACTTGCCGCGGCCATTGGCAAGACGAGCGATCGCACCACGCGCGCGCACCTGCAGGACGCGCGCGATCAGATCGCGAAGATCTTCGATAAGAAAGATTGAGTGTGTTGGCGCGACGAAGGGGCGGGCCGCGTACTGCGGCCCGCCCCTTCGTGTTTCATCTCACACGCGAGCGCCTGCGCGAGCGCCTGCGCGCCTCAGTCGGCGAGCGCCTTCTTGAGATCGCGTTCCGCGAGATTCCCGCCGCACATGATGATCGCGACGCGCTTCCCCGCGAGCTGCGGCGCCAGCAGCTTCAGTCCGGCAAAACCAGCAGCGCCTGCGCCCTCGGGAATATTGTGCGTGAGGTTGATCAGCGCGCGGACGGCCTGATACATCGCCTCCTCGCTCACGGTCACGAATCCGGCGAGTCCCTCCTTGAGCGCATCAAAGGTCATCTCGTACGCCGACCCCGTCGCAATCCCCTCGGCAAAGGTCGCGACGGGCAACCCGGACAGACGCTCCCCACGCTGCCAACTCTCGAACTGCGCGGACGCACTGGCCGCGCCCACCGCGTACACCCCCAGCGAGGGCTTCAGCTCGCGCGCTACCGTAATCGCGCCAACCGCCTGCGAACCGCCGCCGAGCGCAATAATCACGGCGTCGAGCGCGGGGTCTTGCTCGAGCAACTCCATCGTCATGGTCCCAGCGCCGGCAATCACATGAGCGTTGTTGGTGCTGTGCACCAAGGTGAGTCCACGCTCCTCACGTACGCGGGCGCAGCCGAGGATCGTTTGATCGTACGACGCGCCAATCTCCAAGAGTTCTGCGCCGAGCGCACGGATCGCCGCGTTCTTGCCAGGATTGTTCCCCTCGGGCACGCAGATGGTGACCTTCGTCCCGGTGAGCCCGCCCGCATAGGCGAGTCCGAGTCCATGGTTCCCGGTGCTGGCCCCAATCACCCCGCGCGCACGTTCAGCGTCGCTCAGGCCGAGAATCGCGCTGAGTCCATTGCGAATCTTGAAGCTCTGCGTGGGGTGATGGTTCTCGTGCTTGACCAGCACGCGGATCCCGTGCCCGATCGCTGCATCGAGCAGGGGGTAATGGCGCAGCGGCGTTGGCGTGAGATGCGGACGGATCCGCTCGCGCGCGGCGAGGACGTCTTGGTACTTGATAGTTGAGGGCATACCCGAAACCTACTGCGCGTATGCGCAGGGCTCCAGCGGAGATGGTGGCGTGTGAAACACGCCGTCAGGCGTCGTCCTGCATCCTCTCGAAGAACGCAATCAGGTCGAGCTGAAACGGCTCCGCGCCAGGCTTCACGCGCCACTCGATCGACTCGGTGAGCAGCTCAGGAGCCGCGCTCGCGGGGAACCAGCGTTCCACGCACCCCTTCGCCACATCCACGATCCAATACTCGGCGACCCCGCCTTCCATGTAGAGCCGCCGCTTCCGCCCGCGGTCGCGAGACCCAGAACTCGGCGAGATCACCTCGACCACCAGCAGCGTGCGCGCCGGCGCGAGCTCGCGCGGCCGCTTGCCGTCGCGACGTTCCGAGACGATCACGTCGGGCTCGACGTAGTTGTGCTGGTCGAACGGGAGGCCGACGGGCGAGACGAATGCGTACCCCGCGCCCTGCGCCTCACAGTACTGATACAGCATCATGTACAGCTGCCCGCCCGCATCCTGATGCGGCAACCCCGGCGGCGGGTTCACGATGAGCTCCCCATCGAGGATCTCGTACCGCACACCGTCATACGGCAGGGTGTCGAGATCCGCGATCGTCCACAACTGAATGGCAGGCATGGCCACACGATACGCTCGGCGGTTGAAGAAAATCAATAGTGTCGCCGAGCAAGTTCTGGCCGTGGACGCCGCGCTGCGTCACCGATTTCTTGCACGCCAAACCATATCCTTCCCGCGCTGGGGGACCCCCGCCCAAGCCCCCTCCGGGGTACACCCACCGGTTAGCCTGTATAGATTTCAAGGCTTCCCCGTTCCCCAACGCTGCCATGACCGATCGCGCCGCGCGGAAGCACCGCGATTTCCTCGCTATTGACGACTTCACTCGTGCCGAGCTCGACGCGCTCCTGGCGCTGAGCGATCGCATGCGGACCGGGCGCTACACGAAGCGCCCGCTCGCCGGGAAGTCGCTCGCGATGATCTTCTTCAAGAACTCCACGCGTACCCGCGTGAGCTTTGAAGTGGGCGCCGCCCAACTCGGTGCCACGCCACTCTTTCTGAGCCCGCGAGACATTCAGCTGGGCCGTGGCGAGCCGGTGGCCGACACGGCACGCGTGCTCTCGCGCATGGTCGACGGCATTATGCTGCGCACGCACGCACACGCGCAGGTCGTGGAGCTCGCACTCCACGCCGACGTCCCGGTGATCAACGGACTCACCGACCTGCAGCACCCCTGCCAGATCCTCGGCGACCTGCTCACGATCAACCAGCATCTGGGGAGCTACAAGGGAAAGAAGGTCGCGTGGATTGGCGACGGCAACAACATGGCCAACTCCTGGCTCGATGCCGCCGCCGTACTCGGCTTTGAACTCGCGCTCGCGTGCCCTGAAGGGTACGAGCCCGACGCCACCTGCCTCGCCCGCGCGCAGCAGTCCGCCAAGGTCACACTGACCCGTGATCCCAAGGAAGCCATCGAAGGGGCCCACGCCGTGAACACCGACGTCTGGGCCTCGATGGGGCACGAAGACGAGCAGGCCGTCCGCGAGCGCTCATTCAAGGGCTTTACGGTGAACAGCGCCATGATGGCGCGGGCTAAAAAGAACGCCATTTTCCTCCATTGCCTCCCCGCGCATCGCGGTGAGGAGGTCACCGCCGAGGTGATCGATGGGGCGCAGAGCGTGGTGTGGGACGAGGCCGAGAACCGCCTGCATGTGCAGAAGGCCGTAATGGCCGTGCTGATGGGGGGGGAGAAGCTCGTGGCGCCCGCCAAGAAGAAATAGGCCCGCCTTGCAGGCTCTTACCAACCGCCCCCAAAAGCGGTAACATCTACCCGTGGCCCCGCAGCGCTGTCAGCCGCCGGTCCGCCGCGCCCCAACCCTCCAGTTCCAGTACGGAGTTCGCCCCGATGATTGCTAACATCCGACACGGTGCCCCGCTCGGGCTCGCCGTCCTTCTCTTTGCCGCCTGCGCCCCTGCGACCCGGGGTGGCTCGGGTGCTGGCCAAGCGCCCGCTCCTGCTGTCCGCACGATCAACGACGCCGACGTCGAGTTCATGTCGGGAATGATTCCGCACCATGCACAAGCGGTGCTCATTGCCGGGTGGGCAGAGTCGCATGGCGCACGGCGCGATGTGCTCGTCATCTGTCAGCGTATCGTGGTCGGACAGCGCGACGAGATTGGCCTCATGCAACGCTGGCTCGCCGAACGCGGCGTCGACGTCCCAGCCGCGGACGCCACCACGCACAAGATGAAGATGGGCGACATGGTCCACGAGATGCTTATGCCCGGCATGCTCAACGCCGAACAGCTCGCCGAACTCGACAAATCCCGCGGTTCAGACTTTGATCGCCTCCTCCTGCAAGCCATGATCGGCCACCACCTCGGCGCGATCGAGATGGTGAACAAGCTCCACGCGAGTGCCGGCTCTGGGAACGACGACATCGTCTATCGATTCTCGAGCGACGTCTACGCCGATCAGTCCACGGAAGTCGAGCGGATGACCAAGATGCTCGAAACCATCCCAGGGAAATAAGCACCCGTTTGTGCACCTGTTCGTTCACAGTTCCGCTCCACGCCCCACCTCCAACCCGGAAGGCCCGATGGCTTCGCATCATCCTCAGCGGCGGTTCTCCGCTGCGCTCGCGCTGGTAACGGTCGCAAGCATCTCGCTGTACGCGTCTGCCTGCGCCACCTCGACCAGCTCGTCGAGCGCCTCGTCGAGCGCCGCTGCCCCCGCGCCCGCGCTGAACATCACCATGTCTGCTGCAGCCCCGAGCCCGGACCCGCGTGTTGGCCTGCGCGCTGGCACCACGGCCAGGGTTCCTGCCGACACCACGAGACGCATGATGGCTACCCGCGCTGCTGAGGCGGAGTGGAACATGCATCTCGTGAAGAACGTCGACGCCAACGGCCCGTTCCTCGGCGTCACGAAATCCGATCTTGCGTTCCGCGGCAACTACGTGATTCAGGGCAACTACGACGGCTACGAGATTTTTGACATCTCGAACCCGCGTGCCCCGAAGAGCATTCAGCAGATCGTCTGCCGCGGCTCGCAGAGCGACGTGTCGGTGTACGGCAACCTGATCTTCGTGTCCGGTGAAGCCACCAGCGGCCGCCTCGACTGCGGCTTGGGCGGCGTGCCGGACTCGGTGAGCAAGGACCGCTTCCGCGGCGTGCGCATCTACGACGCCACCGACATCAAGAACCCGAAGTACATCCAGAGCGTGCAGACCTGCCGCGGCTCGCACACCCACACGGTGGTCGAGGATCCGAACGACAAGGCCAACGTTTACATCTACATCTCGGGCTCGTCGGCCGTTCGCTCGCCAACGGAACTGGCTGGTTGCTCCGACCTGGATCCGTCGCTTGATCCGAACAGCGAGCGCTTCAAGATCGAGGTCGTGCAGGTTCCGCTCGCGAACCCGGTGGCGGCCAAGGTGATCACCAAGGCCCCGATTCTCGCCGAGTTGACGCGCGCGCCGCAGAACACGGGGCGTACTGCGTCGGACAACGCTGATCGTGCCGCGACGATGGCCGCGCGTGGTGGTGGTGCGGGTGGCCGTGCTGGTGCGCCGGCTGGCGCTGCGGCCGCCGCCGGACGCGGTGGACGCGGTGCGGTGCCGAACAACGCCGGCCCAGTGCAGTGCCATGATATCACGGTCTACCCGGCGGTCGGTCTCGCCGGTGGTGCCTGCGGCGGCTACGGCCTCCTGCTCGACATCAGTGATGTGAAGAACCCGAAGCGCGTGTTCGCGGCCGCCGATTCCAACATGTCGTTCTGGCACTCGGCCACTTTCACGAACGACGGCAGCAAGATGCTGTTCAGCGACGAGTGGGGCGGTGGCAGCGCGCCGCGTTGCCGCACCACCGATCACTACGAGTGGGGGGCCGACGCGCTCTTCACGGTGGACGGCAAGAAGTCGTTGACGTTCAAGAGCTACTACAAGATGCCCGCCGCGCAGACGAACCTCGAGAACTGCGTGGCGCACAATGGCTCGCTGATCCCGATTCCGGGGCGCGACATCATGGTGCAGTCGTGGTATCAGGGTGGTGTGTCGATCTTTGAATGGACGGATCCGTCGCACCCCAAGGAGATCGCCTATCAGGACCGTGGCCCGATTGATGGCGCGGTGCAGGGTAATGGCGGCACCTGGTCGGTGTACTGGTACAACGGCTACATGTACAGCTCCGAGATTGCGCGCGGACTGGACGTGTTTGAACTGCAGCCGAGCGCGTATATCTCGCAGAACGAGATCGACGCGGCGAAGACGGTGAAGTTTGACTATCTGAACGTGCAGGGCCAGCAGAAGATGGTGTGGCCGGCGAGCTTCTCGCTGTCGCGTTCGTATGTGGATCAGCTCGAGCGCTCGAAGGGCTATGCCCCCGAGAAGCTCGCGAGCGTCCGTGCCGATCTCTCGGCGGCGGAGAAGCTGAGCGGTCAGGCGCGCAAGGATTTCCTGGCCAAGATGGCGACGGGCCTGCACACCGATGCTCGCGGTTCGTCGGATGCCCCGAAGGCGCACACGCTGGCGTTCTCGGTTGGCGATCTGGCCAAGCTGTAAGCAAACGCTGAGCACAAACGAAGCCGCCCCGCACTCTTCGGAGTGCGGGGCGGCTTTGCGTTGTCGGGTGTGTGGCGTGAACTGTATAGTTTTTGGATAGACGAAAATAGGACTGAGGCTCCGTCCGATTCAAGTTTTTGGTCGGCCCGTGCGTTGCGGAGTCGCCATCCGCGAGGGCTGAAACGGGGATATCCGGTTGGATCTGAGGCGAAAAGATCCGCTCGAGCACGCCGTGTGTGGCGCACCAATAAAACACCATAACTACCGGTAAATAAACGAGTTAGACTATAGCGAGCCCATCGTGAAATCCGCCCGGTGACCATCGTCCCACCACCGTTGGCGCTCCGCATCCTATCCGCCGCCAAGATTAGCCTCCCATGTTTAGCGCCATGGGTGGGCGCGAGAGCCGTTTGGCCGGTGCGCCTTACGCACTCATCCCGCTGGTTCAGCGGAAGGACGGTTCTGATGTCGCTCCACACACGCTTGCTAGTGCTCGGAACGGTGCTGGCGGTTGCTCTTCCTGCGGTGGCTGCAGCTCAGGCTACGGACGGGATGTTTGGCACATGGGAGCTGAACGTGGCCAAGTCCTCAAGCTCGGCGGGCAAGGTGGGTAAGAGCGAGACCCGCATCTTTTCAGCGGTACCGAATGGGTACACCATGGCGCGGGCGTGGATCGAT
>JAPLKT010000132.1 GCA_026387895.1 Gemmatimonadota bacterium | reverse complement strand
GCGATCATCGGATACTCCATCCCGCTGATCGGTCCTTCAACCGCCGAGATGTGCGGCCACGGATACTGGAACCACCGCTCCGAGTATTCCTGAATGCTCATACGGCTCATGTCGGCCGCTTCCTTCCAGAGCGCCTCGGCCGACGGACGGTAATACGCAAACGCCATCGTCCCCTTGTAGCTCGAGGCGTCCCACTGATACTCCGGGCTCGCCGCCCACACGGCGTCGCGCACATTCTTGGCGGTGAACTTCCACGTTTGCATCCCGTCCTTCTTGGGACGCGCCGCGCCACTCTTGAGTTCGTCGGCGGTAATGATGTTCACCACTTTCTCCGACTTTGCCGCTTCTGCCAAGCGCGTGATCTGCGCCGGGGTGAGCACATCCTTTGCATTGTCGAGCGAGCCGGTGGCGGCCACGATGTATCCAGCCGGCACGGTCACGCTGAGTGTAAAGTCGCCGTAGTCCAAATAGAACTCGCCCTGTCCGAGATACGGCTCGGTGTTCCAGCCGCGCACGTCGTCGTACACCGCGACACGCGGATACCACTGCGCTATCTCGTAGAGCTTGCCGTCGCGTCCCATGCGGTCGGCGCCGTGCTCGGGTACCGGAAAACTGTAGGCGATGTTGATCGTCGCCGAGCGTCCGGGTGCTAACGGTTCGGCGAGGTTCACCTTGAACATCGTCTCGTTGTCGCGCGTCGTCACGGGAACGCGACGCATCGGCTTGCCACCCATCGCCGGGAGCAGCTGCTCCACGCGGGAGAACGTGTAGCCGCCCGCGAAGTCGCGATTCCCAAAACGCGATCCCTGCGCGAAGATGTACGAATTCAGCGAGTTGGCTTTGAACGCGTTCTGCTCGGTCTGTAGCCAAATAAAGGTCAGCGTGTCGGGCGAGTTGTTGGTGTACTTCAACGTCATCTCGCCAAGCACGGACTGTTTGGTAGTGTCGAGGGTGGCCTTGAGGTCGTAGTCGGCCTTGTTTTGCCAATAGCGTGCGCCTGGTGCGCCGCTGCCGGTGCGCACGGCACTCGGGCTTGTGCCGATCACCAGCGGCGCGAAGATCGAGGTATCGCCCACACCGGTCGGATCCATCTTGAGTCGCGCCTGACCCGACGCGCCCATGGGCGACATTGGCACCACCTGCGCACCCACGGTGCCAGCAAAGGCGCCAGCAACGATCGTCGACAGCACTACTCCACGCAGAAACAACTTCACAGTATCCCCCAGATGAAAGCGCAATGTTCTGTTTACGGCGTGATCGACTTCGGCATCCCCGCCAGCGCGGCGACCAGCAGCAGCGCCCACTGTGGTCCCTTATACCCCTCGGGGCCGTCCTGATACCACTCCGTGATCGCGTGCGCACCGCCGCCGGAACCGCCACCGCCGATCGTGATGGCCTGAATCCCCAAGCTCATCGGAATATTGGAATCGGTGCTCGACGCACCCGTTTCAACCTTGGTCTGACCAAGCGCCTTTCCCGCCGCGAGAGCGGTCGCAACAATCGGCGTGGCTTCGGTCTGCAGCACCTTCCCCACGGGACGAATGCCGATCGTGTCGTACTTCACCGCGATCTTGGCCTTGGAGTTCGGCCACCGCGCATTCTCCGCCGCGAGTCCCTTGGCAATCGCGTCCTGAATGCGCTTGTCCATCTCGTCGAGGTTTGTCACCGACTCCGAGCGCATGTCTACATCCATCGTGCCGTCGGGAGAAATGGTGTTCACCGACGTGCCACCCTTCACGATCCCCACATTGAACGTCGTCTTAGCGCCACTCGGCACCTGCAAATCCGAAATGTTCGTGATGGCACGCCCCATCGCATGAATCGCACTTGGCATGCCGAACGCGCCATACGAGTGGCCACCCGGGCCCGTGAACTTCACGCTGTAGCGCTTGCTGCCCACTGCGCGATCAGTGACATGAATGCCGAGACCGTCGACCGAGATGAAGTAGTCGACTTTTCCCTTGTACGCGCCGCCGAACATGTAACGCACGCCGCGCAGATCGCCCGGGCCTTCTTCGCCGACATTGGCCACAAGGATCACCTTGCCGGTGGTCTTGATCGCTCCTTCATTCAGCGCGCGCGCCACGGAGAGGATCACGGTGAGTCCGCGGCAATCGTCGCCGATGCCGGGGGCTTCGTACCGGTCGCCAGTCTTTTTGACCTTCACATCGGTCCCTTCCGGGAACACTGTGTCCAAATGTCCGGAGATCATCACGGTCGGGCCATTGCCGGTCCCGGGACGCTCGACAATCACATTCCCGATCGAGTCGATCTTCGCCTGCGGATAGCCGAGTGCCGCAATCCGCTTGCGGAACTCAAGGCCGCGAGCAGTTTCCTTGAATGGCGGCGCGGGAATCTCGCAGAGCCCAACCTGCTGCTCCAGAATCCAGGCGTTCCACGACTTGATGTTGTCCATCCCCTTCTTGACCGACGGATCGTCCGTCGGCAGGGGGCGTCCCTGCGCAGCG
>JAPLKT010000005.1 GCA_026387895.1 Gemmatimonadota bacterium | reverse complement strand
AACCGACCGCAGTGCAGCACGTTGACACACCTTTTGCCTCCCCAATACTTTACAGTGTTGGCCCTTGAAGGTTCGTGAAGTTTTTCACGAACAACCATAGAGACATGGATCGCAACTACCTGCCCGTTCTGCTACTGCTTGGCTTCGTCGTTGCCAACGCAGTCCTCATCATCGGTGGCTCGCATTTCACAATGCGCGCGCGCCCAACGCCTGAGAAGCAGCGTCCCTACGAGTCGGGTATTCCGACACTTGGGAACGCGCGCGAACGCTTCTCGGTCAAGTTCTACATGGTCGCGATGCTCTTCATCGTGTTTGACATCGAAACCGTGTTCATGATTCCGTGGGCGGCATACTACCGCCAGCTCTCCTGCGCGGTCACGCTTGTTGGTGGCGCCTGTCCCGCAGGTCAGCTCTCGTTTTTCGGGCTCTCTGAAATGCTCGTGTTCATGGCCATGCTCGTGGCCGGATTCGTCTACGTCTGGAAGAAGGGGGCGCTCCAGTGGGATTGAAGGATCTGCTCAACGCTGGCTCTGACGGCACGCACGGCGACGCGACGTCCATGGTTTCCATGGATGCGCGCCCGAATGAGCCCTGGGTCACCACCAAACTCGACTTTCTGGTCAACTGGGGACGGGCCAACTCCCTATGGCCAATGCCGTTCGGCACGGCCTGCTGCGCGATCGAGTTCATGGCCTCTGCGGCCTCGAACTACGACCTCGCGCGCTTCGGGATGGAGCGCATGGCGTTCTCTCCGCGTCAGTCCGACGTACTGATCTGCGCCGGTCGTGTCCCCTTCAAGCTGGCCCCAGTACTCCGCCGCATCTGGCAGCAGATGCCGCAGCCGAAGTGGGCCATCTCGATGGGCGCCTGCGCTTCCACAGGCGGCATGTTCGATACCTATGCCGTCGTGCAGGGCATCGACACCATCATCCCGATCGACGTCTATGTGCCCGGCTGCCCACCGCGTCCGGAAGGCCTGATCTACGGCATCATGATGCTGCAGAAAAAAGTCATGAATGAGCGCATGAACGGCACGTCGCGCGAAGAGATGGAGCCGGATCCGAAAAGCAAGCTCTACATCCCCTCCTCACGCATCGACGAGCTCTCCGAGCCGTTCGGTAACTCGGTCCATCAGACCCGGTCGGCCCCGTGAGTATGCGCGCCGAGAAGTTCACGGTCATTAGTGCTGGCCATGGCGGTGGAGATACCCCGGCCACACCCCGGAACGTGCCGCACAAGGGCGGAGATGCCAACCCGACCGCAGCTGCGCTTCAGGCGCGGTTCGGTTCGACCATCGCCCGCGTCGACGTAATCAACGGTGAAACCACGGTCATCGTCGACCGCGACAAGGTGCACGACATCGTACAGTGGCTGCACGACGAGCCCACCCAGTCGTACGAGTATCTCTCGGATGTCACCGCCGTCGAACATCGCGACGCGCAGCGCCCAATCGAGATCGTCTGGCACCTGCGCTCCATCAAGTTCCGCCGCTTCATTCGCCTCAAGGCGCTCATCGTCAAGGGCTCAGCCCTCTCGATTTGCTCCATTTGGGATATCTACAAGGGCGCAGATTGGCTCGAACGTGAGTGCTATGACATGTTCGGCATCCAGTTCACTGGACATCCGGATTTGCGTCGCATTCTCATGTGGGAGCAGTTCAAAGAAGGGCACCCCCTTCGCAAGGACTTCCCACTTCGCGGCCGTTTCAGCCGCTCACAGCAGCTCGAGAACGCTCTCGCCGCTAACCCGGAAGCGCGCTATTCGATGGAAGAACTCTCCATCGTTGACGCGTACGAAGAGCTCCCGCTCGACATGCGTCGCCGGCTCCTCGGCGGCGAGAAGACGGGGGAATAACGCATGGCCACCAAGCGTACCATCGAAGTCGAGCTCTCGACCACCGGCCTGACAAAGGACGGCAAGGCGCAGCGCGTGCCACTGGTCATGGGAGGCGGTGCCGCCGTCGCCCTCGAAGCACCGCCGAGTATGGAGCCGGAGCTCGAAGGCGAACACATGCTGATCAACATCGGACCGCAACATCCGGCCACGCACGGCGTGCTTCGCCTGGTGCTCGAGATGGAAGGCGAGACGGTCGTGCGCTGTATTCCGCACGTCGGGTACCTGCATTGCGGCTTCGAAAAGATCGGTGAGTATCGTCAGTACAACCAGATTATCCCGTGGACCGATCGTGAGGACTACCTCAACTCGATCGGCAACAACGTGGCATTCGCGCTCGGCGCGGAACGGTTGTTCAACATCGAGATCACCGAGCGCTGCAAGGTGCTGCGCGTGATGGCGATGGAATTGTCGCGCATCGCCAGCCACCTCGTGTGGATGGGAACCACGTGTATCGACATCGGAGCCTACACGCCGTTCCTCTGGAGCTTCCAGTACCGCGAGAAGATCTACGAGATGTTGGAAAAGTGGGTCGGTGCCCGCCTGACCACCACCGCGACACGCGTGGGCGGTATGGCCGCGGATATTCCCGACGGCTGGACCGACAAGCTCCAAAGTTTCGTGCAGGACTTCCCGCGCACGCTTGACGAGTGCGAGCGCCTGCTTACGAAGAATGCCATCTGGGTTGGCCGTACCGTGGGTCTTGGTGTGATGTCGCCTGAGGAAGCCCTCAACTACGGCTTGTCCGGTCCGATGATTCGCGCCAGCGGTGTCGACTACGACGTCCGCAAAGACTTTCCGTACCTCGACTACGAGACCTATGACTGGACGGTTCCGGTCGGGACCTCGGGCGATGTGTACGACCGATTCCTGGTCCGCATGGCCGAGATGCGCGAGTCAGTCAAGATTCTGGCGCAGGCGCTCAAGCGCCTGCCTGACGGTCCCGTGAATGTGGACGACCCTCGCGTGATTCTGCCGTCGAAGAAAAAGGCGACGAGCGAGATGGAATCCATGATCCATCACTTCAAGAACGTGATGGAAGGCCCGCGTCCGCCAATCGGCGAGTCGTATGTGGCCGTCGAGAGTCCGAAGGGGGAGAAGGGCTATTACTTCGTCTCCGACGGCAGTTCAAAGCCAGTGCGCTGGCGCATTCGGCCACCCAGCTACGTGAACCTTTCCGCGATCCCCAAGATGGTCGAGGGACACCTCCTCTCCGACGTCATCGCGATCAATGCATCGATCGACATCGTCATGGGAGAGATCGACCGATGAGCCCTTTGATTCCCACCGGGAGCAACGGCTCCGGGAGCCATTCCTGATGTCGGGCCATACTGACGTGCCATACGAACCCGTCTTTGTTGGGAAGCGCCGTACCGAGCTCGACGAGCTCCTCACGCGCTATCCGACCAAGCAGGCCGCCCTCCTTCCCGCGCTCTGGATGATTCAGGACGACCGCGGCTGGCTCCCAGAAGAGGGTGTCACCGAGGTTGCCGCTGTCCTAGACCTCACGGCCGCCTACGTGCGGGGCGTGCTGACGTTCTACACGATGTACAAGCAGCATCCGACCGGGACGCACCTGATTCAGGTGTGCACCACGTCGCCTTGCCTTTGCACTGGGGCAGATAAGGTCGTCGATGCCTTTCTTGAACACACGGGCTGCAAGGAACTCGGACTCACGAGCGCCGACGGCAAGTTCACGGTCATCGAAGTGGAGTGCCTCGGCGCCTGCGGCTTTGCAACGCCGGTGCAGATTGATTTCGATTATGTCGAGAACGTGACCCCTGAAAAGGTCCCCACCATTCTGGCGGGGTTGAAGTAATGGGATATCCGCACAAGTCACATCCGCGCGAGACCCCCGTGCTGAGCAAGCACTTCGGCGATCCCGACGCGATTTCCCTAGAGGGATGGAAGAAGCGCGGTGGCTACAAGGCGCTTGAACAGGCGCTGAACATGGACCCCGCAGCCATTGTAGACATCGTCAAGGCATCTGGCCTGCGCGGTCGTGGCGGCGCGGGTTTCCCCACGGGCATGAAGTGGTCGTTCATGAAACCGGGCGATGGCAAGCCTCACTATCTCTGCTGCAACGCCGACGAATCCGAGCCTGGCACGTTCAAGGATCGCGAGATCATGCGCGGCACACCGCATGCCCTGATCGAGGGGTGCGCGGTGGGAGCGTATGCAATCGGCGCCGAGACCGCGTACATCTACATTCGCGGAGAGTTTACGGAACCCATTCAGCGGATGGAAGCCGCGCTTAAGGAAGCGTATGCGGCTGGCATCCTCGGCAAGAACGCGATGGGGACCGGCAAGCGCGTTGACGTGTATGTGCACAAGGGCGCAGGCGCGTACATCTGCGGTGAAGAGACCGCCCTGATGAACTCGCTTGAGGGCAAGCGCGGGAATCCCCGTATCAAGCCGCCGTTTCCGGCGGTCTCGGGACTCTTCGGGCAGCCCACGACGATCAATAATGTCGAGACGCTGGCGGCTGTTCCGCACATTCTGAACAACGGCGCTGAGTGGTATAAGGCGATGTGCCTGAGCAGCCCCAAGAGCACCGGCAGCAAGCTTTTCTCGGTGTGCGGGAACATCAGCAAGCCGGGGAACTACGAGATCACGATGGGATTCCCGTTCAGGGATTTCCTCTATGATCTCTGCGGTGGGCCAACGCAGGGGCGGAAGTTCAAGGCGGTTATCCCCGGTGGTTGCTCGGTACCGATCCAGACGATGGAAGAGGCTGACGCCACGATGATGGATTACGAAGGTTTTGTGGCTCAGGGTACGATGCTGGGATCGGGCGGTGTCATCGTGTTTGATGACGCACAGTCGATTCCGCGGCAGATGGCGCGCTTCGCGCGCTTCTATGCGCACGAGAGTTGTGGGCAGTGCACGCAATGCCGCGAAGGCACCGCGTGGACCACGAAGATTATGGAGCGCATCGTAGCAGGGCAGGGAACGTTCGAGGATCTCGACACGCTGCTCGAGCTCGCGGACAATATGACCGGCAAGACTATTTGCGTGCTGAGTGACTCCTGCGCCACCGTGGTAACCAGCGGGCTGCAGAAGTTCCGGCACGAATTCGAGGCGTTGATTACAGGTCGGCGCTCATCGACCGTATCCATGGCGGTGGCCTGATGGCTGAGACTCCGATGGTGAACCTGACGATCGAGGGGCAGTCCGTGCAGGTCGCGGCCGGTACCTCGATTCTCGAGGCGGCAAAGACGGCGGGAGTGCTGATTCCGCATTACTGCTACCATCCGTCACTCCCTGTGGCCGGCGTTTGCCGCATGTGCCTCGTGGAAGTTGAAAAGGCGCCCAAGCTGCTGCCGAGCTGTGCAACGACGGTAGCGGAGGGGCAGGTCGTCCACGTCTACAGTGAGAAAGCACTCGAGGCCCGAAAGGGGGTGCTCGAACTGCTGCTCATCAATCATCCGCTCGACTGTCCGATCTGTGATCAGTCCGGTGAGTGCGAGCTACAGGACTACACGTTCGCCGAAGGGCGACAGGACTCGCGCTATCACGAGCCCAAGCGGTTCGACCCCGTCGAGGATTTCGGCGGCGACGTCCTATACGTCGGCAATCGTTGCATCCTCTGCACGCGATGCGTGCGCTTTATGGAGGACGTGCACCAGAATCCGGTGATCGAGGTGCAGGATCGCGGTGATCGTGCCCGAATCGGCAAGGCGCCCGACAACGATCTCACTCAGGCGTGGGCCGCGAATGTTGTGGACCTGTGTCCCGTGGGTGCGCTGCTGAGTAAGGACTTCCTGAACAAAGCTCGTGCATGGGAACTCGATCGCACCGCGAGCGTCTGCAATGGCTGCTCGCAGGGCTGCAACATCGTCGTCGAGACGCGCGACAATACGATTATGCGCTATAAGCCGCGCGCGAATGACGAAGTCAACAAGCACTTTATGTGCGACGAAGGTCGACTCAACTACGCGTGGCTCAACCGCCCTGACCGCATTACCTGGCCGCACGCGGCCGGTTCGGTCACCGGATGGGATAGCGCGCTCGGAGCCGCCGCCGCCGCGATCAAGGGCAAGAAAGCCTATGTGGTGGTGAATCCCTCGATGAGTAACGAGACGCTCTACGCACTCAAGCAGTTGATCACGAAGAGTGGTGGTGCAGGGTACTTCAGCGTTGCGCAGGGTCCGGAAGCGCCGCTGCCTGGTGTCGCTGATCTTGCGGTTCGCGCCGACCGAGCTGCCAACGCGACGGGAGCCGAGTTGCTCGGGTTCACCCGCAGCGCTTCACCTCTCTCGAAGCTCACGTCGTCAGACGTGCTCGTGCTGGTCGATGTTGAGCTCACCGATGCCGACAAGGCCACCGCTGCCAAGGCGGCGGCCGTCGTGGTGCTCGGGACAGCGGTACCGCACGCGATTGCCGGTGCGGTCGCGGTGTTGCCCATCACCAATTATGTCGAGGAAGAGGGAACGTTCACGAACCTGCGCGGGCGTGTGCAGCGCTACCTGCAGGCAAAGGCGACCGCCGGAGCGGCGCGGCCCGCTTGGTACATCCTCTCGGATCTGCTCACCACACTCGGCGAGAAGAACGCGTACTTCACCGCGAGCGCGACGTTTGATGCGCTGGCCAAAGCCGAACCGGCGTTCGCGGGAATGTCGTATGACACACTCGGGCTCCGCGGTACCACCGTCCACGGCGCGCAGGTGACCGCATGACGCATGCGTCGCTCTTCGCGCTCGACGCGACCTCGCAGATGGACCCGACGACCGGTGTGTTTATCCTCGCGAGCATTGTCAAGATGATCGCGATCTTCACCTTAGTTATGGTTGGGGTGGCGTACACCACCTTCGCTGAACGGCGTATTTCGGCGTGGATCCAGGACCGTCACGGGCCAAATCGCGTCGGACCGCTTGGCCTTTTTCAGGTGCTCGCTGACGGTATTAAGAATCTGATGAAGGAAGAGACCTACCCGAGCGAGTCGAATCTCGCGCTCTTCATTCTTGCACCGGCGCTTGCGTTTATTCCGGCGATGCTGACCTGGGCGGTGATTCCATTTGCGTCGCCGCTGCCGACCCCCTGGGGCCGGATTGATATGGTCGTGGCGGATCTTCCCGTCGGTTTCCTGTTTACGCTCGCGATCAGCTCGATCGGTGTGTACGGACTCGCGCTCGCCGGCTGGAGCTCGAATAACAAATACGCGTTGCTCGGCGGATTGCGCGCCAGCGCGCAGATGATCTCCTACGAAATCGCGATGGGGATGAGCACGGTGTGCGTGCTGTTGCTGTCGGGCAATGTGCATCTGACCGAGATTATCAAGCAGCAGAGCACGATGGGATGGAACGTCTTCCTACTTTCGATTGCGTTTTTTCTGTTCTTGATTGCGGCATTCGCGGAAACCAACCGAGTGCCCTTTGACTTGCCCGAGGCGGAATCGGAGCTGATCGCCGGCTATCACACGGAATACAGTGCCATGAAGTTCTCGCTGTTCCCGATCTCTGAGTACGCGGGCATGATCACCGCGTCGGCGATGCTGGTGACGCTCTTCTTCGGCGGCTGGGACATCCCCTTCACGCAGTGGGACAACACCGGTGACTTTACGGTGCTGAAGACGTTGCTGACCTTTGCGTCGTTCGCCGTCAAGGTGCTTTTCTGGGTCTTCTTCTATATCTGGATTCGCTGGACGTTACCGCGGTTCCGGTATGACCAGCTCATGTCACTCGGATGGAAGGTGATGCTTCCGATTGCACTGGCGTACGTCACCATTGTGGCGACGCTGGTTTTGGTGCTTGATATGGCGGGACTGTCCCGTGACTGGCGCTTCGGCGGTGTAATGTTTGCGGTGAATGCAGTGCTCGTAGTGTTGTTGTTCTTCGTGCTCGATCGCGGGCGGATTGTGAGCCCTGCGTATTCGCGGCTGGACAAGGCAGCGGTGGATCGTCTGCGCGCGGTAACCGCGGCGCGGGCCGCCCTGACGACAGGCGAGGGAGCCTAAATGGCGATCAAGGTCAAGGAAGTCGAGCGTCCGATTAGCGAGGTCAGCTATCTCCGCGCGACGGTCAGCGGATTAGCACTCACGCTGAAGCACATGTTCGACCCGCACAAGGTGACGACCCAGTATCCTGAGCAGCGTTGGGACCTGTCGCCACGTTGGCGCGGGACACACCGGATGCTCACCACGGAAGACGGCAAGGCCAAGTGTGTCGCCTGCGGTCTCTGTCCGACTGTCTGTCCGGCGAACTGCATCAAGCTCGTTCCCGGCGAAGACGAGGACGGGAATCGTTACCCGCTCGTATTCGAGATCGACGAGTTCCGATGCATCTTCTGCGGCTACTGCCAGGAAGTGTGCCCGGAGGAAGCGATCCACGTCGGACGGCACTACGAAAACGCGGAATACAGCCGCGATCGCTTTGTGTACGACCTCGCACGCCTGACGTCGCAGACGCACCCGGTCTGCGAAATGTGGGATCCCGCTGATCCTCAGGGGGAATGATGCAGAACGAATTCGTTCCGCTCTTTTACGGTTTTCATTTTTATCTGTTCGGGCTGATTGCGCTGGCAAGCGCCATTCTGTTCGTAACCCGCAAGAGTCCGGTGGCCGCGGCGCTCTGGTTGGTGCAGACCATGTTTGCACTCGCCGCGCTGTACATCATGATGGATGCCCAGTTTGTCGGCGTCATGCAAATCCTTGTCTATGCTGGCGCGATCATGGTGGTGTTTCTCTTCGTCATCATGCTCCTGAACCTCGGGCATCCTGATGAAATCTCGGACATCCGCGGTACATGGGGTCGTGTGATTGCCGGCCTGTTCGGGATCGCATTGCTGGCAGAGGTTGGCGCTGCATCGCGCAACGCACTTGTACCGGCGTTGCAGCTCCCGCAGGCGCCGACCGATGGTGCCATCAACGGCACCGCCGGCGTCATTGGTCCGATTGCCGGTCCGATGTTCAAAGAGTATCTGCTGGCGTTCGAGTTGACGAGCGTGTTGCTGCTCGTCGCGGTCATCGGCGCAGTCGTCCTCGGCAAGAAGTCTTCCAATGCTCGCTGAATCCCTCGCGCTCTCGGCAGCGCTTTTTGCGATTGGCGTGGTGGGCGTGCTTACCCGTCGCAATGCGATGATTGTTTTCATGTGCGTTGAACTGATGCTCAATGCCGTGAATCTCAGCTTCGTCGCTCTCTCCCGTCTCTACGGGGCCACCGGCCAGGTGTTCGTCATCTTCGTGATGACGGTCGCTGCCGCCGAGGCCGCGGTGGGGCTCGCGATTGTGATCGCGATCTTCCGCCATAAGAAGACCGTGGACCTTCAGAACATCAACCTGCTCCGCGGCTGATGATGAACGCACAACTTCCCGAGACGGGGCACCCGCTGGCCGATACGGTCGCGCGGTTCGTGTGGCTGTTGCCACTGCTCCCGCTCCTCGGCTTCGTAATCAACGGCGCCCTCGCACTCGGCGCCGTCGCCAAGATTGGCCCCGACGACCCGTCGGCGGGACACGATCATCATGATGCACACGACCACGGTTCAGGCCACGACGATCACGGTCATGGTCATGGTCATGGTCATGGTCACGGCGACCACCATCCGGTGCGCCATGAGTACGCCGGGATTGTGAGCCTCGTCGGACCTGGCGTGCTGCTCGCGACCTTCGGCCTTGCCGTCGCGATGTTCTTGGCGATGCGCGGCGTGAACATGGAGGAGCCGTTTGTCCTTCAGCTGTTCCGCTGGATGCCGGTCGGCGACCTGAAGATCAACGCGGCCTTCCAGTTGGATCAGCTGTCCATGGTGATGGTGCTGATTATTACGGGCATCGGCTCGCTGATTCACATCTTCAGCGTTGGCTACATGCAGGATGATCCCGGGTACCCGCGCTACTTCGCGTACCTCAACCTGTTCGTGTTTTTCATGCTGCTGCTGGTGCTTGGCGCCAACTATCCGCTGATGTTCGTCGGCTGGGAGGGGGTGGGGCTCTGCTCTTACCTACTGATTGGCTTCTGGTTCAGCGAAGAGGCGAACGCGAACGCCGGGAAGAAGGCGTTCATTGTCAACCGAATCGGCGACTTTGGGTTCCTCGTCGCGATGTTCATGCTGTTCGCCAATGTTGGAACGCTCGATTATGCGAACATGGCTGAGGCGGCGCAGAAGCTGCCCATGGGCGGTGCTGTGATCACCGCGATTTGCTTGTTCTTCTTTCTGGGATGCACGGGCAAGAGCGCGCAGATTCCGCTTTATGTGTGGCTGCCAGATGCTATGGCGGGTCCAACGCCGGTCTCGGCGCTGATCCATGCGGCGACGATGGTCACCGCTGGCGTTTATCTCATTGCGCGAAGTTCGATTCTTTTTTCGATGGCGCCGGTCGCCTCGTTGACCGTCGCACTCGTTGGTGGCCTGACCGCGCTGTTCGCCGCAACGATCGGCCTCAAGCAGTGGGATATCAAGAAAGTTTTGGCCTACTCGACCGTCTCGCAGCTTGGATACATGTTTGTGGGCGTCGGAGTTGGTGCCTACACGGCCGGTGTCTTCCATCTGATGACGCACGCCTTTTTCAAGGCGCTCCTATTTCTTGGATCGGGCTCTGTCATCTTCGCGATGCACCGCGCGTACCATGCGACCCACAACCACGATGACGCGCAGGATATGCGCAACATGGGCGGACTGAAGAAGTTCATGCCTGTTACGTGGGGGCTGATGTGGATCGCGACGCTGGCAATCGCAGGTATTCCACCGTTCGCCGGCTTCTTCTCCAAGGACGAGATCCTCGGCACCGTCTTCGCTCGCGCGAACGCTGGTCCGTTGTCGACAGCCACGCTGCTCGGAGTTCCCGGCCACGTCGTGCTGCTCACGGTCTATGTGATTGGGCTCGCCTCGGCGTTGCTCACCGCGATCTACATGACCCGAATGATGATGTATACCTTCCACGGGCCGAACCGTACGGGAGAGGCTGAGCGGTCGCATCTTGCTGAGGCTCCGTGGATCATGACCGGCCCGCTGGTCGTCCTCGGATTGCTGAGTGCGTTCGGCGGCTGGCTCAACTTGCCGGAACTCCTTCCCATTGGACCGATTGGCACGTTGGAGCACTGGCTTGAGCCAGTCGTCGGTGTCGCAACGGCGCGGATGGCCGGATCCGGTGAACATGTGGCCGTCGACACTGAATGGGTGCTTATCGGGGTGGCCGTCGCGATTGCCGTTATTGGTATGTCCGTGGCCTTTGCCCGCCTCAAGCCCGCGGCGCTCGTACAGAAGAGCGCATCACCCGCGAGCGAAGGTTTCGCGAAGGTGCTTGAGCATAAGTACTACGTAGACGAGTTTTACGACGACGCCATTGTTCAGCCCGTCAAGGGCATCAGTACCACGGTGCTCTGGAAGGGCGTGGATGCTGGCATCATCGACGGATTGTTTGTGAATGGAAGCGCAGCGTTCACACGCGCGCTGGGGTGGATGGGTGCACAACTTCAGACCGGTCAGGTGGGCACCTACGCCTGGGTGCTTGTGATCGGCGTCTTGGCGCTGCTCGGCGCCTTCACTTCCGGCCGCTGAGCGACGACGACTATGAATAGCTTCCTCGATTCGATCGGATACAACAACTGGATTCTTCCGGTCCTCCTGCTGCTCCCATTGGCCGGCGCGCTTGTCGTGGCGGCGCTCGGCATGGCGGCTGGCAAAGGCGCTGACCGCAAGACGCCTGAACTGCGGCGACTTGTGCTCGGCATCTTCACGCTCGAGGCCGTGCTCTCTCTCGGCATGTGGTGGAGTGTCAACGTCGGCTCCGCGGATTGGCAGGCCGGTTTCGCAGTTCCGTGGATCCCCGCGTGGGGGATTCGATTCGCGGTGGGGGTTGATGGCATCTCCATGACGTTGATTCTGCTCACGACACTCATCATGCCGCTCGCGGTGCTGGGCGGCTGGACGAGCATCCGTGAGAAGGTGCACAGCTACTACGCTTTGTTGATGGTGCTCACGACCGGCATGCTTGGCGTCTTTATGGCGCTCGACCTCATGCTCTTCTTCGTGATGTGGGAGCTCATGCTGGTTCCGATGTACCTCATCATCGGTGTGTGGGGCGGGCAGCGCCGCTTGTACGCAAGTTTGAAGTTCTTCCTCTACACGATGACCGGCTCGATGTTGATGCTGGTCGGCATTATCTATCTCGGCACGCAGGCCGCTGATATCGCGGGACATCCGTCCTTCGCCTACGATCAGATCCTGCATAACGCCCAGTTGAGCCCGGCCGCACAGCTCTGGTTGTTCGGTGCGTTTGCGCTGGCCTTCGCGGTGAAGGTTCCGATGTTCCCGTTCCATACGTGGCTGCCTGATGCCCACGTCGAGGCTCCGACTGCCGGATCCGTGATTCTGGCAGCGATCATGCTGAAGATGGGCACGTTTGGATTTTTGCGGTACGCGCTGCCACTCTTTCCGAGTGCGGCAATGAACCCGACCGTCCGAGCGCTGATTCTGACATTGGCGGTCGTCGGCATTGTGTACGGCGCGCTCGTCGCGTTGGTACAACCCGACTTTAAGAAGCTGGTTGCCTATTCTTCGGTGAGCCATCTTGGCTTCGTGATGCTTGGCATCTTTGCCCTAACGCCGCAGTCGGTGCAGGGGGCGTTGATGGTGAATCTGAGCCACGGTGTCTCGACCGGCGCGCTGTTCCTCATGATCGGCATGGTGTACGAACGCCGTCACACACGGCTCATCGCGGATTACGGTGGAATCGCAAAGGTGATGCCCGTGTTTGCGACCTTGCTCACGGTTGTCTGCCTGAGCTCCATTGGCGTGCCGGGGACCAACGGCTTCATCGGCGAGTTCCTCGTGCTGATTGGTGCGTTCCGTTCGCAGCCCGTCTACGCGGTGATCGCTGCGACGGCCGTCATTTTTGCCGCGGCGTATCTCCTCTGGGCGCTGCAGCGCATCATCTATAACCCGCTTACTAAGCCCGAGAACGAACGCCTGCAGGATCTGAACTGGCGTGAGATCGGGCTCCTGATTCCGCTGATCGCAGCGATCATCTGGATGGGTGTTTATCCCGCACCTGTTCTCGAAAAGACCTCGGCGGCAGCGAATCGACTGATTACCCACGTTCATCAGGCAGGAAACATGGCTGGCGCCGGTATGATGGGCGAGGAGATCAAGTAAATGACCTTCGACCTCACGATTCCATCGCAGCTCCTGGCGGCGCTCACCCCTGACCTGATCCTGATGGCAGGTGCGACGTTGCTGATGGTCCTGACAGCACTGCGCCCCGAAGGTTCTGCCTCCCAGCGTGCCATCGGCAAGCTCTCGATTGCGGTTCTCGTTGCGACCGCAAGTGCGGTTGTCGCGATGATCATGGCGGGGAACAACGTTGGCCCAGGCGTCATCGCGGTCGACCGCTTCAGGTGGACCGCCGACCTGATCTTCATCGCGGCCGCCATTGGAACTGTGCTCCTCTCCATGGAGTACGGCGACAAGGAGCGTATCCCGCAGGCAGAGGTACACGTGCTCGTACTGTTTGCGACCGCGGGGATGATGACCCTGGCGGCCGCACGCGACCTCATGATTGTCTTTCTTGGCATCGAGATCATGTCGATCGCCGTGTATGTGCTAGCGGGACTGAACCGTCGAAGCGCCAAGGCCGCTGAAGGGGCCCTGAAATACTTTCTGCTCGGCGCGTTCGCGACCGGATTCCTGCTGTACGGCATTGCGCTCACCTACGGCGCCACTGGATCTACGAATCTGTCGGTGATCGGCAGGGTGATTGTCCAACACCAGCTGCAGTCGCAGTCGATGTTGCTCATTGGCGTCGGCCTTCTGCTGGTGGGTTTCGGATTCAAGGTCGCGGCAGTGCCATTCCACATGTGGGCACCGGACGTGTACGAAGGGGCACCGACCCCAACGACGGCATTTATGGCCTCAGCGGTCAAGGCTGCCGCCTTTGCGGTGTTCCTCCGCATCTGGCTTGAAGCGTTCCCGCAGATGGATCGCGCGTGGATTCTGCCGGTCTGGTGGCTGGCCGCGATCACGATGCTCGTGGGCAACGTCGTTGCCTTGGCGCAGCGGAACATCAAGCGTTTGCTCGCCTATTCGAGTGTCGTGCACACCGGCTATCTGCTGGTTGCCATTGCTGCCGGTACGCGCCTTGGGTCGGCCGCGTTCCTGTTCTACCTCGTCGCGTACACGCTGGCGACATTTGGTGCATTCGCTGTCGTGGCGACGGTGGGTAGCGCCGGTGAGCGCAATCAAGACCTCGTTGATTACGAGGGTTTGTGGAGCGTGCGGCCCGGGCTCGCCATTGCGATGGGCGTGTTCATGCTCGCACTTATGGGCTTTCCGCTCTTCGGCGGCATTGGGTTCTTTGCCAAGTTGTACCTCTTGCAGGCAGCGTTGGGTTCGCCTCACAACCTCTTGCCACTCAGCGTGATCTTGGTACTGACTTCGGTCATTGCCGCAGGCTACTACCTGAACGTGGTCCGGGTGATGTTTATGAAACCGCGTGCGGAAGGCGCGGCGGAGGTCGGCCCTATGGGGTCGCAGCTCGCCACGTGGACCCGTGGCAGCACCCCAATGGCGCCGAATCAGACTGCGGTTCAGGCGACCAATAAGTAGCACGTCATATTGACTGCGAAGCGGGGCGCTTCGGCGCCCCGCTTTCGCTATAATTCTCCTATGATCGATACAAACATCTTTCGGCAGTACGACATCCGCGGCGTTGTGGGGCAAGACCTCACTGTCGAAGCCGCCGAAGCCATCGGGCGGGCCTACGGCGCGCTGCTCGCGGAGCGCGGCATTCCGCTTGAAGTGGCGGTCGGACGCGACAATCGGCCGAGCGGCGATGCACTGTTCGATGCACTCGTGCACGGGCTGCGCTCCACTGGTGCAAACGTGGTCGATATCGGCGTGGTCCCGACGCCACTGCTCTACTGGAGCCTGCACCACCTTAAGGTGCACGGTGGCATTCAAATCACCGGCTCGCATAATCCGCCGGAGTTCAACGGATTCAAGCTCTGTGTGGGCACGGGCTCGCTTCACGGAGAGGGGATTCAGCGCCTTCTGCAGCTGATTCAGGGCGGCGTATTTCCGGTTGGCCAGGGCACGTTGCGTAGCGAAGCGGTCATCGATCGCTATTGTGACGATGTCGTCGCGCGCATCGGTACGCTGTCGCGTCCGCTGAAGGCCGTAATCGATTGCGGTAACGGAGCGGGCGCACTTGTGGCGCCGCAGCTGTTCCCGCGACTCGGTATCACGCCGACGATGCTCTTTGCCGAGAGCGATGGGACGTTCCCAAACCACCATCCCGATCCGACAGTCGTAGAGAATCTTGAGGACCTGATTGCGGCAGTGAAGCGGGAAGGGGCCGATATTGGCATTGGGTTCGATGGCGACGCCGACAGAATCGGCATCGTCGACAAGAACGGTACGATCATTTGGGGCGATTACCTGCTCATCCTGTACGCCCGCGACGTGCTCGCGCGAACGGGCAAGGGACAGTCAATCATTTTCGACGTGAAGTGCTCGCAGGCGTTGCCGGACGCGGTCACCGCGGCTGGTGGCGTCCCGTTGATGTGGAAGACGGGGCACTCGCTCATCAAGGACAAGATGAAGGAGCTCCATTCGCCGTTGGCGGGCGAGATGTCGGGGCACATGTTTTTCACCGAAGGGTTCTACGGTCACGACGATGCCATCTACGGGGCGGCCCGTGTGATGCGTATTATCGCCGATGCGAATCAAGGCGTTGACGAGCTGCTCGCCGACATCCCGCGGTACGTGTCGACGCCTGAGATTCGCGTGGATTGTCCCGATGACCGCAAGTTTGACGTTGTTGCGAAGGCACAGACGCACTTTCGATCACTCCATGACGTCATCGACGTCGATGGCGTGCGGATCCTGTATGGGGATGGATGGGGTTTGATTCGGGCGAGCAACACGCAGCCCATCCTGGTCGTCCGCTTCGAGGCGCTCTCGCAGTCGCGTCTTGATGAGATTCGCGACGAGGTGGCGTCCTGGCTCGCTACGCAAGGCGTGACCTTCCCTCGGTAGAGGGTGCCGAGTCCTCTGTTGAGTCGCTAACTTTCACAGCTGCGCTACTTCTGGCGCAGAAAGTCCTCCTCGACCGCATTTGTCATGAATCTTCACGAATATCAGGCGAAAGACATCCTGAAGGGTTTCGGCGTGCCGATCCCCCCGGGTGAAGTCGCCACGACGCCCGCGCAGGCCAAGGCACTCGCTGAGAAATACGGCACTGCTGTCATGGTCAAAGCACAGGTTCACGCTGGCGGTCGCGGTAAGGCCGGTGGCGTCAAGTTCTGCAAGACTCCCGCGGATGCCTTTGAGAAGGCTACCGCCATCCTCGGCATGCAGATCAAGGGCCTCACGGTCGAGAAGGTGCTCGTGACCGTCGCCGCCGATATCGGCAGCGAGGCCTACGTTGGCATCATCGTCGATCGTGCGCGCAAGAAGCCCGTCTTCATGGTCAGCGCCGCTGGTGGCATCGACATTGAACAGGTCGCCGCAGAGACGCCGGAGAAGATCAAGTACCATCCGGTGGACGTACGCTACGGCTTGCAGACGTACGAAGCCATGCAGCTCGGCTTCTTCCTGTATCAGGATGTGAAGCTCGCGCGTGCTGCCGCGAAGATCATGCAGCAGCTGTACGCCGCGTTTATGTCGAGTGGCTGCTCGCTGGCCGAGATCAACCCGCTGGTCGTCACGCCCACCGGCGAAGTGCTCGCCGTGGATGGAAAGATGGTCATCGACGACAATGAGCTTGATCGCAAGCCGAACGTCGCTGCCCTGCGTGATGAGTCGAGTGAGGAGCCGAGCGAAGTCGATGCGCGCAATAACAACCTGACGTTCATCAAGCTCGACGGTGACGTGGGTTGCGTCGTGAACGGTGCCGGTCTCGCGATGGCCACAATGGATCTCGTGAAGTACTACGGTGGCGAGCCGGCCAACTTCTTGGATATCGGTGGTTCATCGAACCCCGAGAAGGTCGTGAACGCGCTGCGTATTATCACTGCCGACACCAATGTGAAGGCGATTCTGTTCAACATCTTCGGTGGTATTACGCGTACCGACGATGTCGCGAACGGGATTGTGACGGCGACGAAGGCGAATCCGCTGAAGGTTCCCCTGGTGATTCGCCTCACCGGAACCAACGAAGAGATTGCCATGAAGATTCTTACCGAGAACGGATTCTCCGCCTCGAGCGACATGGACGAAGCGGTGCAGAAGGCCGTCGCCCTTGCCAAGGGAGGCAAGTAAGATGAGCGTCTTTATCAATAAGGACACGAAACTGGTGGTGCAGGGAATCACGGGCCGTGACGGCTCGTTCCACACCAAGCAGATGATGGAGTACGGCACCAAGGTCGTCGCCGGTGTGACGCCGGGAAAAGGCGGCCAGACGTTCGAGAGTACGGTGCCGATTTATAACACCGTCGCCGACGCCGTGAGCGCCACTGGCGCGAACACCGCGGTGATTTATGTGCCACCGCCATTCGCTGCCGACGCGATTATGGAAGCCGCCGACTCTGGTGTGCAACTCGTGGTCTGCATCACCGAGGGCGTGCCGGTGCTCGACATGACCAAGGTGTATCCCTTCGTGAAGGAACGCGGGGTCCGACTGATTGGCCCGAACTGCCCAGGGCTTATCAGCCCAGGTGAGTCGAAGGTCGGCATCATTCCTGGGCGTATCTGCACGCCTGGCCCGGTGGGTGTGGTCAGCCGCTCGGGCACGCTCACCTACGAGATTGTCTACCAACTGACTCGGGCCGGTATTGGCCAGACCAGCTGCGTTGGCATCGGTGGGGACCCGATCAATGGCACGAACTTTATCGATTGCCTCGCGGCATTCGAGGCCGATCCCCACACGAAGGCCGTGGCGATGATGGGCGAGATTGGTGGGACGGACGAGCAGGAAGCGGCCGATTTCGTCAAGCACCACATGACCAAGCCGG
>JAPLKT010000085.1:2892-5654 GCA_026387895.1 Gemmatimonadota bacterium | reverse complement strand
GCGAGAGCACATCGTGGAACGTGCTGGTGAGTTCCTGCTCAATGGCGGCGAAGGTGCCGCGGTAGTTGAAGAACGGGATGTCGCGGGTGGCGGTCATGGGAGTGCGTGGCGTGAAGTCGTGGCGAATGCGGCGGTGTAGCGGAGCGTGGATCGAGTTAGGAACGTTTGGTGAGGCGGGGCGTGCTTTGCAGTTCGCGCGGGTAGAAATCGCGGTTCACGAGCACCCACACCGTGCTGAACAGAATCTTGATGTCGCCCCAGAAGGTGCGGTGGCGCACATAATGGAGCTGGAGCTGTAATTTGGTGGGCTGGATGAGCTGTTCATAGGCGAGGTCGGCATCCGGATGCCCTGCCAACACCGCCCCTTCGTCGTTGTTCCAAATGCTGGCCCAGTCGGTGATGCCGGGGCGCGCGGTGAGGATCGCGCGGAAATCGCCGGTGTAATTCTCGGTGTATTTGAGCACTTCTGGCCGGGGGCCGACGAGGCTCATGTCGCCCAGGAGCACATTGATGAGCTGGGCGAACTCGTCGAACTTGAAGCGGCGAATGAAGTGGCCGCTGGGGGTGACGCGGGCGTCGTCGGAGCCGCTAGAGTTTTGGCCGGTTTTGTCGGCGTTCTGGACCATCGAGCGGAACTTGAAGATGCGGAAGGAGCCGCCGCCGCGGGCACCGCGGATGCCGCGGTAGAAGATGGGGCCTTGGGAGTCGCGCTTAATCCAGAGGGCGAGGAGGAGGAAGAGCGGGGAGAGGACGATGAGACCGAGGGCGGCCGCGGTGAAATCAAAAAGGCGTTTGATCATGCGGCGGCCGCATGCCGCTTGGTCGCGAGCGTCAGGTGGTCGAGCAAGCGTTGGTGCACGGTGTCGGCGTCGAACTCGGCGTGGAACAGCGCTCGGGCGGCGTCGTGAGCCGCGGTGGCGTTCGCCGGCGAATCGAGCAAGGCCGTGACGGCGGCGGCGAGCTGCGTGCCGTTCTTGCGGTACGAACAGCCGACGTTGTGTTTGGCTATCAGCGCGGCGAGTGGCCCCGTGCCAAGGCTCCACGCGAGCGGGAGTCCGTGCGCCAGATACTCACCCGCTTTGTTGGGCACGGCATTCTGGAAGTTGAGGGAGTCCTTGTACGGCAGTAGCCCGATGGTGGCGCGCTCGAGGAGCACCCGCAGCTGCGCGTATGAGCACCAACCAGGGAGCAGTAGGTCGCTTCGTGGTTTTGCCGCACTAGTGAGTTCCCCGATTCGTTCGCCAATGCCGCAGATCACCGTGCGGACGCCGCGCGAACGAAGCTGGTTTCCCGCTGCGAGCACTGGAGCAAAGTCGAACTGACTGCTCACGCTCCCGGCGAATGCCATCACGGGTGGGGCGTTTTCGCCGAGGTCGAGTCCTTGGCCGCGCCAGAACTGAAGCGCGGCGGCGCGGTCAGCCTCTGCCAGTGGGCGAAGTCCGTACCCCAGCGGAATGACTACATCGAGCGGGCCGGCGGCGCGTTTGGCGTGGGCGAGGCCCCAGTGCACGAAGGGTTCGTTCTGAGCAATAATGCCATCCGCACCGCGGAGCGCGAGCGCTAGGGTACTCGAGAGCTTGGACAGTGCAAGCCGGGCGAGCCAACGCGCACCGACGGGTGCGCGCTCAATCATGATGTCGGGCCAGAGGTCGCGAATGTCGACCAAGCTCGCCGCACCCACGCTCTGCGCCCACCGCACCGACTCGGCGGCAAGTTCGATGGTCGGCATGGAGGCGAGCATCACATCGGCGCGGCCCAGTTGCGAAGCGCGGGCGTGAAAGTCGCGGCCCAGGTCAGCGTGATCGAGAAAGCGTTCGATGCTGATATTGCGCCGGTAGCCGCGGCTTTCGAGCAGGTGAATGCGGTAGTTCGGCGCCAGGTGCAACACGCCAGCAGTGGGGCGCTGCTGCTTTTGGAAGTGATCGAACCGGTTGGTGACCCAGTCCACCTCGTGCCCGCGAGCGGCGAGCCACGCCGCGAACTGCCCGGTCCGATGGAGCCGAATATCAGCCCGGTCGGTGGGAAGCGGTTCCCCAGCGGTGACGAGAACCACGCGCATTAGGGGCATTGGGTTGGAGGAGGGTGGCAGCTTTCGCGCGGCCGTCAGTGCGAACGATCCGAAAATTTGGATACCGCACTCAGGTTGTAGGGGGACAATCGCGTTTGATTACGCCGATGCAATACGTCGTGCGCCGAGCCACCCGTCAATCTTTTGGATGATATCTGACGGGGTAAGTGTGCGACAACCCAGACCGTACGCCTCCTTCAGTAGCGATGCGTACCTGCCGTAAAACTGAGGATATTCCGGGTTATGGAATGCGCCCGGATGCACAAGGATCGATAATACTCCACCGACCCCGGAGAGGTGTCGAAGCAAGTTTGAAATGGTGTGTTTGTTGTCCTCGTGCCACATGGCGTGGTCCATTCCCGAGAGAGGTAGTTCGATGATGCTGCGTGCCTCACCAGTGGTCTCGTCGAATGGCCGGAATGGCCCAGCTACACCAGCGCGGTACGAAACGCGATCTGCCCATCCCACGCTTTCATCTAGCCTAATCCCGGATTTTTCGAGGAAGGGGAAGTCATCAAGAGCGTTGAATCGAAGGTAGTGTGCTCGGCCCGCAGTCACCGCCTTACCGGCCGCATCACGAATTAGCTTTTGCTCAGCCTCAAGGCTTGAGGATTCACCCATGGACCAGTAGTTGTAATGGACGCCCGCCTCAAAGCCGCGCGGTAGAGAGCTTGCGGCTAAGGCGGCAGAACTG
>JAPLKT010000085.1:0-2763 GCA_026387895.1 Gemmatimonadota bacterium | reverse complement strand
GTAGGTAGATGGCTGTACAGCGTTCGCAATCACCGCCCACGCACTCCGCCTTGCTTCTCCAACGTTTCCCTTCGCTAACTGTTTACCTGCTCGGAACACGCGAATGCTTTGCGTCATGAGGTCGTTTCCGCGGAGTTGGTCGCAGTCGTGCGAAAGCGCCAGTGCCGGAGCGGCGACAAATCGACTCGGGTCGAAATCGGCAGGCCCCGACTGCTCAACGAGCGAGAGCGCGGCCGCAAGCAACGCCGCATTCGCGTCGTTGACCGCCGGTACATGGGCGATGTCGACCGCTGCGCGAGGTGACTCACAGGAAGGGAAGCGCCCGTGCTCATCCCGTACATTGATTTCTCGTTCTTCACGCGACGTTAGCAAATCGGTGACGTTCGCCCAGAGGTTCCATGCAGGGGTCAATGCGCCGGAAACGTGCCGCCACCACATAGGAGCCGTAGTGTCTGGTATAGCGGCCCAGTTCGCGTCAGGCTGGGCGATTGGATTCCAAAGGCACAGCTCAGTGGAGCCGAAATAAACGTGCCACGGCGCCGCTGGCCGGAGCGGCGCGTCAATATCCGTGGGAATGAAAATGGATGGTCCTCGGCAGTTCCGTAACTCCGATGAAGTTACTAGTCGGATTGGAGCCTGCCGAAACGCCCTGAGGCCGGTATCCGTGAACTGGAAACAGGCGAGCAAATCCAACGTCTCGAGCACCCAACGATCGCGACTCGCCGTCAAAAGGAGCTTCCCTCAGTAAAGGCGCGGGTCACGTAGAACTGGTTCATTGGGACGGGTGTTCGTGTATCACCATCAGCTGCGATCTCTCTCACAACCATATCGAAACCGCGGGATAGTGATACCCAACCGAACGCGTGTAAGCGGCGCCGAAGTTTGCTAGCAAACGGATGATTCGACACATGCCAAGCTCGAATCCCTGCAGCTCCCATGTCTCGCGACTGGTTCATGGCTTCGCGGAGGAGCGCGTCGATTACGTCGTCGACCGTGACAGCTCCCCTGTTCGGCGAAACCGCCACTAGGTCAACGATTGAGGCAGTTCGGTCCTCGCCCATACCGAAGGCGACCCACCCGACGGGATGGTCGCCGACAAACGCAGCTACGACGGCAGGGCGTCCGAACGGATTGGAGAAGAATCGCCAGTCAAGGTATTCCTTCGAGCGGTGTAGCGATGTTCCTCCCCACTCGCCAACGAAGTCGTGAGAAATGGTGTCTGCCCAGCTCGGGGGCTCGCTCAGCCCGGTACAGCTCACGACGCCCTTTCGTAGTCGCGGCTTGAATCCTCGTCGAACTGCTGAATAGAGAGACAGTGCGCTGGACGCCAAGGTGTCGATCGACCGATGGCCACGGGCGGAACCCGAAGCAAGCCGGAATTGTTTAGCTGCGTCGTTGGTAAAACAGCAGAAGACCTGGCTGGTTCTCGCGGGAATAACGAACCCCGCCCTCAGGAAAGCGTGAGATGCTGGAGTAAATCCCCATATAAAGCGGATGTCTCGCCTCTGCGCTTCGGCCAATAATACATCATACATTCGATCGAAGAGGTGCTGGCCGCGCATCGATTCTGCGACGAGTGTTTCTTCCGATTTGCCCGACCAATAGGCTCCTCTCGAATCGACGAGTTCGATGGGGATCAGCGCCTGAGTGCCTACGACACGACCATCGGCCAGCGCTATCACGAATGGTATGGTACCATTGTCGGTCGGCCCCCTCCCAAACTCCCAGTGCCACTGCGCGAGCGTCCGCGACGTCCCGTAATAGGAATTATGGAAATCGTTGCATGCCCGCGCGTCGTCAGCCGTTCCTAGGCGCATTTCGACGGAGGGAGGCATCCGAGTGGCCAAAGGGTGACAGCAGGCTGAATGTAGCGTAAACGTAGACGGAGGAATAACTTGCGAGGTAATTTAGCACCGTAAAGACTGAGCGCAAATTCATAGTTGTAGAGCGACTCAAATCTGACCCTCAAGGACCCGACTATTCCGGCATGACGTCACAGTCCGCCTCACCAAGCCGCCCCGACACCCGGTCCGCGTTGAGCCACTGGGTGATTGACGTATTGCTGCTGCTGGCAACCCCTGCGGTAGCGCTGGCGGTTCGAATCGAGTCCGTCTCGTTCTCGCACGAGCAGCAAATATTGCTCATCAAATACACCCTCGGGGCGCTGGGGATTCGTTTGGTGGCCAACTGGCGTGCTGGGGCGTATACCGCCCTTTGGCACTACGCCAGCGCATTGGACGTGAGCCGGTTGCTGACGGCGGTGCTGGTGTCGTCGGCCCTTTGTTTGCTTCATGGTGGATTCGTGGTTCGCTACATCCCGCCGCAGGGCTTCCGCCTGCCGCTCGCGGTGATTTTCATTGACTGCGCGTTGGCGGCCACCGCGGTGATTGCCCCGAGACTTTGGCGCCGGCTTGCGATTGGTGCACTGCGATCGGAAGCCGAAGCCACCAGCCGCGTGCTCGTGGTGGGTGCCGGCCGGCTCGGTCAGTTGATGCTGCAGGATCTGCGCACGGCGCGCACGGGACTCTTTCCCGTGGGCTTCGTGGATGACGACAGGGCCAAACACGAGCGCTCGCTGAGCGGTGTGCCGGTGCTGGGTGGCGTCGACGCGCTACCGGCTCTGATCGCAGAACACCGGGCCAACCTCGTGATCATCGCGATTCGCGATCCCAACGGGGCGTTGGTACGCCGCGTGCTCGACGCGACGTCGGCGGCGGGGATTTCCGCCAAGCTCGTGCCGGCACCGAGCGAGGTGGCGGCGGG